>JAJDXD010000138.1 GCA_022823405.1 Gammaproteobacteria bacterium
TGGTGGAGGTGGCGGGAATTGAACCCGCGTCCGTGAGCCCTCCGCGCGCTGGCGACTACATGCTTAGTCTACCCATTAGTACGGTCATCCTCTGTCCGGGTAAACAGTCCTGAGTATGACGGTCTCGGATGCCGAGGCATCGAATTCACTGACAGGATTACGAAACAATCCCTATCAGCTAGTCTGAAATTATTTGACCCCGATTCTTACCATTCAGACATGGAAATCACGAGGCTCAGCGGTCAAGCCGCTAAGGCGTAGTTGTCGTCGTTGGCAACTAATTTTTTGCAGACAGTTTAACGAGGCACCTGCACCTCGACATGCTCCAACGGTTTTGTGACCCGCGTCGAAACCAAGATCACCCCCAATTTTTAGCCAACGGTTACTATAGTGTCTTCACCTCCTAAATTAAACCTGGTGTTGCATTACTGCAATGCTGTTATCCAGTTCTTCGCTTTAACTGTTGCGATATTGCGACGAATCCGTCGCTTACTTTAGTCGAGATAGATCTCTGTCTCGGTCTCGCTCAATATCCCTAGCCTTGATCGCAGCACGCTTATCGTACTGCTTCTTCCCCTTGGCCAGAGCAAATTCCAATTTGACTCTACCATCACTCCAATAGAGCCGAGTCGGAATCAGAGAATACCCCTTCCTTTCAACTGAACCGATTAGTCGGTTAATTTCTACCCTATGTAAAAGCAGCTTACGACTACGCGTGGGATTCACTACTTCGTGAGTAGACGTTGTGGCATCCGGCGAGACATGAGCGCCGATCAAGAACAACTCACCGCCATTCGGAGTAATATAGCTCTCTTTGAGATTCGCTCGATTATTCGCCCGCATACTCTTAACTTCCCAACCATGCAGAACAATACCTGCCTCATAGCGCTCTTCGAGATGATAATCATGGGAAGCTTTTCTATTCGTCGTAATATTGTGACTTGAATCTTGCTTCTTTTTTTTCTTCACTCGCCCAACCATTACCTTGACCGACGTCTCGAACTTCGTTTACGGGTTGTTTTCACAGGTGTTGTGTCAAAAACTTCACCGAGTTTTTCCTCGATGTCTGCCATCGTCGGCTTTCGCATCGGCTTGTAGTGATCAAGACTCACTCGCATTTTTCGAACATGATCGTATTTTGTACCGCAGCAACCACCGATGATCGTTGCACCTGTACTTCGTGCAATCTGAGCATACAAATACATCTGCTCTGGTGTAGCGGTATAACGAATCTGTGTACCCTCCCAGACAGGAATGCCGCAATTGGCCTTTGCAATATAGTGAAACATATTTGGATATGCGTTTGACATTTCAAGAGTTGCAGCAACGGTCTGAGCAGGACCAACACCACAATTTGAACCGATTGCAAAGGGCTGAACATCCATCTCAAGACAAATTTCAACAAATTCAGCTGGGCTGATTCCCATCATAGTTCGACCATTCGTGTCGAAACTGCCACAAGCCGCAAATGGTAATTTGGTCGCCGCTGCACCTGTTGCCGCGGCAATCAGCTCTTCTCGCGATGAAATAGTTTCAATCCATAAAAGGTCGCATCCTCCCCGCTCCAGTGCCAGTGCCTGGTCTGTAAAGGCTTGAACCGCCACATTCTGTTTTACGGTTCCGACTGGCTCAATCAACTCTCCTAAAGGTCCCATAGACCCTGCCACAAACACATCTCTGTCAGCTTGGTTCGCTGCATTGCGTGCAATTTCCGCTGCTTTCTCATTCAATTCAGAAACCCGGTTCTCACTACCGTGCAATTTCAATCGCATGGAATTGCAGCCAAAGGTGTTTGTCAGAATTACATCAGACCCGGCTTCAACAAATCCACGATTCAATTCAAACACTCGTTCTGGATAATCAGCATTCCAAAGTTCTGGGGCATCTCCTGAAACTAGACCCATGTCAAACAGATTGGTACCTGTTGCACCATCCATCAACAGGCTATTCATCTCACCGAGTGCGGCCAAGAATGATCTACTCACTGTGTGTAACCCTCCGACGTTTCCCTATGCCATTGATTTTGCGTCAACTAAATCAGATTCTTTTCTCGAACACATTGAACTATCCAACGCCAGCAACTACTGTTTCATCAATTTTCCGATAAACATAGCAATGGCTATAATTCACTTAACTGGCGATAAGTTCGATATGTGCAGACGGACTGTTGCCATTGACTGACGAACAAGTTCTTCCAACATCACCGACCTCAAATATTCATGAGTTTTCGACTATTGAACTCAGCGATTTTGACGCTATTATGTCTGCTTCCTCTGCAAGCGTTCAGCGCCACGCAATTGATGATGTTTAACTCCGATTATTGTACTTGGTGTCATAAATGGGAGGAAGATATAGGTGGAATCTACCACTTGACACCGGAATCCTGCCAAGCTCCGCTGGAACGGTATGATTTTGATAGCGGCGACTATCCTGAATCCCTAGACATGGCGGAACCGGTCATTTATACCCCAACATTCGTGCTGTTCCACAATCAACAGGAAGTTGGGCGCATCACCGGATATCCAGGGCCTGATTTCTTTTGGATTGAACTTGATGACCTCATTAAGTCCAACCTCTCGGAACCGATTCGACTGTCAAATTCTCAGAACTGCAGTCAGTCCTGATTCAAGATATGCGCCCTTTTTCTTCGTCAGGAACGACTTACAGTCATACGTCAATCGTCGACTTATCTTGTAAAGAGATGTTTCATATCGTAAATGATGTCGAGTCATATCCCGAATTTATTAGTTTCTGCAATGCCGGCAGGCTGGACCAGATGCATGCAGACGGATATACCGCGAGTATCGAATTTCATATAGGTAAGTTTAGTAAACACATCACAACTCGTAATTTCATTTCACCGTATTCATCGGTTTCAATGAAACTGGTATCAGGTCCATTCAAGCGGATGAACGGCACATGGACTTTTTCGGAACTTGGGGAGAATAAATGCCAAGTCAACCTGGAAGTAGAGTACGAATTTTCAAATCGAGCAACCGCGCTTGCTCTAGGCCCATTTACAAAAACCCTGCCAAAAGTAATGCTTGAAAGTTTTAAAAGCGAAGCCAGACGCAGATGTATGAATCAGCAATTGGCCAATCGGAATTGACAATTTCAAGATGAAAAATTCAACTCAACTTCAAACCGGCGGTAAGCGCATTTCAGTCGAAGTCGTTTTTGCGGGAGAATCCAGGCAAGAAATTGTCCACCTTGAACTTCCGGGACAAGTTACCGCACGACAAGCGGTTAATCAGACTAGTCTCAGCACCGACTATCCAGAGTTTGATTTTTCTTCTGCCCCGCTCGGGGTCTTCGGAACAAAAGTTCCAGACAATTTTCTGCTTGCTGACCGGGATCGGGTCGAAATCTATCGTCCCCTGCAACAGACACCTCAGGAATCCCGGCGTCGACGTGTTACTTTAGCAAGGAAACCAACTGATCAAAAGTAAAGATCAGCTGTTTTCTTCTATATGACGGGCGCGCAAATCGTTCCGCTTGACTTTGCCAGTCGTGGTTAAGGGTAGATCATCGATATACTCAATCATCCTTGGGTACTCATAGGCCGCCAATCGCTGTTTGACAGAGTTCTGAATGTCATCCGTCAGTGATTCAGACGGTACTTCACCTGGTTTCAAGACGATATATGCCTTGACCGCTTCACCTCGCAACTCATCAGGTACGCCAATAACTGCGACTTGTGCGATAGCTGAGTGCTTAATGAGACAGTCTTCAATTTCTCCAGGCCCAATCCTGTATCCAGCACTCGAAATAACATCATCCTTGCGGCCCACAAACCATATGTATCCCTCATCATCTTTGTAGCCCATATCGCCTGTTGCCCACCACTTACCAATAAACTTATCACGGGTGGCTTTTTCGTTTTTCCAATAACCAGCTACCATAACTGGATCATCGCGATCCGCAGCCAGTTCACCGATTTCACCTGCGGGTAAAGCAGTTCCATTTTCATCAACCGGTTCGACTCGATGCCCAGGATAACTTTTGCCTATTGATCCGGGTCGAACTTCCATAACTTCTGCACAATTTCCGCAGATGTAATTGAATTCGGTCTGTGCCCACATTTCATTGATTTCAATTCCGAAAGCTTCCTTTCCCCAAAGGAAAAGTTCAGATCCGAGTGATTCTCCCGCAGACATGATTGTGCGCATTTGAATATCAAACTTTAGTCTGAAATTTCCCAGCTGACGCAGCATTTTTAGCGCCGTTGGTGGGATAAACCCATTTCGAACCTGGTACTTTTCCATGAGATGACAGGCTTTTTCGGCATCGAACTTACCGCCATCATAACCAAGTACCGGCACTCCATAGTAGAGCGAAGGAATCAATGCATCTAGCAATCCACCGGTCCATGCCCAATCAGCCGGTGTCCAGAAAAGATCATATTCCTGAGGAAAGAAATTGTGAGACATTTCAAACCCAGTCAAATTGCCGATTAGACAGCGATGGGGAGCAAGCGCACCTTTTGGTGGCCCTGTCGTTCCGGACGTATAAACAAGATAGGCTGGATCTTCGGAAAGCGTGTTGACGATTTCAAAGCAATCACTCGCTTTTTCAAGCAAACTCCAAAATCCTCTGTCGCTATCGCAATCAATGATTGTTTCAAGTGCTGGCAGCTCATCACGAATGGATTCAATCAAGTCAACGTGTGCAGAATCCGTAATCACCACCTTGGTGCCGCTGTTATTCAAACGGTAGCCCACTGCTTCCGGACCAAACAGTACAGAAAGTGGAAGCGCTATTGCGCCAATTTTGTAAATTGCCAAGTGGCTGATAACGGTCTCTGAACGTTGCGAGAGAACAATGCCTACGCGGTCTCCCTTTTCAACGCCATAATGCTGCAAGACATTAGCAAGCTGATTTGACAGTCGCTTTAGATCCGAAAATGTGAATTGGCTCGTTTCACCCGCTTTGTTTTCACAATAGATCGCAACCGAATCACCTGAATGCTCGGCGTGTCGGTCGCAAGTCACATGAGCGATATTGAAATGCTGAGGGATGTTCCATCGAAATCGCTTGTAAATTGCATCCCAGTTGCCCCATTCCGGCCTTATCAATCTAAATCTGTCGTTATTCATTACCAGTACCGAATGGCTTGAGTGTACATGCTTTCCAGATCTTCTTCAGTCACTTCGCATGGAGCATTACTCAACAGACGCTGCTGCATAAAGGCTCCTTGAGCCAACTCTCCGATGTCATTCTCGTCGTAGCCAACTTCTGAAATCCCGTTTGGAATTCCAGTGGCTTTCATCATAGTCTTCAGATGTTCGCCCAGTGCTTCACCCGCCTCTAGTTCAGTGGCACCGCCAACATCGGCTGACAGTAGTTTGGCACCTTCCAAATGTCGCCACGGACAGGATGATGCGGTAAACCGAAAAGCGGCTGGCGCATTAACTACGACAGAAATTCCGTGCGGAACCAGTGGGTGGTTCGAAGGATAACCTTCGGGAAAATAGTCCTTCACCAGTCCTGCGACCGAGTAGGACATCCCGTGTGGGACGTGAACACCGCTATTGCCAAACGCTATTCCTGCGAGTGTTGCAGCCAGCATCATTCCATGACGCGCTTCTTTATCACTGGCATCCTCAACGGCTCGAACCAAGTACTTACCAGTCAGCCAAAGTGCTTGCCGACAGCCCATATCACTATACGGATTGGCCCCCTGACTCAGTGGGCGTACACCATTAGCGGGTCGCTTTCGTGCAGTATAGGGTCTAGCAGTATATGACTCCAACGCGTGACACACCACATCAAAACCGCTTGCGGCAACTACGTTCCCTGGTAAAGATTCTGTGGTATTGGGATCGACAACAGCTCGTGTTGGCTTTAATTTTGAAGAAGCAATTCCTGTCTTGACGCGCTTTTCGAGAAAATCAAAAACCGCAATACCCGTACACTCGCTTCCAGTTCCCGAAGTAGTTGGACAGGCAATATGAGGCGTCAAATTGCCAGGAACGGGCAATCCTTCACCGACCGGTGCGTTGACATAATTCAAGAAATCAGCCGGATAAGTACTGTATAGATTCGCTGCCTTGCAGGTATCAATGACTGAGCCGCCACCAATCGAAATAAACCCATCAAACCGTCCTTCAATGGCAAATCTGGTTGCTTCCTTAAACGACCTGTCTGTCGGTTCGATACTCACCTCATCGTAGATTTCGTACTCAATTCCAGCTCCGTGAAGTCCCTGTATAGCAGAATGTACGAGTTCCAGATTCTTGACAACTGGGTCAGTAAACAATGCAACTCTTGTCATCCCGAGTTCTGTCGCATCGTAATGCAACTCCTCAAGTGCATCGGGGCCATATTTGATCGAACTGAAATCTACCGCGAAAACAGACTCCTGCCCCGCTGCATACTGATAATGATGACAGCAGTTCATTGAAAGTCAATCAGCTCCGTAATTGCTTAATTTCATAAATTTTGAGACGCGTCCAATGCCTGATCCAGGTCCCACAGAATATCCTCTATAGTTTCAAGTCCTACTGAAATTCTGATCATATTCGGCTGAACACCAGCGGCCTTCTGGGCGTCTTCATCTAGCTGACGATGAGTCGTTGATGCTGGGTGAACGACCAGTGTTTTAGCGTCTCCAAGATTGGCCAAATGACTCAGAAACTGAACTGATTCAATAAAGCGCACGCAGGACTCTACGCCACCTCTTATTCCAAAACTCATAATTGCACTGGCACCTTTCGGGAAATACTTCTGCGCAAGATCAAAATAAGGACTGGATTTCAGTCCGGGATAACTAACCCAGTCGACTGCTGAATGATTTTCAAGAAATTCAGCGACTGCTTTTGCATTTTCAACATGGCGGTCCATGCGGACATGCAATGTTTCCAGCCCCTGCAAGAACAGGAAAGAATTGAAAGGGCTGAGCGTCGGTCCAAAAGTCCTCAGAATTTCACATCTCGCCTTCATCGTGTAGCCGAAATCCCCAAACGTTTCGTAAAACCGAATGCCGTGATAACCCTCCGATGGTTCCATCATGGTCGGAAAATTCCCATTGTCCCAGGGGAATTTGCCCGATTCTACCAGAACACCTCCAATCGATGTACCATGCCCGCAAATAAACTTAGTGGCTGAATGAACCACGATGTCGGCTCCGAATTCGAACGGTCGACAAAGGTAAGGCGTTGCGAACGTATTGTCAACAATTAACGGAAGGCCATGTACTCGAGCGATTTCAGAGACAGCTTCAAAATCAACAATGTTGCTGGCTGGATTTCCAATTGACTCAACATAAAGACACTTGGTGCGCGGTGTAATTGCAGCGGCGAAATTGTCCGGCACATCACTATCCACAAACGTCGCATCTATCCCTAACTTTCTAAAGTTAAACGCCAACTGGGTGTGGGTTCCTCCGTAAAGTGTCTTTGCCGACACCACTTCATCACCGGCCTGTAGAATTGTCAGTAGCGCAACTAACTGTGCCGCCATTCCAGACGATACTGCAACCCCGGCCCGACCCTTCTCCAATGCTGCCATTCGCTGTTCGAAGACCGCATTCGTCGGGTTCATGATTCGGGTGTAAATGTTGCCAAAGGTTTGCAGGTTAAACAGACTTGCAGCGTGGTCCGCAGAATCGAAGACGTAGGCTGCAGTTTGGTAGATCGGTGGTACGCGGGCACCAGTTGCGGGGTCAGGTAACTGGCCTGCATGCAGGCACAGTGTTTCTATTCCAAATTCTCGGTCGGCCATCGTAACGTCTACTAGTTGACCCAAGTGGAACGCGTTGACGAAATGACTTTTGTGTCAACACCAATGAAGTTCAGACCACCGAATAACCTTGCATGTTCAATCTTCATGCAGCGATTGACGACTACATCCATGCCAGCCTGGGCTGCCAGTTCTTCTGCCTCATGATTGAAAACTCCAAGCTGCAACCATAGCACTTTGGCACCACAATTGATTGCTGAATGAGCAATCGGTACAACAACTTCAGACCGTTGAAATACATCAACGACATCAATTGGTTCTGTAATATCCTCAAGTCTCGGGTAACACTTTTCACCCAATATGGATTCGTAATTTGGATTGACCGGAATCACTCGATAACCATATTCTTGTAGATATTTTGCTGCAAAATTACTCGGTCTGAACCAGCGCTCAGAAAGACCCACCATTGCAATGGTGCGATTTTCTTTCAGAATCCGCCTCAGTGATTGAATATCGTCAACGATCATTCCACATCTCCCAATACAAAGAACTCGCCCGCACTCCAAACCCCAAATTGTTGGCCAGTATCGCTGATGCGTTCAGTTCCGAGTTCCACCAACTGATAATAGACATTGCGAGCAATCAGTCCCTGTAATCCATCTCTCACTTCAATATAGGGCGACGGCTCACCGTCTTCGGTAAACGCCACCCATATACGATGATCCGCATCGGCAAGGATAATGTCATCAGTTCGAGTTCGAAAATACAGATTCTGATGCTCATCCTGTCCCTGTTCATCAACTTGAACAACCAGGAACGGTGCATCTTCAACTTGAATACGAAGTTTTTCCACGGGAGTGACAAGGTAATGCTCTCCATCATCGTCCTTGCGCAACACAGTCGAAAATAACCGCACCAATCGCTGTCGACCGATCGGTGAACCCATGTAGAACCAGGTACCGTCGCGCGCGATTCTGATATCAATATCACCACAAAATTCAGGATTCCATTTATGTACAGGTGGCAAACCCCTTTTCGAAATCTGCGCGGCCAGACTCATCGGGTCGGATGTTGCTTCACTCATGGTCACTTTTTGGTACAGGTCTTGGTCGACCGTTTTGGTCAATTGCAACAAATGTGAAACGTCCCTCTGTAACTTTTTCAACATCACCGCTTGAACGACGACGAACCCAAGTTTCAACCTTAACTGCAATAGAGGTCGTTCCGATTCTTAGTGTTGAGCAGTAACAACTGACAACATCACCTACATAAACCGGCAGATGAAAAGTCATTGCATCGACAGCGACGGTAGCAACTCTCCCTTTGGCGACTTCATAAGCATGTATACCACCCGCAATATCCATCTGGGACATAATCCATCCACCAAATATGTCGCCACTCGGGTTGGCATTCGCTGGCATCGCCACGGTACGAAGCGATGCTTGTTTCCTATTTGAGGCTAAAGGACTCAATCTGACTTAGAACGCTAAATTCGGGTAAACAAATTATTTTGAAACTGATGAGACAGAAAGCAAGCAAATTGGCTAAAGCGTTGTTCCTTCCGTCAGTTAATTTCGCACAGAATTCGGAGCAACCTGTTCTTCTCTAAAATTTTAAGTTAACACTTGAATCAAGAGCTTGAAGAATCTGCGAAACTCCATTTTCATTTGAGGAACAATAACGGGTACAAGGGGGAGTAATTTTTTAACGCAACCGGCGTGAGCGTTGATATCAACTGATGTCCGTAGGCTTTCTCCAATGTACTGATGCGTCTGAATGACCGTTATGTTTCTTTCGCTACGGCCTTCATGACAGGTACCACCCAAAGTGTCAGTGTCTGTTATCCGGAAATTAAATTGCTATTTCTTTTGAATAATCGACTCTTCTAGTTTTTCAACTATGGCGCGAATTACGAGAAATTATTCAAGAGCATCTCATATTCAGTCATATGTTCTGGTATCCTGAATGACAACGCCATCTTTAGGTAACGAACCAGGCGCTTCAAAGCTGACATCTGCTCGTAGCTTACAAACCTCTCGAGCTGCTTTGGCGATTTTTTGCTGTAGTTCTTCTGAATGATCAGTAGATTCACACTTCAAATGCATTTGATCCTGGTGGTTTTCACTGCTTATGACCAGTCTAGCTCTAGAGACCTCTGGAAACCGCTTCACAATCTCAGCGATTTGTATCGGCTGCACAAACATACCGCGTACTTTGGTTGTCTGATCAGCACGTCCCATCCAGCCTTTGATTCGTGTGTTGGTACGACCGCAAGGGCTCTGTCCTTCCATAACCATAGACAGGTCTCCGGTTGCAAACCGAACCAGTGGATAGTCGGGATTAAATACGGTAACCACAATTTCACCAACCTCACCCGGTGCGACTGGATCACCGGTACCTGGCTGCACAATCTCAACGATCACACCTTCATCCAAAATCAATCCTTCCATGGCTTCTGATTCATAAGCAATCAACCCGACGTCAGCTGTCGCGTAAGCTTGCAACAACTGAACACCTTGATCTCTGATATCTTCTCTAAGTGAAGGAGGCAATGCCTCACCGGATACTAGCCCCCTTTCCAAAGAAGAAAGATCGGCACCCGATTCAACTCCGGCATCCAGAATGATCTTCAAAAAAGATGGAGTACCTGTATAGGCCTGAGGCCGCAGTGCTGCAATAGCTTGAACCTGTAATTCGGTTTGCCCGACTCCTGCCGCGAATACCGCACAACCCAACTCACCGATGGCACTCTCCAGCATCATGCCAGCCGGTGAGAAATGATATGAAAATGTATTATGAACCAGCATTCCCTTGCGAATTCCTGCTGCGAATAGAGCTCGACACAAACGCCATCCATCCGGGCGACTGGTCTGAGGCTCATAAATCGGACCTGGTGAAGCAAATATACGCACCAGATTAGCGGGATCATAAGCTGCCAAACCTCCAAACGGTGGCTGTTCCTTTTGCAGTCGACTTAGATCGGATTTTCTGACAAGTGGCAGCGTCGCCAATGCTTCGCGCGAATCGATCGACTCGAGATCGAATTCTGACAGTTGCTGTCCAAAGAAAGGGGCTTTGGATGATGCGTGAATCAGCTGTCCTGGAAGTGCTGAAAACAGTTCCTGCTCTCGCACCTCGGGGTCACGGACTTCTAGGGAATCGTAAAATTCAGTAGCCATGAGGGGGTTGCGACGCTGGATTTACAGAATTGTTCGCCGACTTGAATTGCAGTTGATCAGAAATGATCAAGGTTGAGACTGAAACGTCATCAACTTGTGTGAATTAACTTACGCCAGCCAGCGCTTTCGCCGCCGGTAATGTTTAACGTTTCGGAAGCTTTTTCGGTTTTCACCGCTGACGCCGAGATAAAACTCTTTTACATCTTCATTCTGTAGCAGGTCTGAAGCATTTCCATCCATCACTACTCTGCCATTTTCAAGAATGTAACCGTATTGAGAATAGCGAAGCGCCATATTCGTATTCTGTTCAGCAAGCAAAATGGTCACGTGTTCGTTCTCGTTAAGCCTTTTGATGATCTCAAAAATTTCCTCAACCAGCGTTGGTGCCAGTCCCATTGAAGGCTCATCAAGCAAAATAACTGATGGTTTCGCCATCAGTGCTCTGCCCACTGCTGTCATCTGCTGTTCGCCACCAGAAATATATCCGGCAACACCAGTTCTTCGCTCTTTAAGCCGCGGAAAATAACTGTAGACCAGCTCAAGGTCTGCCTGGATGGCAGCTCGCCCATCCCTACGTGTGTATGCACCCGTTAGCAGGTTTTCCTCGACTGTAAGGTGCTCAAAACAATGTCGACCTTCCATCACCTGCGTAACACCTCGAACCACCAAATCGGAGGGTGTGAGGGCATCAACGCGTTCGCCACGATAAATGATCGAACCTTTCGTGACTTCGCCACGCTCAGCGCGCAATAGGTTGGAGATTGCTTTGAGGGTGGTTGTTTTGCCTGCGCCATTGGCTCCGAGAAGGGCAATGATGCCCCTCTCGGGAACCTCTAATGACACGCCTTTCAGAACGAGAATAACCCGGTCATATATGACCTCAATGTTATTGACACTGATTATCGCTTCGCCGTTTGTGCTTGACGATTGTGTTGACTCGTTCACAAATAGACCTTAGTGTGCAAAAATTAAGACATTAACCGCAATCTGATCCCATGCTCATGCCTGCACGCGGCGTGATTCCTTTTTCCGCTGCATAGGCCATTGAACTATCCATAATCATCGGGTCCACGATTGACTTGTCAGTTTCAATCCAGTCGGTTACTTCAACCCACTTGGAGCCATCCCAACGACTGAATTTCACTGGACCACCGCCTTCGTGATCAGCACAGGTAACCGTGAGCGGGGCCATGAGACCATCCGCACCGAGTTCCTTGATACGCTCGGCAGAAATGCTAAGATTTTCAAGCCCCCATCGCATCTCTTCACCAGAGAGAACTTTAGTGCCATACTTCTCTTGAGCGATGCGAATCGCTTCGGTTGTAACGATGCCGGCCACAACGCCGCGATTGTAGTAAATCGTTCCGACACGTTGCGGTGAAATGTTACCCTGACCCGCGCCATGAACGATATCAAGCATTTCCGCGATAACCGGAAAATCAGAACCGGAAGGGTGGAATCCGGCGGCAACATAACCCACTGCGGCCTTACCGGCAGGGATAACATCCTCTTCGGCTCCACTCCACCAAACACCAACAATTTTGTCAGCTGGGTAGCCGACTCGTGCAGCCTCTTTCAAAGCGGTTGGATTCATGACTCCCCAACCTCTCAGGATGACGTAGTCAGGCTTGTATCGACGTGCAATATCAAGCCAAGCAGCTTTCTGGTCCAGCCCCGGATGGGCTACCGGATAGTGTTTCACTTCAAAGCCGTACTTTTCGGCCTGCACATTCAACACGGGAATAGTTTCCTTTCCGTAACTACTTTCGTGGTGGAGGTTGGCAATTTTCTTACCCTGCAGATTTCCCATGCCGCCTTCCTGCATACCGATGTATTTGATCTTTGCAGTATTCTGGCTCCAGTAATTGGTAATCAATGGAAAAATCCATGGAAATACCTTACCGTTGGTAGCATCTGTTCGGCCGTATCCCATCGAGATAACCGGAATTTTGTCAGCAGTTGCACGTTCGATCAGACGATAGGTGATTCCAGTGCTGAGTGGATGCACCACTGTGGCACCGTGTTCACCTTGATTTTTCAGACGTTCGTAGCACTCAACGCCGCGGTCTGAGTTATATGCGGTCTCACACTCTTCCCAAACCATCTTGACGCCGTTGATACCGCCATCACGCAGGTTAAGGAGTGCCAAGTAGTCTTCAAATCCGCCAAAAAAGCCGGAACCACCTGCCGCATACGGTCCAGTTCGGTAGACGAGCGCTGGAAAGAACTGTTCCATATCCTGCGCTTGTGAAACTGAAAATGGAACTACAGACATAACCATCGCGGTCAGCGACAGCACAATGGATTTAAGTTTCATATTATTTACCTCCCACACTGTGGACTAACAAATTAAGGTTGAAACAAAATAAATATGTTAACACCGCAACTCTAAGAATATTGAACGAATTGGAATTTTGAACAATAAGCTAGTACGGAAAAGGCCATTGACGGAGCTTTTCCTTGATAATCTGCCACATTCGTGCAAATCCAAGGGGTTCAACAGCCAGAAAGAATACGATCGTTCCACCATAGACGATCAGCTCCAAGTTCGCCAGTGCAGCTCCCGAAAGAGTCCCCTCTCCCAGATTAGAAGCCACAATATTCAGAAACGGTGGTAACAGCACGATAAACGCCGCCCCCAGGAACGACCCCATAATCGAACCCAGCCCGCCAATAATAATCATGAACAGAATCGTAAATGAGCGGATGAGATCGAAGGCTTCAGTATCTGCATTTCCCACATATGTGAACACATAGAGGGCACCGGCCACTCCGCAGTAAAACGAACTGATTGCGAAAGCGAGGAGTTTTGTCCTGAGTGGTCGTATACCAATAATTTCAGCGGCAATATCAAAATCGCGGATTGCCATCCACGCCCTTCCTGTCATGCCGCGTACTAGGTTCTTGGCCAGCAGTGCCAGAACCACCACAACAGAAAGTGTCAAAATGTACTTTGCTTCCGGAGTGGCATTTGGCCCGGAGACGATGACGTCAATCGGTGCCAGGAAATCCAATGGTCCACCTTCATGTGCCAGGGATCCAAATAGAGTCTGCGTTGGCGCCGACGCGACTCCCGCAGGGTCATAGTTCGTAAACCAGCCGACGTGATCGAAAATCCAAAGCAGAAAGAACTGTGAAGCCAATGTTGCAACTGCCAGATAAAATCCCTTGATTCGAAGCGATGGAATTCCAAATATCACACCGACAGCCGCTGCCATCAATCCTGCCAGAATAAAGTCAATGACTAGTGGAATTTCAGGCAGACGCAACACCAGGTTATAGCAGCCGAATGCACCGACAGCCATAAAACCACCGGTTCCCAATGACACTTGGCCGGCATAACCCGTCAACAGATTCAGCCCCAGTGCGGCTAATCCAAAAACCAATAACTGAGTCAAAATTGGTCCCATCAGATACTGACTACCAGACAATGGCGGCCAGATATATGCGATCAATAGAATTAATATGACCCCGATTCTGTCATTCGTCAGCGGGAATATAGCTTGGTCAGCTGGATAACTGGACTTGTACTGTCCGACTTCCCTATAAAACATTTGCTACTTCCCCGAACACTACACTCGTTCAATGATTTTTTCGCCAAACATGCCCTGAGGACGGAACATCAAAAAGAACATTCCCAGCATATAAGGCGTCCAGTTTTCTGTACCGCCACCGAAGTAAGGAAGTCCAACAAAAACTTCGAATAGTTTTTCGGTTGCACCGACGATCAATCCTCCAATAATTGCACCGGGGATTGATGTAAACCCACCAATAATAATGACTGGCAATGCTTTGAATGCCAAAAGGGAGATACTGAACTGTACGCCGAGTTTTGAGCCCCACATCAATCCGGCAACCAATGCAACGATTCCCGCTGCAGCCCAGACGACAGCCCAAATATTTTTTAGCGGAATACCCACACTCAATGCGGCCTGGTGGTCGTCAGCAACCGCTCTAAGTGCCCGACCGACACGAGTCTTCTGGAAAAAGATTGCCAGTGCAGTAACCAGAACGGCGGCTATAAATCCTGCCCAAAGATCAAACTGGCTGAGATACAACCCTCCGATATTGAAAGGAACATCCGGAATCCCAATATCCAGCGCATGCACATCAGCATCCCACACGCCTTGAGCGACACCTTCGATGACATAGTTCAAGCCGATGGTTGCCATAAATAAAATAATCGGTTCCTGGTTTACCATTGGTCGAAGCACGATTCTCTCGATAGCAATTGCCATACCGATGACAATAACGAGTGTCACTGCAAATGCCCGGTAGGTAACCGCTCCGTCACCAACCAGGGCAACCACAGCCAGACCCAGCAAAACGCCGATTGCCCACTTGGGTGATTGAACCGCGGTAGTCAGCATCAGGAACAGAAGCATTGTGACAAACACAGCTCGCCACATATTCTGCCCGCCATCAACGAAGAATGCCAGCACCAGCAGTAACACGGCGGTAACAAACAGCGGAACCCGTTTCAGATATTTGTCCGCAAACACCTTGACGGAGCCGGCGTGTCCCTTCTGCTGGGCCTGATACAGCAGGTACATGGCCGCTGATACAGCCGCCAGCCCAATTGCCAGCCAACCGGTCCACATCCAAAAATCCCCGGCGACTTCAGTCAAAAGAACAAACGTCAGTGCACCGAATAGCACCAGTGCTCCCTGTGCAAAATTGAAGATTGAAGAAGCCTTGAAGATCAAGACCAGGCCGAGCGCTACCAGGGAGTACATAATCCCGGACAGCAGTCCGCCAACCAAAACCTCAACAAAAAATAAAAAATCTGCAAAATTCATACTGATCCACTCTAAGTTATCAGTGTTCACCCAAATAGGCGCGAATCACATCATCATTCGTACGCACCTCATCCGGCGGGCCGTAAGCAATTCGTTCACCATGGTCGAGTACCACGACATGATCAGATATATCCATGACCACTCCCATATCGTGCTCAATGAGTACAACGGTCGTACCGAATTCGTCGTTGACATCCAGCACAAATCGAGCCATGTCTTCTTTTTCTTCGAGATTCATTCCCGCCATTGGTTCATCGAGCAACAGAATTTTGGGCTCCATCGCAAGGGCCCGACCCAGTTCAACACGCTTCTGCAACCCGTAAGGCAATTTTCCAACCGGGGTCTTTCGAATGCTCTGGATTTCCAGAAAATCGATAATTCCTTCAACAAACTCCCGCTGCGCCACTTCCTGATCCCGGGCAGGATAGTACAGAGCTTCACTGAGAAAGTTGCTTTTTACCTTGACGATCCTTCCAGTCATGATGTTGTCTAGAGTGGACATCCCTTTGAACAGAGCAATATTCTGAAAAGTACGAGCAAACCCCATTCTGGCAACCTGCTCTGGTGAAGCTGAAGTTCGATCCACTCCTTCAAACCTGATCGTTCCCTCACTGGCTTTGTAGAATCCACTGATCACGTTAAGCATTGAAGTCTTTCCGGCACCGTTAGGGCCGATGATTGAGAATATTTCGCCTTCATACACCGAGAAACCGACATCCTGCAAAGCCTTGACACCTCCAAAGTTGACGAAAACGCCGTCAACTTCAAGAATGAATCCCTCAAATTCCCGAACGCGTTCGGTATCGTGTGCTTGCGATGCTTCAGTATCCATCGGATTGTACTAACCAGTTTTTTTCATGTGATCGAAGACTTGGGCGTCCTGAATCTCAAGGTCAGCAATCATCATGCCCTTACGTCCATCTTCAAACGTCACTTCGTTCTCAATATGCCCGTTACTGACGTCAGAATACAGTGCTTCAACCAAGCTCCCATACCGTTCCAAAACGATCCTGCGACGCACCTTTCTTGTGCGCGTCAACTCACCGTCATCGGCATCAAGTTCCTTGTGCAAAATCAAGAATCGCTTGATTTGTGAACCGGAAATTTCGCTGTCTTTCGAAAGATCCATATTAGTTTGCTCGATACAGTTTTTGATCATTTCGTAGACTTGCGGATTCGCCGCCAATTCCTGGTAACTGGCGTAGGCAACGTTTTTGCGTTCAGCCCAGTTGCTTACGGCATCCAAGTCAATATTGATGAATGCGCTAACATGATCCTCCCCGTCTCCGAATGTGACTGCCTCCCGAATCTGTGGAAAAAACTTGAGTTTGTTCTCAAGGAATTTTGGCGCAAAAAGCGTACCGTCATTCAACCGACCAACATCTTTGACTCGGTCGATGATTTTCAGGTGGCCCGCATCGTCAAAGTACCCCGCATCGCCTGTAAAAACCCAGCCATCGCCGGTACGCGTTTCCAGAGTCGCTTCGGGATTCTTGTAATAACTCTGAAAAACTCCGGGGCTTTTATATTGAACCTCTCCAGTCTCCGAAATTCGAACATCAACACCTGGAAACGGAATGCCACAAGTATCAGGTTGGACATCATTATCTTTCTGAACAGTGATATACACCGATGCTTCGGTCTGACCATAGAGTTGTTTGACGTTTATTCCAAGCGAACGGAAAAATTCAAAAATTTCCGGTCCGATCGCTTCACCTGCAGTGTACGCAATCCGTACCTTGCTGAAACCCATCGTATTTTTTAGTGGTCCATAAACCAGGATGTCCCCGATCAGATAGAGAAGCCGGTCAAGCAATCCAACAGACTCCTTTTGCAGAATCTGAATTCCGCAGCGTTTGGATACTCGGATGAAGTAGTCAAACATTTTTCGCTTGATCCAACTCGAATCTTCCATACGTACTAAAACGGTGGTCAAAATATTTTCAAATATTCTGGGAGGGCTGAAAAAATAGGTTGGACCAATTTCCTGCATATCGTGCATGACAGTCGCACCACTCTCCGGACAACTGACGCAGAATCCAGCAACATAAGACTGTGCATAGGAAAAAATGTGATCACCAACCCAAGCCATCGGCAGGTAGGCCATACACTCTTCTTTTTCTGTCAAATTGTCAAAGTCAATTGAATTGATGACTGTGATCAAGATGTTCTCATACGTCAGAATGACTCCCTTTGGATATCCGGTCGTACCTGATGTATATAAAATAACCGAAATGTCGCGTGTACTGCCTTTATTGACTTCCGCTTCAAGGTAGGCTGGGTTTTCACTTTCGAATTTTTGGCCTTCCTGAATCAGACTGTCATAACTTTCCAGATGGGCAATCGAATAATGTCGCATGCCACGCGGGTCGTCATAATAAATGTACTGAAGCTTGGGGCAACGATCTGATATCTCCAGCAACTTGTCAACCTGCTCCTGATCCTCAACCAGAGCAAATCGAATATCGGCGTGATTTATGACATATTCCATCTCCTGCGCAACCGAGTCCTGATACAACGGAACTGGAATTCCACCGAGTGATTGCGCAGCAGCCATGCCCCAGTAAAGTCGCGGTCGATTGTCCCCGATAATGGCGAGTTTGTCTCCTCGTCGGAATCCTGAAGCCGCCAGTCCACAGGCTAAACTTTTGACCTCATCAACAACCTGAGACCAAGTCCATGTCTGCCAGATGCCAAAATCCTTTTCTCGAATTGCCGGACGGTCGGGTGTGGTCTGTTTCCGGTTAAACAGCAGTTTGGGAAATGTATCTAAATTGGGATCTAATTTCATTTTTGATCTGAATTGGTGGCAAAATTTCGATTCAAAGTGAGCCAGCAGGAATTCACAAAAGGTATTAGTTTATCCGAATTGACTGTTTTTTTGAACCAATTTATTTGTTTTTGTCGTTCTAACTCTGAAGCAGTTCAGCCGTCTCTTGGCTTTGAAGCGCGAAATGATTCACCAGATGCGATTCTCTAGCGCAGTACACGAATGATGCGCTGCGCAGCTGACCGAATCTCATCCGGGTTCCCAGGATTCAACTTCCAGTTGATCTTGAGATCATCGCCCAAAGTGCGCGGAATGATGTGCATGTGAAAATGCAGTTCTGATTGCGCGGCACCTTTGCCGTTTGCCTGCACAAGACTGACACCATCAGGAGCCAAAGCCTTACTTATGGCAGTTGCGACTCGCTTTGCTGTCGCCAACACGTGGGCAAGTTGGTCATCAGGTACTTCATAAAGATTCTGCCAGTGATGTTTTGGAATGATCAAAGTATGTCCGTACGCAATAGGGTTTATGTCCATGAACGCAAGGGTATTGGAATTCTCATAAACTTGGATACTGCTGATCTCACCTGCAACAATCTTGCAGAATATACACTCTGAATCAAAACTCATGTTGAATCCTCCAAATTGAAACAGATTTTATAACTGGGAAGTACGGTCAATAAGCATGGCATCCCCATAGCTGTAAAAACGAAATTGTTGTGCAACAGCATATCGATAGGCAGCCATCACCCGATTCAGTCCACCAAAAGCACAGACCAACATCAACAGTGTTGATCGCGGCAGATGAAAATTGGTGATTAGCGCGTCGATCACCCTGAAATTAAATCCCGGTTTAATGAACAGGTCGGTTTCTCCCATATACGGGTGCAATGTACCTTTCTGCGCTGCTGTCTCAAGTACCCTGACTGTGGTCGTTCCAATCGCGATGACACGCCTTTGATGAGCTCTTGCTCGATCAACTGCGTCGCAGACTTCCTGCGAAACATGGCAGCGCTCGCTGTGCAGCCGGTGTCGGAACACATCTGCATCGCGCACTGGAGCGAACGTTCCTGCACCGACATGCAAAGTTACATAGTGAATTTCTACCCCGGCAGTTTTGAGTTGTTGAATAAGAGTTTCGCTGAAATGAAGGCCTGCTGTCGGTGCTGCAACTGATCCATCATGTCGGGCATAAACTGTCTGATACCGATCCTGATCTCCGGATTCGGCAGGACGGTTGATGTATGGCGGAAGGGGTACTGAACCATAGCGATTAATCATCGATTGAATGCTCACTCCCGGTTCAGCTTGTAAAACAAACAAATCTCGATTTCGGCCAATAATAGTCAGTTCAAATTTGTCATCTACAAAAATAGAATCATCAATCCGTAACGGTCGGCGGGCTTTTAATTGAGCCTGCATTTGACTCTCATCTTCCACTCTTTCAACCAGAATTTCCACCCGACCACCGGTTGACTTACGCGCCGCCATTCTGGCAGGAATGACTCTGCTGTCATTGCAGATTAAAAGATCGCCTGGCTTTAGAAGTTGACCGAGTTCAGAAAACCTTATCTCAGTCAAGTCTGCGTGATGGTTATCGACGACTAGAAGCCGACTTTGGCTGCGTTCGTCTGCAGGATACTGGGCAATCAGCCTGTCGGGCAGGTGAAAATCAAACTGTTTGAGTTGGAGACTGCTGTGCGACTGATTTCCCTGCACAATCAATTCGACATCGGGCTGTCCGGATGAAGCGCCCATTCCGTCCACGATCCATCATACATTAGAAGTCCATCCTGGCGAACTTGGAATATGGCCAATAGAATAATTGCCGCGGTTACTCCAGACCCACATGTGCTCACAATCTGCTGATCTTTGCTAACCGATAGAGAACTCAGCAACTCCGCTATCGCATCCGGACCTTTCATGGTGCCATCTTTATTGAGTACATCACCGTAGTACATATTGGCACTGCCCGGAATATGGCCACCTCGAAGTCCCGGACGCGGTTCCGGTTCAGTACCATTGAACCGTCCGAGCGATCGAGCATCAACCACGGCGACTGAGCTATCTGACATCGAATCCAATACCCCTTCGCGTGAAATGATCGCATCAACCAAAGTTTGACTTTGGTAGGTTGAATTTTCAATTTCGTGTGTGTCTTCGGCTAATCCACCTCCAGCACTTTTCCACGCTTGAAGACCACCATCCAAAACGTTAATGTTCTCATGTCCAAAAGCCCGAAACATCCACCATGCTCGGGCAGAAGCAACAAAATTTCCACGGTCATAGGCAATAACACGGTCTTGTGCAGATATTCCGAGAGCTCCAACCGCTTCTTCAAATATCTCCTGAGTCGGAAAAACGTGGGGCAGATTGATCGAAGTATCAGCAATTGTGTCTATATCGAAATAGACAGCACCGGGTATGTGCTCCAGTAGATACGTCTCATAGGCATTGTTAGGTACATTTGGCATGTACCATGTCGCATCTATAAATCGAACATCGGAATCATTTTGCAGTGCGAGCGCATCAGCAGCAGAAATTAATGGATCTGAAAACATAAAACCTCTCGAATTGTCCCAGGTGATCGCAATATTTTAAGCGGGGCTTGTTACCTGCGCCTCAATTTTTCGGTACCATGTGGCAAGAAGCAATCCGCGCGCCAACATGAATGCCATCACTCCAAGCCAAAGACCGTGATTGCCAAAGAGATAAGAACCGGGAAATGCAACGACAAAGAACAAGACCATTGAAATAATCAGGCAGTTCCTCATTTCAGCTGTTCGAGTCATTCCAATGTAGACGCCATCATATAGAAACGGCCATACGCAGAAAAATGGCGCAATGATGAGCCAGATTAGATACTCGCCAGCTGTCTCTTGAACACTATCAATTCCGGTCATCAACCCGATCACAAAGTTCCCGAATAACAGATACACCAGACAAAAACAAAATGCGACGATGATGGACCATAACAATGTTACTGCGACGGTACGATTCAGTCGTACGCGATCCTTGGCACCATACGCATTTCCAGCCAATGCCTCTGCAGCATGTGCAAAGCCGTCCAATCCAAAAGCTAAAAAATGCAACAGGTGCATGAGTACCGCATTGGCTGCCAACACCAAGTCACTCTGCCTGGCGCTCGCCCACATAAAGTAAATGAACACGACTTCGAGACAAAGCGTCCGTAGCAGGATATTGACGTTAACCTGCACCAGTTGCACCAGTTTGTCCCGCTGTAATATTTGAAATTCATTCATCCTCGCCGGCGACATCCGAAGCAGTTTCCAGCAAATTCCAAGACCCACCAATGCGGTTGTAACTTCACTAATCACTGTTGCAGCAGCAACACCAGGCACTCCCCAACCGAAAGCCATTACAAACAGCAAGTCGAGAACGATGTTCATACCATTCAACAACAACTGCAGGACAAGGGCGGTTCGCATCCGCTGCAGGCCGAATAGCATTCCCAGAGTAACGAGATTGAACATCGCAAAAACAGCGCCCCAAACTCGAATGCCATAGTATTCAAGCGCATGTGACTCTACCTGTTCACTTGCTTCGAAAAACCAGAAAATTACAGAGCCAATTGGCGCTTGCAGCACAATGACCAGTCCACCGACACTCAAGGCAACCACCAGGCTTCGAATAAACGCTGCGCCTACCTCTGTTTGATCGTTGGCACCGTAGCTTTGCGCTACGAATCCAGTGGTTCCCATTCGCAGAAATCCCACTAACCAATAGATTGTGCTGAAAATCAGTGCCCCCAACGCTACAGCACCGATATAAGCGGGGTTGGGCAGATGCCCAACGACCGCGGTATCAACCGCACCTGCAAGTGGCAAGCTGAGATTGGCAATAATCACCGGCCAGGTGAGATTCAACACTCGACGATGCAGATCGTAATTGCCTTTGTAGTCCAAAATTTGTTTAATCACTTGAGGTCGATCTCTTCAATCAAGCGCATCCGGTCCAGCAACGGTTAGGTGAGTTACTGTGCTGCTGATGTAAAATTATGCAACGCCAAAAATCTCTCTAGCCGGGATGGCGAAATTGGCAGACGCGCCGGACTCAAAATCCGGTGGTGGAGACACCGTGAGAGTTCGAGTCTCTCTCCCGGCACCAATCAAATTCACAACTCGAGATGAAATTTCTATTTGACCTTCTGCCGCTGATTCTGTTTTTCGCGGCATACAAGATGTATGACATATTTGTCGCTACAGGGGTGGCGATTGCTGCATCATTTTTTCAGATCGGCGCGTTTTGGCTGAAGCACCGTCGATTTGAAACAATGCATGTAATTACGCTGGCTGCGCTGGTGATTTGTGGCGGCATGACGATTCTTCTGCGCGATCCACTTTTCATTAAATGGAAGACAACAATAGTCAACTGGCTCTTCGCCGCAATTATCCTTTATTCACAATTTTTTACGAAACGCTCAGTGTCCGAAGTACTGTTCGGTGATAAAGCGCAAATTCAACTGCCGCGTAAAGCGTGGCGATTGTTCAACATGAATTGGGGGATTTTCTTTCTGTTCGTCGGTGCGCTGAACATATATGTAGCGTTTTACTACGGACTGCATCTTGACGAAGCCACCCGCGAAGAAATCTGGGTGAACTTCAAGGTATTCGGGGTGATTGTACTGACGATTGTCTTTACAATCGTTCAGATTTTCCTAATGGCACGATTTGTCAAAGAAGAAGGCGAAAAAATATAAGCGACATCGATTATTGCTGTTACCGGTCATCAACACTCATATATCCCTTAATCTCCTGAATACCAGAAGTTGATACCAGATCTGTCTTAACTATCAACTTGCCGCTTCGACAGCGGGCCTGACTGCCAAGCTGTTTAGGACATACCGCAGAATTCCCTTGCTTTCAAAATACTCCCATTCTCTGGGGGTTTCGATACGTACGATGACCCGGAATATTTGATGTGAACCATCATTTCGGATTGCAGCGACTTCGACCAATTTAGCGCCTTTTTCAATGCCTCTGATGTGGTAGACCTCTTCGCCCGTCAAACCGAGGGAGTTGCGCGTATCACCGTCTTGGAACCTTAATGGCAAAATGCCCATTCCAAGTAAATTGGAGCGATGAATTCTTTCATAGCTTTCTGCAATGACTGCACGGATACCAAGTAGCAGTGGACCTTTCGCGGCCCAGTCCCGCGATGAACCGGACCCGTATTCTTTACCTGCGATGACGATCAGAGAAACACGATCCGACCGGTAGCGGTTCGCCGCATCAAAAATGGACATAACTTCACCGGAAGGCATATGGCGGGTCCAACCACCTTCGGTTCCGGGTGCAATTTCATTTCTGAGCCTAACGTTAGCGAAAGTGCCGCGCATCATGATTTCGTGATTGCCTCGCCGTGAACCATAGGAGTTGAAGTCTGCTGGACTTACACCCCTATCAATCAAGTACTGTCCAGCAGGACTGGTCGGCATAATCGCCCCAGCCGGTGAGATATGGTCAGTCGTAATGCTGTCACCAAGCAAAGCGATTGCTCTTGCACCTTCAATGTCGCCAATCTGCTGGCGTTGAGATGGTTTGACCATGTCGTCGAAATAGGGAGCTTTTCGAATGTATGTAGAAGACTCATCCCAGTTGTACTGGCTGGAATGCTCTACTGGAATTTTTGCCCATTGATCATCGCCTTTGAACACATCAATGTACTTTGACTGAAACAATTCGCTGGTCACAAAGCTGTCAATCACACGATTTATATCTTCCGTACTTGGCCAAACGTCACGCAGAAATACGTCTTTGCCATTACTTCCCGTACCAATCGGGTCGTTATAGAGATCAACGCACATCGATCCAGCCAACGCGTAAGCGACAACCAGGGGTGGCGAAGCCAGAAAATTCATTTTCACCGCAGCATGAACCCGGCCTTCAAAATTGCGATTACCAGACAGTACCGAACTGACAATCAATTCACCTTCCTTGATACCGTCAGCAACGGGAGCTGGCAATGGTCCACTATTACCGATACAAGTTGTGCATCCATATCCAACCACTGAAAATCCGATTTGCTCCAGCGGTTTCAGCAATCCCGAGCGTTCAAGGTACTCAGTAACCACCTGAGAGCCTGGAGCCAGTGAGGTCTTAACCCAAGGTTTGGACTTCAATCCAAGCCTTACAGCATTCTGCGCTAACAATCCAGCGGCGACGATGACAGCCGGATTTGATGTATTGGTGCAGCTCGTAATTGCTGCAACCACAATGTCTCCATCAGAAAGATCCACCGACTGATGGTCTATATCAACTGCAACCGATTTCGTCGCAGATTCTTTACCGCGAACTTGGGACAGGTGCTGCGACACCTGACTCTTGGCATCTTTCAAAAGCAAGCGATCCTGTGGCCGTTTTGGACCGGCAATACTGGGTAGAACATCTGCCAAGTTCAGTTCAACTATTTCGTTAAATCGGATGTCGTCGCCACTGTACCCGCGCTCTCTGAACATGCCCTGATGCCGGGCATAAGACTCTACCAGATTCACTGATCTTTCAGACCGGCCAGTCAGACGCAGATAGTCGAGCGTGCTCGCATCAATTGGAAATATTCCACATGTTGCACCATACTCCGGCGCCATGTTGGAAATAGTTGCCTGGTCTGATACGGACAAATGATCCAGTCCATCGCCGTAAAATTCAACAAATTTTCCAACCACTCCGTGCTTTCGCAACATCTGCACAACAGTTAATACCAGATCGGTTGCAGTCGCCCCTTCCGGCAAAGAGCCGCGCAGCCGGCAGCCAACCACTCTTGGGAACAGCATTGCAATGGACTGACCCAGCATTGCTGCTTCAGCTTCGATGCCTCCGACTCCCCAGCCCAATACGCCAATACCATTAATCATGGTTGTGTGGGAATCAGTCCCCACCACGGTATCAGGAAATGCTTGCAAGACTCCATTTTCTGGTTTTTCAGATACCACCGATGCAAGGTATTCAAGATTGACCTGATGCACAATCCCGGTCGATGGAGGCACGACACTGAATTGTGCAAAGGAGTTTTGACCCCACCGCAGAAACGAATAGCGTTCAGCATTTCGACGATATTCCAAAATGGCATTTAGGTCGACTGCGTTACGGGCGCCAAAGTGATCGACCATCACCGAGTGATCAATCACGAGGTCCGTGCGAATCACTGGATTGATCGCTTTGGGGTCATAACCCATTGCTGCCAAGGCATCGCGCATGGCTGCCAAATCGACAATCGCCGGCACCCCGGTAAAATCCTGCATCAGCACCCGTGAAGGTGAAAATCCGATTTCAATATCTGGTGGGTTGTTCTCCTGCCACTCTGCAACAGTCAGAATCTGATCTTCTGTTACATCGATGCCATTCTCATGTCGCAGCAAGTTCTCGAGCAATATCTTGAGTGAATACGGCAATGTATGAATGTCGTATTCGCGCGCGAGACTCTCAAGCGAGTAAATTTCATACGACCGTCGGTCGACTTCCAGGATTGTGCGGCAATCAAAGCTGTTATTCATCTTTGGATTTCTTTAGTAGTTGCGAACAGACCGCGGTGTAATCAGGTAATGACAAAATGAGTCATCGCATCGAAGGGCTCAAATCGACATTGCAGCAGTTTAAACCGCAAACTCGAACTTGATTCGACTCGAATTTTAACGCCGCACCCCATATTCAAACGAGGTGCGGCGAAACCGATTGATTCAGAAATTTCGTCAGTCAACGTTAATAGAAATCGTTTTGTGTTTTTCCGATTTCTTTGGTACGGTCAGATGCAAAATTCCATCACTGTAGGAAGCCGAAATTTTGTCCTGTTTATATTTCCACGAAACTTAATTGTTCGCAGGTAGGTGCCAATGCGACGCTCGTGTTGCACCCAGTAGCCACCTTCGTGGCTGGTTCTTTCAACATCCGCATTGATTGTCACGGTTCCAGCGGAGCAGGATAGTTTTACCGCGTCTTTGCTGACGCCGGGCATTTCGATGCTAGCGTAGTAGGCTGATTCATCTTCGTAAATATCTACAGCAGGAGTTAACTCGTGACTTGTCTCTTGCGCGGCGGCAGGTTTTGCACCCAACAGCTGCTGGAAAAGATTGTTTGGATCGTCTGGATAAATGTAATACCCACCGAACGGTGAGGCAATTTTCTGTACCACCGAGCACCCCTTGTATGCGTCCTAATCGTTAAATCAATAACGGATTTGTTCGGAGTCAGTGCGTTGCACGAAGCTGGGCGAAAAATGTGCAAAATACACCTGATTATTAGGACGAATTATAAGCAACCAACTTGAATATTTCCTGCAAATTAAGGTTAAGAATAGACCTGTAATCAGGTACTGGTGAGATGGTTTTCTCAGTCCAAATTGTGGATTCCAGGTTGGATACTAATCACAACTTTCCAACCATCCGTATTTCAACTCATTTCCACCGTTGCAACCTGTACAGCCACAGTCAGGCAAAGGCACCGTTAATCGAATTTCTCATAGGACTGATTGCGGCACCAAATTGAATCAAGTCGATTCAGGAATCATACACTGCTATTCACACTAAGCACTCATGACGCGTTCACTGATTCCTTGAACCGCTGCATGAGCCGCTAGTACGGCACCTTCCTGCCAACCGGGCAGTGCAGATGCCTGGTCACCGGCAAAATAAATCGGACCATCTGGTTTTTGCAGTGTCTCCCTGATTTCGTTACTGTAAGCCCACCCACCTTTTTGGAATGGAACTTTCAGCCACGCTCGGCTGACCCCGGTAGCTATTTCATTTGCGTATCCGGAATGAATCTGTTCACCTTGATTAATTGCAGCCTGCAGACGCTCTTGGGGAGTCATTTCTGAAAATCGCAAACCGGGTTCCTTGCCCCAGATATAGGCTCCCATGAGTATTCCATTCTCACGATGATAACCGTATGGCGGATACCAGATCTGTGTAATGTCTTGATCAGTCCACGAGATTCCACCATAAATGGCTTGATCCTCTTCCCAAAAGCGGCGACTGGTCTGATAGGCGATCTTTACCGCCGGGACAAATTCCAGCGATTTGATTGCACCGAGATAATCTTTGAAGAAATCATTCGGGATATCTACCAGCACCGGTGCGGGTATGGTGCAAATTGCGAAATCGGCATTGACTACAACGGTTTGACCGTTCATCACCGGTTGCTGTACCACGATTCGAACACCATCCGCACTTTTTCTAATCTCCTTGACGATGGATCGGTATTGAATGAGCGTACCAACTCGTTCATTAAATGCATTGACGATCGCATCCATGCCACCGACAGGTTGAAACAATGTCGGATTTTGGTTGAGAAATTGGTCAAAATGAAGTTTGTAAATCCAAAAATCGGATTGGAGCAACTCATCAAATGCAAGGGGAGAATTCAATTCCCCGGATTTGAGGCCCGCGTTGATTTGCTGGCGCTTAAAACCGCCGCGACTTGAACCTTTATACTGTCGGTTATCGTCTAGATCTCCATACTTTTCCAACATCGCCAAGATTCGCTCTTTGTCTTCACTCGTGAATTCAGAATCCAAAGCGTTTCGGTCAATCGCCTTGGCAAGCAGTTCTGCGATATAGCCGCGCATATCAGTATTCACTTGTCGAGATGCCACAGCTTTACCGTTAAACCGCTCCCGATTGTGGAATAGTGCCGCCCGGTTGTCATTCGTAAACACCTCAAGCTCAACACCAAATTCCTTGCAATAAGCGAGAATTGTTCGATGGTGGTAGGGAATTCGCGCAGGACCCATATTTGCATACAGATCAGGTCGGCTACCAAATTGCACGTTTTGCCGACTATCACTCTCTTCGAGCAGGTCGCCGCCTCGTACCGTCAAATTTCTCCCACCTGCACGCTCAGTTGCTTCCAAAATTGTGCAGTCATAACCCGCCTTCGATAATTCGTACGCCGCAACCAGACCTGAGATACCAGCACCTAGAATTACCACACTTCGGCCGTTACCCGAACCGCTTGGGAGACTGAGCTGGCTAGCGCTGGCAGTGCCGATTCCCGTCATTCCCAAGGCTTGCATGCTCCGATACACTGCCCCTACGCCGCCGATTGAACCGACAGTTTGAAGAAATCTGCGCTTGGTAATATTCATTTTGCAAACAACCTCCTTGTTTAATTTCCGCAAATAAAAACCAGAATCAGGTTTGTTTCAAGCGTTGGTGGGACAGATTCTTTCTCCTGAAACGCGAGTTGGATGTTGGCTATATCAACAACCCTTGTAGTACTTATTCGTGCATTCACGAGCGAGTTCCAGGGCTTTTGATATGTCGGCAGAGCTCATGCGTTCCGCAACTTCATCCCTATATTCTTTTGCATTCTCGCTCCCTATTTGTGCGGCAATGTCGAACCACATGTAGGCGTAAACATCATCCTGTGGAACGCCGTATCCGTTTTCGTACATCACACCCAAAGCAGATTGGGCCCAGCCACTTCCCTGCTGCGCCGCCCGAGTAAACCACATGAACGCGGCTTCATCGTCTTGTGATACGCCGTATCCGTAGTAGTACATTGTGCCCAAATTGAACTGGGCAACGGCAACTCCCTGCTCAGCCGCCAGTGAAAGCCACTTGACCGCAGCTTCATAGTCCCATGGAACGCCATCTCCGTTGTAGAACATCGTACCCAAATAGACTTGAGCTATGGTTTTCCCCTGTTCGGCTGCCAGTGAAAGCCACTTGACCGCAGCTTCATAGTTCCGCGGAACGCCATCTCCGTTGTAGAACATCTCACCCAAATGGATTTGAGCCATGGCTTTCCCCTGTTCGGCCGCCAGTGAAAGCCACCTGACTGCGGCATCATAGTCCAGCGGCACACCTTTTCCCTCGGTATACATGTAACCTAAAAACAACTGCGCAGTGGCATCCCCCTGTTCAGCCAAAGGTTTCAATAGACTCAAAGCTGTTTCGCCGTCGCCTAAATTGTAAGCATCAATACCTTTTTCTAATTCAGCACTCCAACTCAATTCCACCGTTCCAAGCAGTAAAACTAGAGCCAGGCAAAGATTAACAGTCAGTTTTCTCATAGGACTGATTCTAACACTGAACAGGTAAATTCAGGTGTCTAACGTGATGCTCGTCAATTCGTTCCCAGTTGGAAAGAATTTCTGATATCAAAGAAAAATAGTTCGATTCGGATACTGGTTTGTTCCGATTTCACTGCAATTGCAATTTTAACAGGCTGCTCCAGTAAATGGGAAAGCAGTCTTAGCCAGAATCCTCAATTTCGGCAAGCATTGCTGCAAACTGAGCTTCATCCAAGATTTCTATTCCCAGTTCTTGCGCTTTTTTTGCTTTGGACCCAGGGTTTTCCCCAACGACAACATAATCTATGTTTTTTGATACACTTGAGATAACGCTGGCACCCCGGGCTTCGAGCTGTTTTTTTGCTTCCGTTCGGGTCATTTCACTGAGTGTACCGGTCAGAACAAATTTTTGGCTCTGCAGCGTGCTTGCTAACCGTTTATTTGTTGCTGATGTTTCAAACTCAACGCCGCAATTAATCAGATCTTCAATCGTGCGACGATTTCTTTCATCCGAAAAGAAACTGTCAATTCCTTCGGCAACTATTGGTCCGATACCGTGAACCTCAGACAGTTCTGCTTGACTCTTGGACATCAATTCCTCCAATGTAGAAAATTCCTGGCTGAGGATCATCGCAGTTGATTCTCCTACATGTGGAATCCCGAGGGCGACCAGAAATTTTGGCATTGTCGTTTGCTTGCTCTTTTCAATGGCTGTGAGTAAATTCCGGGTCGATTTTTCAGCCATTCGCTCAAGCGACATAATCTGATCGACGGTGAGTCGATAGAGGTCCGCAACGTCGTGCACCAGGGATTGGTCTACAAGTTCACCGACCACCGCGGGACCCAGTCCCTCTATATCCATCGCACCCCTGGATACAAAATAACTGATTCCCTGTATCAATTGGGCTTGACAAATCAGTTTGCCGGTACACCTGGAAACCGCGGCATCTTCATCGCGAACGATCGATGACCCACATACGGGGCATTCAGTAGGAAATTTGTACGGCTCAGTACCTTCCGGTCGTTGATCCTCAATGACTCGAACCACTTGCGGAATCACGTCACCGGCGCGCCGAATGATGACCGTGTCGCCAACTCTGACATCAAGACGTCTGATTTCATCCTCGTTGTGAAGCGTTGCATTGGAGACGACGACCCCGGCGACTTCAACAGGCTTTAACCGGGCGACGGGTGATGCCGCACCCGTTCGCCCGATCTGAATGTCGATCTCCTTTACAGTTGTAGTACGCTCCTGTGCAGGAAATTTGTGTGCGGCAGCCCACCGAGGTGCCCGGGTAACAAATCCCAGTTTTTCCTGATCAGCCGTGCTGTTTACCTTGTATACGACACCATCGATGTCATAGTCGATGCGGTCGCGGTTATCTAATAGGGATTGATGAACTTTGAGACACTCTTCAATTCCATGTGCTAATTTTGCTTCCGGTGATACTTTAAATCCAAGCTTTTTCAACAATTCCAACTGATCGAACTGTGACTCTGGAGGGGTTGGCCCTTCGTAGCGCGCGATTGAGTAAAACATTGCATCAAGCGGCCGCTTGCTGGTCACCAGCGGGTCCAACTGCCGTAAACTTCCGGCAGCGGCATTTCGCGGATTCATGTAGGTCACCCGCTTGGCCGGTTTACTCACATTGTTTGTTGGGGAGAGTACGCTGACCTCCTCCCCCTTGGCATCAGTCTTGGATACCGAATTGGCCTGTCCACCATCAGACTCTGACTGGTCAGTCGAAATATCCTTTCCCGATTCCTTCGCCTTCTCCTGCTTAATACGTTCGCGTTCAGCTTCTTCCTGAATCAGCCTGCGATTCAGAAGCTCAAAGCCTTTGCGTCCCATAAACACTTCTCCCCGTACCTCAAGCAGAGCCGGGGTTGAATCAGTCAGAAGTTCAAGCGGCACACTTCTAATCGTCCTCACATTCCGTGTGACATCCTCCCCAAACTCACCGTCACCTCGCGTAGCACCCTGTATCAGTTTTCGATGTTCGTAAACGAGACTGACTGCCAATCCATCAATCTTCGGCTCGACCAGATATTCGACTGTGTCAGCTTCGGTGACTTCCCTTATTCTTCGATCGAAATCTCGGGCGTCCTGATCAGTAAATACATTATTGAGGGAGAGCATCGATACAGCGTGGCGTATTTCAGCAAATGCTCCAGCCAATTTGCTCCCGACTCGTTGAGTGGGAGAGCTTTCAGAGTGGAACTCGGGAAATTGTTCTTCTAGATCAACCAGTTCCTGAAACAGTTGATCGTACTCGTGATCTGTAATTCTCGGATCGTCGAGTGTATAGTAGGCGTGGCCGTGTTTGTGAATCTCTCTGCGAAGCTCCTCAACGCGATGTTGAGCCTCTTCCCGAGGGTTCATAGTTATCGGACAGCCGCAAACCTGGCTGGTTCTGAAGCATCAGAATCTGTCTCTTCGACTATGGGTTGATAGAACAGCCGCATTGCTGTTTCACTTCCAGGAGTGATTCCACAGTATTGCATATCGTCGGAAAAGTTCCGCAGATGGAGACGAATCATCTGAATTTCTTTAGGCGAGACTCTGAGCCGCTCTTCGTCAACCAGTTCCAAAGGAAAACGGCTTTCAAGATTTCTTGCCAAATCAACCATTTGATCGAATGCTTCAAGCGGGTCCCTGACACAGGGCAGGTTGCAGGTTAATGCCAGTCCAGTTTCCTCATCCGAATCAGTACCATCTGGCCTAGGTGGCAGATTCGTTGTGAGCGTAAAGACAGGAGCGAAACTCAGCGGCATTTTATCCATTTTATCAAAAACTCCCTCACTACCGCGCTGAACAAGGTCATACTCTCGAGCCAAATAATCCAACGTACGGTCGGAAAGTTGCTTGTTGGATTTCGACTGTAGAATCAGAGTTGCCTGTATATTTAGATTATCGACTTGTTCAGCCAATCTTAGTGACATTACCTGCGCAGAATCAAGAGAGAGCGATGGGTAAAATGGCCTCGATAAAGCATGTGCAATCTGGTCACCCATGTTGTAAAACCGCCACCAGTGTTCCGCATCGATCGACTTTCCGTGATGTGTCAATTGTATGGTAAACATCAGGTCCAAAAAACGCGCGGAAACTACTTCATCTTTGAGGTTGATCCAGGAATCACTGTTCTCCAACTGCCCGTAAAGAGATACAGGTAGTTCAAAGTTCTCGCCGAAGTCCCGCACCAAAGCAAGTATTTGAGTGCGTGCAACTGTTGAGCCATTTCCCGGAATCCAACCGAGCATTTCAATATTTTGGTTGTCCGAGTTGTTGATTCGTGGGAATTCAATCGTCTCATCAACATCAATTGGCTCAACTGATGCCCAATCGGTTTCAAAATGAGTGCGACCCGTCAAGATGTTGTGAAGTGGCAGATTGGTCTGCACTCCGGAATTCGGTTCATATACCTGTTCGACTTCAATATTTTCTACGGACGAATCAGCCTCACCATTCAGATCATCGGATTCGCTCCAATTCCAGTCTGTCTCGAGCGTAATTTCCGGCTCAACATATTGAGATGATTCGATTTGCTCTTCCCAGGATTCCTCGGAAACCTCGTCTTCACCTTCTTCTACCATTAAACTTTGAGTTGATTCAACGATTTCGTCATCAGCGTCGTCATCCTGCCAATCACTGAAATAGGCGGATTCATCGGCGTCTGCATCCTTCACTGGACCCAATTCAACACCATCCGAGGATCGAGGCTGATCGGCATTTGTATACGGATACATCAAATCTGGATTCAATTGCCGCACTAGTGTATCGTTCCGAAAAGAGTGGCGTCTTGACCGCCGAAAAATCAACCAGCAGGACAGAATCAGTACTATGAATACAGCTGTAAAAATCAAAATAAGTTCCATTACGCCGCGAACTCCTGAGCTTCCAATAATTCAACGGAAAGCACTCTTGAAACATTAGGTTCTGGCATTGTTACGCCAATCAATGAATCAACTGATTCCATCGTAATCTTGTTATGGGTGATGACAATCATTTGCGTATTGTCTGACAGGGCATGCAGGCTGTAACACAATCGATGGACATTCTCATCATCAAGCGGTGCATCAATTTCGTCCAGCAGGCAAACCGGGGACGGATTCAGTTGAAATAATGACAGAATAAGCGCAACTGCGGTTAACGCTTTTTCTCCTCCCGAGAGTGCCTGGATGTTATCTATGCGCTTGCCTTTTGGACGAGCATAAATTTTCAATCCGGCATTATTCGGATATTCGCCAATCAGTTCGAGGTGTCCACTACCACCACCAAACAGTGAGGGAAGTAGTCTTTGAAACTCAGAATTTACAAAACTGAAGGTTTCGTTGAACCTGTCTCGCGACTCTTTGTCAATTTTTCTGATCGTCTGCTGCAACGTTTCCATCGCGCGCATCAGATCACTATACTGTTCGTCCATGTAGGACTTACGTTCGACTTCCTGCTCATACTGTTCGACTGCAACCAGATTTACTGAGCCTATACTTTCGATACGCTTTTCAAGCCTTTCATATTTTGCTGTTGCCTCCTCATGGTCGAAGCTATCATCCAAACTCGCTACAACAGTTTCAGCATTCGACTTTCGATCCGAAATTTTTTGTTTGAGTTCTTCAGACTGCGCACTTAGTCTGCCAAGTTCAATATTTTGCTGCTGTAATTTCTGATTGATTTCTTCCACACCAAACTGATTCTGGACGCGTGATTCGTCTAGTTTGCGGCGTCGAATCTCTGCTTCCTCAATCTGGTTTCTCACTTGAGCTAATTTTGAATCGACAGTTTTTCTCTTGGAGACCAGATCATCCAGACTCACTTGCAGCGAATCAGTAGGATCGCCTCTAGACGCAAGTTTCACTTCGAGAGATTCCATTTCGGAACGAAAATCTGACACGCGTTGTTCAAGATCGGATAGCGAGGATTCAGCGAGATTTTGGTTAGCGACGAAATTTTGTGCCTGAAGTTCCAGCTGATAGCACTTGTGAACAGTTTCACTGACAGATTCATGCATCGCTTTCAACTTTTGTGAAAATGCCTTCGACTGCACCATCTGCGCTTCTCTTTGCTGCTCCGCTGCGGTAAGTGCTTCAGTTTCGGTCTGCAAATGACGCTGTAGGGCAGTCTGATCAGTTTCCAGGCGCACGCGAGCACCGCCTAGATGCTGTTTTCGGTCGCCCAATTCAGCGAGCTTTGTGACGGTCTGAAGACGCTGAACTTCAGACTCATTCAATTTTGTGCGAATCTTCTCAAGTTCATCAATTTTGGTCACAAGATAGCTGCGCTTTTGACCAAGCTTGAGTTCAAGATCTGAAACCTGACTTCGTAATGTGTCGATCTGGTTCTTTTTCGCTTCCTCAATTGCATCGAATTCCTCTACCTGCTCTCTCAGATCATGAATTAGGCTAGCGGTTTCGAGTCTTCCCGTTGACTGATCATCTCCAATTGCAGGTGCAAACCAGTTGACGCCCACCATCGAACCATCCGCAGTGACGACACATTCATTGGCACTTAGCTGACCTTTCATCGACATGGCACTCGTCAAAGTGTCTGCTGTGTAGACACCTGCCAGCAATTTTTCTGCACGCTGATTCGGACTCTTGACATGTTGGGCGAGGCTATCGAACCGTAATTCCAATTCCGAATCGACACCTCCATTAACAAAGTACTGTGGCGTTGAAAATTTCTGACTGTCTGCAGCACGCATAACTACTGAAATATCGTCAACACAGAATGCACCCAACTTTTCTCCAAGCACGCGATCGACAGCTCTTTCCCATCCATCTGACACGGTTACGGTTGTGTACAACTCCTTTGAATCGGCCAGTTGATGGTCCTCAAGCCAAATCGAAAATTCTTCATCATCTTCAGTTGGGGATCCACCCAGACTTCTTTCGAGAGCGGCCAGTTGTACCCGTGTATCCCGGGCACTTTCCCTTAAGCTCTCCAATTCAACAGCATACTGATCAATCTGTGTTCGTCGCTCGGACAGGTCAGATTCCATCTGATGAATTTGTGCCTTTAACTCGTCGCATTCGACTACAACACCATTCATCACTTGCTGAGACGAATCCTCTACAAACTGAGAAGATATGTCCTCAAGCCGGGAGATTTCTTTGGTTACCGATTCTAACGATTCGAGCGTTGCAGTCAAATTATTTCGATTCTCTGCCAATGCTGAAAATGCCGATTCGCGTCGCCGTACCGCTTCAATGACCTGCTGCTCCAGTTTCTCCGCCAAAATCTGATTCTCAGAATGCTGGCTTTCTTCCTGATTCAGATTTGATTGTTCCGTTTGCAGGATTTCCTTGGTGCTGCTCAATTGGGCCAGAACTCGCTCATGCTCCATCGCAGCAGACTTGGCCTTGTCTCGCTGGTTGGTGATCGCTCGTTCAGTTTCTCCAATTTGAACTGATTTCGCACGAATTTCGTCCTTGGTGCGTTCAATTTCTTCAGCGCATTCCTTAATACGCCGGTCGAAATCTGAAATATCTGCATTGATTCGAAACTGCTCCATTTGAACGTCAGTCAGTGTCGACTCCAGATTAAGTCGGTGCTGGCGTGCCTTTTCCAAATTCACCTCTACCGCCCGAACACCTGCCGTGCGCTTTTCGAGTTCCAGATCGAACTCTGATTTGGAAGCATGCAAATCGGAAACCTGATGGTTCATTTCCCGCCATGCATAGGCCAGTAACTGAATTTTGAGACTATCCAGCCGCTCCTTGTTCGAGGTATACCTGCGTGCCTGATCAGCCTGATATTTGAGTTGTCGAATGCGTTTTTCTATTTCGAGACGCATGTCATTCAAGCGTTCGAGGTTATCCTCAACTCGATTTAACTTCAAAAGCGTTTCGTGTCGCTTTTCTCGAAATTTCGACACACCAGAGGCTTCTTCAATAAACTCGCTCAGATTTTCTGGTTTGCCTTCGACAATTCGGCTGATCATGCCCTGTTCAATAATGGAATAGGAGCGCGGTCCAAAGCCCGTTCCGAGAAACAACTCTCTGACATCACGGCGGCGAGCGCGGGTACCATTGATGAAATATTCAGATATACCGTCTCGCGTGACCGTTCGTCTGATCGAAATTTCAGCATATCTTTCCCACTGCCCGCTACATTGACTGAGTGAATTGTCAAACAGCAACTCGACACTGGCCTGACCTGCCGGTTTACGCTGTGCAGACCCATTGAAGATGACGTCATCCAATGTTCCACCGCGTAGGCTCTTGGCAGAAGACTCACCAATGACCCAGCGCATTGCATCAATGATGTTTGATTTACCCGACCCATTTGGGCCAACGATGCCGCTCAGAGACCTCGGTACGTGAATCGTAACCGGGTCAGCAAATGACTTGAATCCGGCAATCTTGATGCTTATGAGGTGCAAGTACTACGTTCCCTGTTTACGGTTGTTTGAAACTCAAATTCACACCAGTGCGAAGGAACAAATTTAAAAATTTGCGTTCACGACGCAAAATTTTTTTCCTTCCTATCAGTCATGTGGAATGGTGTTTTTCAACGAAGGTCGTTCGCAGACAGATTGGTGCCAGACTTCCAAATTCGAGCGACCTTCCCGCCAATTCTCCATACTAAATCGGAAGTCGAGATACTCTAGTGCACAGGCGACTGTCAACTGACCGATCTGAAATCCGCCTGATAATTGATCTGAATTTCTTTCAAGGACATTGAGTGTTCGTTCAATCGCAGCCTTACAGCGATCCTTGAATACTGGAGATTGCTGCTCCTCGGGACGCCTGCTTTCCATAACCCGGCCAACAGATGCATCCAGGATTCCGTCACCAAGTGCCTGCAGTCGCAAAGCAGCCCAACGGGATACGCCATCTGGCGGAAATAGTCTTGGTGTTGTACCCAGACTATCAAGATATTCACAGATCACGGGTGAATCAAATAACACCTCACCATTTTCAAGTGCCAAGGCAGGTACCTTGCCAAGTGGATTTTCCTGGCCCAAATCAGTATCAGGCGCGAATGGGTTGGTCAACACGTTCTCAACATGGTTTTCCAGGCCACATTCAATAATGGTTGCAGAGACTTTGCGAACAAATGGAGAAGTTGTTGAATAACGCAATTTCAGCATGGGAAGCTCTCTTGAAATGAAGTGAGGTGTAGCCCTTGATTGACGAATGCCAATCTAAATCTTGCAAAAATTGGGCAAATGTGGTACAAAAGCCGTTTTCCAAACTCGGAATAAAAATTAACGACACGACTTTTTTTTCGGTCACTATATTTTACAAAGCAACACACCAAAATGGTTGAAAATTTATTTAATTCTGATTCTGATACAGACGTTTTAAGCTTTGTACCATATTCTCCTGGGAAGAATGAGAAGTACATGAGCAAAAAGCAACGAGAACACTTCATGCGCATTCTTACGGATTGGCGCCAGAGTTTACTGGACGAGTCCACTCGTACAGTGACAACATTACAGGATGAAACAATCAACCATCCAGACCCGACTGATCGGGCGAGTCAAGAAGCCGATATGTCTATTGAGTTGCGTAATCGAGACCGGGAACGGCGTCTGATTCGAAAAATAGAAGAATCGATTGCACGGCTTGAATCTCGCAATTATGGATTCTGTGAAAGTTGTGGCGTGGAAATTGGACTTGGGAGGCTGGAAGCACGGCCAACCGCGACTTTGTGTCTGGACTGCAAAACGCTAGATGAACTGAAAGAGCGTCGAATGTACTAATGTGCCATTCGCTCTGCGGCTGCCAACTGTCTCGCATCTAATCACCACGTCATAGGGCATTTACCAATACCTGCACGGGGGTGGAATCGCCGGCAGCGGGTATTCTTCGGGATACGAGGCCGAAGTAAAGTAAAGTCCATCAGCCGGTGCAGTTATCCCTGCGAGAGTTCGGTCTTTCTGCTCAAGTACATGCCGAGCCCAGTCAATGTTCTGGTCCCCGCATCCAATCGATAACAGGACTCCAACGAAGTTTCTGACCATATGGTGCAAGAATCCACTGGCTTCGATATCGAACCAAAACCAATTGTCTACCTGTCCAACATCTAACGTTGTCACTGTTTTGACAGGTACTTTGTTCCGGCAGCGCGATGAACGAAACGCACTGAAGTCGTGTGTACCAATCAGTGATGAGGCAGCTTCCCTCATTCGCTCTAGGTCTAAAGAGCGAGGAAACCAACTGATGCGCTTTGCCAGGTAGCTGGGACGAACCCGACGATTTAGCAGCACATAACGATACCTGCGACTCACAGCGCTGAAACGCGCATGAAAATTCTGGTCCACCTCCTTGGTCCAAATCAGGCTGGCACCTACTGGAAGTTTCGCATTAGCACCCATCACCCAATTGAACTCATTTCGCTGGCTGTCAGATTCAAAGTGAAAGACCTGTCCACAGGCATGCACCCCAGTATCAGTACGACCGGCACAATGTACTCGGACCGGATGATCCGCAATATCTGTCAACGCTTTTTCGACGGCTTCCTGGACCGTTGGCTGCCCGTGCTGAATTTGCCAGCCGCAAAATCGGGAACCGTCATATTCGATACAGCCAGCAATTTTCATTAGTTTTGAGGTACTATCGAGCAGAATTCTTCTGGCACTGAACTGGATGGATTTCCTCGCTTGCTCTCATCTCTCAGATGTAACTCTCAAATCGGCGTGGTTTCCTACGGTGAATCCAAAAAAGCCTGTACACGCCAAATTCCATTCCCTTGAACGAATCACCTAAATTTCATCAAGTTCAATTCCGATGTGCTTTGACCTGTCACCACTGTTCATTTTTCGCTAGCATTTTACAGCGTCAAAAATATTGATGGTAAGTCCAGAATGCGCAACACGTGGTTAACAGACAGAAATGCGTGGATTGGCCACTAAATTTCCCAGTTTCATCACGAACAGATGTCGCTCTGAATTCACTTATCATCACCAACAGCAGCTGACGAGTAAACATGGTCTACCGAGGTTTTTCACCTAGTTCGTATCATTAACTTCAAGTGGGTGGTTCTGCACAATGACATCGCTTAAATTCTGACGCACACGATCATCTCAAGCGGCTCAAATTTCGCTGCTAATAACCGGGTCGAGTACTAATTTCAAAATTCATTTTCTCAACATCCTGAGAATACCTATTGCACAAACGTTGATGACAGCATTCCAATGAATCCATTTGTTCGATTGCTGGATGTCGATTCACTTAAAACATTCAGACTGATCAAACTTTTTCGCGACTTCTACTGAAATTCAGCAAACGATCGATTGAGTATAATCATTGCCACTTTTCACGCAGTCGCGGTGGTGCCTTTGAATTCAAACATTAATTCAGAAACTGACTCATTTCGGTCAGGTCCCGACGAAACCGGTCATTTCGGCATTTATGGTGGCCGATTTGTCGCAGAAACACTGATGCCGCTGATTCTGAACGTTGAAAAAGCCTACCGTGCGGCGAGCAATGACCCCGATTTTCAAAATGAGTTCGATTACTACGCCAAACACTACATCGGCCGACCCAGTCCACTCTACCATGCCGCTCGACTGAGCGAGCATCTTGGTGGCCCCAAAATCTACTTCAAGCGAGATGAACTGAATCACACTGGTGCACACAAAATCAACAATACGCTTGGGCAAATCTTGCTCGCACGGCGGATGAAAAAAACTCGCATCATTGCTGAAACTGGAGCCGGGCAACACGGAGTTGCAACTGCAACAGTGTGTGCGCTGTTCGATCTTCCTTGTGTGGTTTACATGGGTGAAACCGATATTGAACGCCAAGCTCCCAATGTGTTCCGAATGAAATTGCTGGGTGCCGAAGTGATACCCGTTACCTCGGGAACCGGCACACTCAAAGATGCTATGAACGAAGCGCTACGCGACTGGGTGGCAAATGTTGATACCACTTTTTACATTATCGGAACTGTCGCCGGGCCGCACCCCTATCCAGAAATGGTGCGAAACTTTCAAAGTGTGATTGGAAACGAAACTCGTGAGCAGATTCTTGAAGCCGAAAACCGGTTGCCGGACTGTTTAGTGGCCTGTATTGGCGGCGGTTCAAACGCAATGGGGCTTTTTCATCCATTTCTTGATCATCCAGATATCCAAATTATTGGCGTGGAAGCAGCCGGTCTAGGAATTGAAACGGGCAAACATGCTGCCTCGATTACAGGTGGACAACCAGGTGTATTACACGGCAATCGAACTTATTTGCTACAAACAGATGACGGTCAAATTATTGATGCCCATTCAATCTCCGCAGGGCTTGACTATCCGGGCATCGGACCAGAGCACTCCTGGTTACATGAATCTGGCCGGGTTTCTTACGTTTCAGTTACCGATCAGGAAGCACTGGAAGCATTTCAGCTGTGCTGCCAGACTGAAGGCATCATTCCAGCACTGGAACCCGCTCACGCTCTGGCACATGTCATGAAAATCGCAAAACAGTTTGATCCCAGTCAGATCCTGGTAATGAACATGTGTGGTCGCGGAGATAAAGACGTATTTTCGGTGGCTGAAGCTTTGGGGACAAAACTGTGAACCAAAGTAATCTGTCTGACACTAGGATAACGCGCTGTTTCGCGAAACTCGCAAATCAGAATCGTAAGGCTTTTGTTGCCTTTCTTACCGCAGGTGATCCGGATTTTCAGACTAGCAAACAGCTTGTATCAGGACTGCCAGCAGCCGGTGTCGATGTTATTGAAATCGGCATGCCATTTTCCGACCCAATGGCCGACGGCCCGTCCATTCAAGTTTCTAGTCAGAGGGCTCTCAGAAATGGTATGACCCTGGTAAAGACTCTTGATTTGGTGAGGGAGTTTCGAAAGACTGATGACGCAACCCCAATCGTTCTGATGGGTTATTACAACCCCATCTATCGATATGGTGCTCATCGCTTTGTACAAGAGTGCGCCGAAATTGGCGTCGACGGGTTGATTATTGTTGATTTACCACCGGAAGAGGATAAGGAACTTTGCGAGCCAGCTCTGACCGCAGGCCTGCACTGGGTCCGATTGGTTACCCCTTCCACTGATGATGACCGCATTGATGCGGTGCTTCACAACGTCAGCGGGTTTGTGTACTACATTTCAGTATTGGGTGTAACGGGCACTCGTAGGGCCATGGCAGACCATATAGAGGTGGCTGTTTCGCGTCTTCGAAAATACACCAAACTACCAATCGCAGTTGGCTTTGGGATAAAAACTCCAGAGCATGCCAGCGCCGTTGCAGAACATGCCGATGGAATTGTGGTTGGTTCGGCCATCGTTGACATGGTCAAAGCCAATCTAGACGAAATTGGCAAACCCAATGCAGAACTCGTCGACCGCGTTCATGATTTTGTGCGCGATATTGCCAAAGGTGTTGAAAACGCCTAAAACAACTACTGGTAGTCAGGCTTCGGGCGCTTTGTCTAACCGTTTGAGGTAATTGAGCGCCGTTTTTCTTTCGCTGACGTTTCCGCATACCAAGATTTCGACGGCCAAAGATTTGACCTGATCGGTTTCACCCATTTCAAACGCAATACGAACCAGGTCTAGCAATGTTTTCACATTTCCAAATTCAGTCATTGGTCCTAGCAGTTCCTGGAGAGATTCAGCATCAATCTCAAACGCGGTAGATGGTTGCGGCACAACCTCTTCCGGATATCTGTCAGGAGAAATCAGACGTCCTAATTCCGCAGCGTGACGACAGATTTCCTCGTCAGCATTGAGGCCATTGGGAAAAATTTCTTCCACCAGCGATTCATAGGCCGCGGCATTATTACGAGTGGCACAGCAGGCTAATGAGTAAATCATGGCTCCGATATCGTTTGGCTGTTTACTGCGCTTACCAAGCAAGACCTTTTCCGCTCCAGCAATGTCTCCATCACGCAAATACTGTATGACACTGACGGGTGCAACTTTGTCAGCCCAAGCTATTGTTTCAGCTAGCTTTTGCTGCTGTTCTTTCTTGTCTTTTGTATCTTGATACTCGCCTTTGGGAGGACTTGGCTTTGGTTCTGACTTCTTCGGAGAGACGAGTGTTAGTTCAAACAATACCAAACCTGAAGTGAGTACAAATAGCGCTCCGAAAAAAACCAAAGCGACTATCAGTAACCAAACGACACGCGCTGATGGATCCTGTTCACTGCGCTGGACAACCCATTCCCAAAAATCCTTGAGGTGCTCACCCTCAATTTGGGTTGCTTCCAGCAGCAGGTAAGAGAATGTCTGCTGTAGAGCCGAGACTAACGAGGTCAGTTCGAATTCCAATTGTTCTTGCGATACTGAGAATCAATGGTTTGTTGATTCAAATGAATTGCTTTCCAAATAGGTATTTTAGATTCTGACCTCATTCAAAAAAAACCTGTTAATCGTTCCTGTCGGGAACACCCATACCTGGTGCAGCAACACTGCAAATAAACAGGCAGATTTAGACTGTACCGTAGATGAGGTATTCGGCAATTTGAATGCTGTTTAAGGCACCACCTTTCCTGACATTGTCAGAAACGATCCACAGATTCAGGCCCAAGTCATGGGAGATGTCTTCTCGAATGCGACCGACAAAAACATCATCTCGATTCGCAGCCTCAGTGACTGCTGTTGGATATAACAATGCCTGCGGATCATCTACAACCGTGACACCTTTGGCTTGATGCAGCAACTCACGCGCGTCTGACGCAGTCAGTTTGTCCCGGGTTTCAATGTGAACGGCTTCGGAATGACCGAAAAATACGGGAATCCGGACGGTTGTTGGATTGACCCGAATGGTGTCGTCTCTCAATAACTTTCGAGTTTCCCACACCATTTTCATTTCTTCCTTGGAATATCCATTCTCCTGAAATACATCAATATGTGGAATCGCATTGAACGCAATCTGCCGAGGTGCAACCTCTGCTTCAATCGGCTTGCCATTCAAAAGTGCGGCTGACTGATTGGCCAGTTCATGCACTGCTGATCGCCCAGCTCCTGAAACTGACTGATAAGTACACACATTTATCCTATCTATTCCAACAGCATCATAAATTGGCTTGAGCGCGACAACCATCTGAATCGTTGAACAATTCGGATTTGCGATGAGATGGTCTTCTTCAGTCAATACATCTGCATTCACTTCGGGGACCACCAGCGGAATTTCAGGCTCATACCGAAATCTTGATGTATTGTCAATGACGGTACAGCCTTGTTCCACCGCTTTTCGTGCATAAACGTCTGAAACACTTGCACCAGCAGAGAACAGCCCGTACTGAACACGCGAAAAATCGAATTCTGACAACAAACCGACCTTTACCGGCTGGTCGTGAAATTGCAGTGTCGATCCCGCGGATCGCTCACTACCCAAAGGATAAATATTTCTGATCGGAAAGTCCCGCTCTTCCAATATGGACATCATCGCTTCACCGATCATTCCCGATGCTCCAACAACTGCTACATCAAAATTTTCCCGCATAACAGGCCTTCCTGTTTCCTCTAAATGATCCTCAATTCAATCGCTGTGATAATTCACTTAGAACTTCTGTTCCCATCCGTTCAGTACCAACTTTTTCGGCACCTGCAAAGTATATATCAGGCGTTCGCAATCCCCGTTCAATCACGCTCTCAACAGACTGTTCTACAAGATCAGCCAAATTGTCTTCTTTCATGGTATAGCGTAGCAGCATCGCCAACGACAGGAACATTGCCATCGGATTGGCCTTGTCCTCTCCTGCTATATCCGGGGCAGTACCGTGAACCGGTTCATAGAGTCCTTTCTGGTTGTTATCCAGTGAAGCAGATGGCAACATTCCAATTGATCCGGTTAACATCGCGGAGATATCTGAGAGTATGTCGCCAAACATATTTGTGGTAACAATGACATCAAACTGTTTAGGATCTCGAACGAGTTGCATCGCAGCGTTGTCGACCAGCATGTGAGTTAATTCAACATCCGGATATTCCGTTCCAACTTCAGTCACCACCTCCCGCCAAAACTCCGTTGTTTCCAGCACATTCGCTTTGTCAATTGAACACACCCGATTACCTCGCTGACGGGCAATATTGAAAGCAACATGAGCGATTCGTTTCACTTCATCATCATGATAAACCAAGGTGTTTATCCCGCGGCGGCGGCCGGATTCCAACGTTTCCACACCCCTTGGCTCACCAAAATAAATGCCTCCTGTCAGTTCCCGAATGATCAGAATATTCAGCCCTGCAACAATTTCGTCTTTCAGCGATGACGACGACGCGAGAGACGGAAACAGAATCGCTGGCCTAAGATTTGCGAACAGGTCCAATTCACGACGCAGGCGCAGAAGTGCCGTTTCAGGCCGTTCTGATCTTGGTAAATTGTCCCATTTCGGACCACCGGCAGCACCAAATAGAATGGCATCACAAGCTCTTGCCTTAGACAATGTCGATTCAGGAAGAGAGTGCCCTGTCTTGTCATAGGCTGCGCCACCCAAATCTGCATACTCCAAATTTACATCCAGACCTGCCGCATCGCGTAAATGCTCAACCACGCGAACGGCCTGGGAAACGATTTCAGGGCCAATCCCGTCACCGGGAATCACCAATATGTTTGTCGTCATCTGATTGACTCCTTGAGAAAGAAACGTTTGTTAAAATTTAAAGTTGACAGGAAAACTGATCGCCGAAATGAAACGAAAAAAAACAGCACATATCGACACGACGTCTGCCAACTTTAGAAATCTGGTGATTTCGTTGTCTGATTCTGTTGGACAGCACCAGATTTCAGTTGTCCGCGACGCCATGCATCCGAACGCGCTGATATCATCTGAAGCCGTGCATTATGAACTGGTCAAGAAGATTTTTCGAGATATTTATCGGGCCAATCGCTGTTATCACCTCAATGCGACCGTTGACTGCCATAAAACCTTTGATGTGCTTGGTAAGATTCACGCTGAACTCGTCGATTCAGAAAAAACTGATGTGGATCAGATTGGGCTGTTACAGAACATAGGTGAAGCGACTCGAGTATTTTTTGAAGCCCACAACTCCTGCCCATCCAATCAGACACCTGACTCAAAAAATTCTTCGGTCACACCGTTAGGCACAGTTGCCAGATTGATACGTTAGTCTTCTCCTGTCGCTTCAAATTCACCACCTGCCAGTTCGGATCGCTCAATTTCTGATGATTCGTCCGTTTCACCCGGAATAATTGGCACTGGCGGTATCACATCGGCATTTTGACCGCGATGTCTGAGAGCGTGATCCATCAACACCAAAGCCAGCATTGCTTCGGCGATTGGTGCAGCTCGCAAACCCACACACGGATCATGCCTTCCCGTCACTGAAATACTAGCAGGCTCACCACTCACGTTTACCGTCTGTCCAGGTAACACAATACTCGAAGTTGGTTTGAATGCCACGTTTACGACAATTGGCTGACCGGTGGAAATGCCGCCGACAATGCCGCCTGAATTATTTGACAAAAAACCCGAGGGCACTATTTCGTCACGATAGTCTGATCCTTTCATTGTGGCACTCTGAAATCCCGCACCAATTTCAACGCCTTTAGCTGCGTTGATACCCATCATTGCCGAAGCGATGTCCGCATCCAGACGGGAATAAACCGGTTCACCCCAGCCCACTGGAACATTATTTGCCACTGCCGTCACCACCGCGCCGACAGAGTCTCCAGCACGGCGCAACTCGTCAATATACTCTCCAAGTCGTTCGACCTCAGACGGGTCCGGCCAGAAAAACGGATTGTTGTCTACAGAATCCCAATTGTGGGACTCTGGCTTTATAGGGCCAATCTGCGATACATAGCCGCGAATCTCAACACTGTAGCGCTCGCGTAGATATTTCTTGGCAATGGCGCCAGCAGCAACCCGAAGCGCGGTCTCCCGCGCCGACGAACGTCCGCCGCCTCGATAATCTCTGATGCCGTACTTTTGCAGATAGGTGTAGTCTGCATGTCCAGGACGAAATCGGTCGGCAATGGCAGAATAGTCCCTTGAACGCTGCTGGGTATTTCGAATCAACAGGCCGATTGGTGTGCCCGTGGTTCGATTCTCAAACACACCAGACAGAATTTCTACCTCGTCAGACTCGCGCCGCTGTGTCGTGTAGCGGGATCTGCCAGGTTTGCGTCGATCGAGTTCTGGCTGAATATCAGCCACCGTTAACTCCATGCCTGGTGGACAGCCATCCACAACACATCCAAGCGCCTCTCCGTGACTCTCGCCGAATGTGGTTAGAACAAACAGCTTTCCAAATGAATTACCTGACATCAGTTAATTCTCCCGAACACCTCGTCGGCAGGCTGAGTCTATCGCTGCGTTCAGTGGGTAAAGTGGAATAATGCGGCGCAACTGACTGACTTGAGACATGATCTGCAATCCCTCTCGGTCAGAATTTCTACGGCCTGAAACAGTTCTCACAGGTTTCTATCGACAGTCTTCGCTAAGTTATGGGCAACGTAACACCAATTTGCCCCTGATACTTACCTTTTCTATCTCGATACGATGTTTCGCACGGCTCGGAAGCTTCAAAAAAAATAACTTGCGCCACACCCTCATAGGCGTAAATTTTTGCAGGGAGCGGTGTTGTATTCGAAAATTCAAGTGTGGCGTATCCTTCCCACTCCGGCTCGAATGGTGTTACATTGACGATGATGCCACATCGGGCATAGGTCGATTTACCGAGACAGACGGTCAGCACATTACGCGGGATTCGAAAATACTCAATGGTCCTGGCTAAAACAAAAGAATTTGGCGGTATAACACAGACTTCGCCGTAAAAGTCGACAAAGCTGGAATCGGAAAATTCCTTAGGATCAACGATGGCTGTGTGAATGTTTGTGAAAATTTTAAACTCGTTTGAGCAACGGATATCGTATCCATAGCTCGACGTACCATAGGAAATTACCCGCTTGCCGTCATTTTGACTGACTTGCTCAGGGACAAACGGCTCAATCATGCCATGCTTTTCCGCCATTTCACGGATCCATTGATCTGATTTAATTGACACGACTGTGTTCCGCTTCAGGTGTTTTGAATGACAATCGATGGGAAATCGCTTGTGAAATCCTTCTTCTGTTGAGAGAGCCGGGCGGCGGCCGTACGAGCAATTTTGCGGTAGATTTGTGCTATTTCACCGTCGGGATCATTGACTACCGTTGGCCTGCCGCGATCTGCATCGCGTCTGATTCTTACGTCGAGCGGCACCCCGCCAAGGTAGCCGACACCGTATTCCTCGGCCATCCGCTGACCTCCTCCTTCACCAAAAATATGTTCCTGGTGTCCACAATTACTACAAATGTAAGTGCTCATGTTTTCAACGACACCGAGCACTTCAATTTCAACTTTCTCGAACATTCGATACGCTTTCCGAGCATCCAGCAGTGCTATATCCTGTGGAGTGGTCACGATTACTGCACCACTCACCGGTACCCGCTGGGCAAGTGTCAGCTGCGTGTCGCCCGTGCCAGGTGGCAGGTCAATCACCAGATAATCCAAATCGGTCCACGCGGTTTGCTTGAGCAGCTGCTCAAGTGCCTGAGTGACCATAGGACCTCGCCATATCATCGGCGTTTCCTCTTCGATCAAGAACCCAATTGACATGGTCTGGAGGTGGTAACTGAATACCGGCTGCATTGACTTTCCATCCTTGGATTGTGGTTTGCCCCGCACCCCCATCATACGCGGCTGACTCGGGCCGTAAATATCTGCATCCAGAATGCCGACTTGCGCACCCTCCGACGACAGTGCCAGTGCCAGGTTTGCAGAAACAGTGGACTTCCCGACACCACCCTTGCCTGAAGCCACCGCGATCATATTTTTTACATTCGGGATTGGCGATACACCCTTTTGCACTGAATGTGAGAAAACCTTGTTACTGACAGACACTTCAATTTCCGAAACGCCATCAATTCCATCAAGACGGCTTTCGATTTCCGCACGAAAATCTGGAATGCAACTCTTGGCTGGGTATCCCAATTCAAGTGTCACCTTTACCCGCTGATCATCAACCAGAATTTCCTTGATTTTTCGGTCGTCCACCAACGAGGTTTCCGAATGAGGATCTTGAATCGTCTGCAATGCTGATTCAATATCGGATTTGGTTACGGTTGTCATAAAGGTTGTTCGAATTCCAAGGGGTTAAACCGTTGCACGACGATCGAATTCGCCTGCATACTGACTGGAAAGAAATAAAATAATGGCAGAACGCTATACTGCGTACCGGTAAACACATTCAGTATCTGACTGGTGCGCATATTTTAGCATACCGCGGAACAACTGCTTGATGGTGACAGCAGTCAAATGAATTGCTGATCAATTCATTTGATCGCTGCTTCAGCCAACATCCCCATGATCTAATCAAGGTTATCTGAAATGCACAGAAAAATTCTTGTCACGAGCGCTTTACCATACGCAAATGGCCCGATTCATCTCGGGCACATGGTTGAGTACATCCAGACAGATATTTGGGTTCGATTTCAGAGAATGAATGGCAATCTGTGTTATTTTGTATGCGCGGACGATGCACACGGCACGCCGATAATGCTACGCGCCAGAAGTGAAAATCTGACGCCTGAACAGTTGATTCAGCACTATCAGGAAGCACATGAGACAGATTTTGCTGATTTCAATATTTCTTTCGATAACTACCACTCGACTCATTCTCCTGAGAATCGAGAACTTGCCGAGTACATTTACCTGCAACTGAAAAAAGGTGGTCACATTCGTCGAAAGGTGATTAATCAGGCTTACGACCCGGGTGAAAATATTTTCTTGCCCGACAGATTTGTCAAGGGAACCTGCCCGCGCTGCGGTGCTGAAGATCAATATGGTGACAGTTGCGAAAAATGCGGTGCAACCTATACACCTTCCGACCTGAAAAATCCAGTTTCGGTACTTTCCGGTCTACCACCCGAACACCGTGAATCTGAACATCTGTTTGTGCGTTTAAGCAACTTTAATGACATGCTGCAGGACTGGGTTGGTAATGAAATTTCACAAAGTGAGGCTCGCAACAAACTGAAAGAATGGTTTGATGTGGGCTTGACGGACTGGGATATTTCTCGTGATGCCCCTTATTTCGGATTCCGGATTCCGGAAGAAGAGAACAAATATTTTTACGTTTGGCTGGATGCTCCCATCGGGTATATGGCCAGTTTCAAGAATTTTTGCGACCGTGAAGGCATTGATTTCGATGCCTTCTGGAAAGATGAGGAGCAGACTGAACTGTACAACTTTATCGGTAAGGACATTTTGTATTTTCATGCCTTGTTTTGGCCGGCCATGCTTCATGGTGCCGGTTTTCGCAGACCGACCGATGTCTACTCGCATGGCTTCCTGACCGTCAATGGCAAGAAAATGTCCAAGTCACGCGGAACCTTTATTATGGCCCGCACTTATCTAGACCATCTGAACCCGGAATATCTGAGATATTACTACGCCGCTAAACTGAACGAAAAAATTGAAGACCTTGATCTTAATCTTGAGGATTTCGTTCAGCGCATTAATTCGGATTTGGTTGGTAAAGTCGTCAATATCGCCAGTCGCTGTGCGAAGTTCATATCAAATCGGTTTGAAGGCAGACTCAGCACCGAACTGGATCACCCTGAACTGTATCAAGAACTGGCAGATGCGCTTTCTTCCATCTCAGAATTCTATGAGAATCGCGCTTTCAGCAAGGCTATGCGGAAGATTATGGCTCTTGCCGACAAAGCCAATCAGTATGTCAATGATGCCCAACCATGGGTTATCGCGAAAGATCCCGCACAGGTGAATCGGTTGCACAATGTGTGTACGCAAGGCATCAACATGTTTCGCGTACTCATTTACTATCTGGCACCCGTGGTGCCGGACTTGGCTCGTCGCAGTGGTGAATTCTTGAATGATTCGATTGATCAGCTTGAAAAAGTTCAAACGCCATTGCTTGATCATCAGATTTCACCGTATGTCCACCTGATGACACGGATTCAACAAAAGGATGTCGATGGAATGATTGATCAATCCATGGAAAAGGAAGCGGCCCTTGATACGAGTCACGACAACATTATTTCTATAGAAGATTTTGCCAAGGTTGATCTTCGTACCGCGTTGATTATTGAAGCATCGGATGTTGAGGATTCAAACAAACTGATTCGCCTGAAGGTTGATCTCGGTACCGAAACCAGGCAGGTATTTGCTGGAATCAAGGGATATTATTCACCAGATGAGTTAGTCGGTAGGAAGGTTGTGGTGGTGCGCAACCTTAAACCGAGGAAAATGAAATTCGGCACTTCCGAAGGTATGATTCTGGCGGCTGGTGATGATGATGGCCTGTGGCTGATCGACCCCGGCAAGCAGGTTGGTCTTGGTGTACCTGTCAATTGAACTCGCACTCGAATTCAGATTTAACCGTCTCAGACATTGACCAGTGTTTGCCACAGACACAGTGCACGGTTTGTGGATATCCGGGCTGTCTTGAATACGCTAATGCGTTGTTCAACAACGAAGCACAAATCAACCGCTGTCCTCCGGGTGGTGCGGTTACCCTGTCCGCGCTGGCTAGTCAATTAAATCATCCAGAAATTCCGCTGGCAGATGATTGTGCCCCTTACGCGGGTCGCTTCGTTGCTGAGATTATTGAATCGGAGTGCATTGGATGCACCCTTTGCATTGACCCTTGTCCTGTCGATGCCATCATTGGGGCATCACGACAGATGCACAGTGTATTGACTGATGATTGTACTGGTTGCGAGTTGTGCCTCAAATTTTGCCCGGTCGATTGTATCGTAATGGTCAAACATTCCGATCATCGGGAAGGTGAAACCTGGCCCGAATTTTTGGATTCAGAAGTCAATCGCTGGAGACTTCTGGCATCCCGTCACCGATCGCGGATGCAGTTTCAGCAAGATTCAACGGATGATGTCCAACCTGAAGAAATAAAGCAGGAAATTCGAAAAGCAGTTAATCGCGAGCGGACAAAGCGGTGGAAGTCAAAAAAGCGCGCCACACGTCTTTTACACTCTCAAGCTTCAAGTAAATGAACGCTAAGAAAAGATTCGAAATTTTTGCAAGGCTAAAAGCCGCTAATCCGAACCCAACGACCGAACTGAATTACCGCAGCAACTTTGAACTGCTGATCGCGGTCGTTCTGTCCGCCCAGTCAACCGACAAGGCCGTTAATCAGGCTACCAACAAACTGTTTACCGCAGCACCTGATCCTCAATCAATGCTGGACCTGGGCATTGATGGACTCCGTGAAATGATAAAGTCAATTGGTCTATTCAACAGTAAGGCTAAGAATATTCTCAGCTTGTGCAAAATTTTGATCGATAAGCACGATGGAAATATTCCGTCCAATCGAGTCGATCTGGAAGCACTGCCTGGGGTGGGACGAAAAACTGCAAATGTCATTTTGAATACTGCGTTTGGTCAACCGACTATCGCGGTTGACACACATATCTTTCGAATTTCAAACCGAATTGGTCTGGCACCCGGCAAGAATGTCATCGAAGTGGAACAGAATTTGTTGAAATGGGTACCAAGAGAGTTTATGGTTGATGCCCACCACTGGCTGATTCTTCACGGTCGGTACACCTGCACTGCAAAAAAGCCAAATTGCTACTCATGCGTCATTTTCGACTTGTGTGAATTTTCTGGAAAGCAGGAATATGCTGACATACAACTTCAAAAGGCATAAAGGCGAGTGAATGACGACTGAAACCAATGAACGTCAGTTCCTGTTTGACATTTGGTACAAAGTTCAGAACAAAGAAAAGCTCAATGCTACTGAAAAGATGATCGGCAAAATCATCGAAATGCACCCAGAAGTGGACAGTGTGCTATCAAATCCTGAAGTTTTTGCTGACCATCAATTCGACATTGACGAACCGGACCCTTTTTCTCACCTTGGTCTACACGCCATCGTAATGGAAATGGTGAGCAATGACTCACCAAGCGGTATTCGCTCCATCTATGATCAGCGCGTAAATCAAAGAGGAGATAAACATGAGGCTCAACACGACCTGATGCTGGCTGTATTTGACTGGCTAGTCGTCTATGCGGAAGATGAAATGAATGAAGAGCAGGAAAGACAGTTTATCGCTCAACTGCGTGAACAATTCAGTCAGGCAGTCACTGATAATTGATCAGCAATGAAGATACTTCAATCTCTATTCAACACCATTACCACATTCTGTGGTGATAATTATGCTTTTCATTCCATTCACTTAAATCCAGATTGATTGTTTGAAACAAATCTGACAAATCGCAGGTCAAAGTAAGTCACCCGTTTTAGGGGTATTACTTTTTATTCAGTAACTTTTGGAGGACTGACCTATGAAGTCTCAGAAACTTCTTCTCGCTACAGCGATTAGCGGTGCAATCGCTCTCGGATCATTGACCCTTTCAACCGTCGCGAATGCGGGCGAAGAAAAGGAAAAATGCTATGGTGTAGCCAAAGCCGGGCACAATGATTGTCAAACCGCCAACAGCTCCTGCGCTGGCACTTCAACCATGGACGATCAGGGTGATGCATTTGTTCTTCTCCCCAAGGGATTGTGCGGAAAACTCACCGGCGGCAGTTTAGAATCGTCGTAGATTTCCCGCAATTTTTCGATTACATGCTTTGACATGGTTACGCACCCGATTCCAGCAGATTCCGTTGGAATCGGACTGCGTGGCGATCACTGTGAATACGTCGCAGTCAATAAGCCGTCAGTTGACTGGTTTGAAATTCACAGCGAAAATTATTTTGGACAAGGTGGTGCTCCACACGATTGGTTAAGACAAATCCGTCAAGACTACAACCTCAGCTTTCATGGCGTCGGGCTTTCACTGGGCTCAACAGATGACCTGAATGTAAAACACCTGGAACGGCTCAAGGAATTGATTCACATTTACGAACCGGGTCTGGTGTCAGAACACTTGTCGTGGAGTTCAATTGATGGGATCTATCTTCACGACCTTTTGCCACTGCCATTCACAAAAGAAACAATCGTACATCTCGCAAGTCGCATCGAACGGGTTCAGGATATGTTAGGTCGCACTATCCTAGTCGAAAATGCGTCGACCTATCTTGAGTTCTCGCATTCCGAAATGAGTGAATGGGAGTTCATTAACGAAATCACCCGCCTAAGTGGTTGTCAATTATTGCTTGACATCAATAACGTATATGTAAATGCCTGCAATCACCAGTTTGATCCGATTGAATTTTTTTCCAAGATATCTCCTAGCGTAGTTGGTGAGATTCACTTGGCAGGACACACCGTGAAGAATTTGCCGGAAGGTACAATTCGTATTGACACTCATGACCAGAGAGTCTGCGACGATGTCTGGCATCTATATGAAGCCGTTGCAAATCGCTTTCATGCGGCACCCACTCTGATTGAATGGGATAAGGAACTACCGGAATTTTCCGTTCTGATGGATGAAGCAAATATCGCTAGAAGCTACCGCCAGGAGATGCAAAGTGCAGCTGCGTGAGTTGCAAAGTCAATTTAGTGCTGAAATTCTTTGCGGAGAAAATACAAGCATACAAACACTTGTTGAACAGCGCGGTTTTCAAGCCAAACAGCGAATTAGTGTTTATCGGAATAACATATTTGCAACCCTGACTGAAACACTATCCAACATATTTCCTGTTAGCTGTGCAATGGTTGGTGAAGAGTTCTTCAATTCAATGGCGCGAATCTATATTCGATCCCATACACCAGACAGTGGGAATCTGCATGACTTTGGCGAACACCTGCCGTCTTTTATTGAGTCCATGCCCGAACTCAGTAACTATCCGTATTTGTCTGCACTCGCCGAAATTGACTGGGCCTGCCATCAGGCGTTTCACTCGGTATCAGCGACTGCTCTTGATATCAGTAGTCTGGGTGATTTTTCACCCGACAACTACGAAGACCTGCAGTTTGAGTTTCACCCCTCAATACACACAGTCAAGTCCAAATATCCGATATTTGATATTTGGGACTTCGCGACGTCGAATGGCCACGCTGACACCATACCGAACATCAAATCTGAAGGGCAACAAGTTCTGATTCATCGCTCCAAAAGTGGTGTAAAAGTTGTAAACATCGAAGACGAACTATTTCAAATGATCAAATCTCTTCGAGAGCATAAAACGCTCGGAGCGACTTTTACCTCAACTCTTGATTTAAATCCCGAATACAATTTGAAAGAAGGATTGAATCGCCTGTTTTCGTTTGGCGTAGTATCCACAATTACGGTTAAGCGTAGCATCGTTCATCAATAATTCTACTTCTCGGTCCTGGAAGAACTTATGGCTGCAATCATTCAACTTTATCGAAAAATACTCTGTCTGCTAAATTGTGGGGCACCGATTGCTGATCTGTTGCTGCGACTTTGGGTGGCAAATGTCTTTTGGAAATCTGGACTGACCAAAATAGCCAACATAGATACCACCATGTATCTTTTTGAATATGAATACGCTGTGCCAATTGTGCCATTTGAATTGGCAGCTTACATGGCGATTTTTGCGGAACTGGTCTTTCCAGTGCTTTTGGTACTTGGGCTGGCAACTCGAGCAACTGCCGCAGCACTTTTTGTTTTTAATGCCATGGCCGTTATATCGTATCCGTCATTGAATCCCGCTGGGATAGTTCAGCATCAAGTGTGGGGCATCATGCTATTGATCCCGCTGTTTCATGGAGCCGGGGCAATTTCACTTGACCACTTCATAAACAAGCGGTTTCCCAAGTAGTGCCTTCAATGGACTTGCTTAACGACACAATTCCAGTCGTAACTGACACATTCAATGATCTGTCGCTAGATTCCAGCAGTTCAATCAAGCGCTGGAATTTTTTCTCCACACTCCATGCAAATGGAATCAGAGGGCTAACTCGCGCCAAAATTCGGGAAGTTCAGGTCAATGTAGGTAAACTCTGCAATCAGGCGTGTAATCACTGTCACGTGGATGCAGGCCCCAATCGAACTGAAATCATGACTTGGGAAATCATGGAAAAAATCGCCCGCTGGTGTGTCGATAACCAGGTCGAATCAGTCGATATAACCGGTGGAGCACCGGAACTCAACCCGAATTTCAGACGTTTCGCCAACACCTGTCTCGCGAACAACATGTTAGTTACCTCGCGATGCAACCTGACAGTGTTGCTGATCGATGGGCAAGAGGACCTCGCCGCCTGGTATGCCGAGCGCCGAGTGAAACTGATCTGTTCGCTGCCCTGTTATACCAAGGACAATCTCGAGCAGCAACGTGGTAAAGGTACTTTTGGACAGAGTATCAGTGCCCTGCAAATTTTGAACAAGCACGGCTACGGCATCCTTCCACACCTGGAGCTAGACCTCGTTTATAACCCCAACGGAGCATTTCTGCCACCGGCTCAGGATTCGTTGGAAGCAACTTACAAAGTTCGTCTTGAAGAAGATTTCGGTATTCATTTCAACCGACTTTACACGCTTACGAATTTACCAATCAGCCGCTTCCGACACTATCTGAAACGAACGGGGGAATATGACGGCTACATGAACCTTCTGCAGCAGAAATTTAATCCGCAGACAGTACCAAACCTGATGTGTCGACACATCATCAGCGTAGACTGGTTAGGGAGAATCTACGACTGTGACTTCAATCAGATGCTGGATATTCCAGCTGGCTGGCACAAGCCTAGATATCTCTGGGAACAAGATCTTGATCAGTTCACGAATGACCGTATTGCAGTCGATTCCCATTGCTTTGGGTGTACAGCTGGTGCGGGAAGCAGTTGCGGCGGTTCACTCGCGTAATTCTTTAAACTATTTGACCAATCGCTGTCGATACGCTTCAAAAGCAACCACCCCAACCGCAACAGAAACGTTAAGACTTGAAATTTTGCCCCGCATGGGTATGCAGGCGAGCTGATCACATCGCTTTCTGGTTCCAACCCGCATTCCAGTCTCTTCCGTGCCGAATACCAGCACGCATTTTTCCGATAGATCTAAATCGTAGACAGATTCGGTCGCATCGTCTTCGAGTCCCACGACAAAGTATTCCTGCGACTTCAACTCATCCAGCGTACGAATGAGATTTGATGCGCGGTAAATCGGGGTGGTTTCCACCGCTCCCGCCGCTGTTCGAGAAACGGTCGCTGTAAGCGCGCAGCCGCGACTGCGGGGTAGAATGACGCCTCCCGCACCAGCAGCGTTGGCACTTCGAAAGCAGGCACCAAGATTACGCGGATCCATAATTCCATCCAAAGCAACAAGCAGATTTGAATCCGAAAGCGTACCAAGCCATTCCGATAAACTTTTACCGTGCGTGTCACCGACCCGAAAATGGCTGAGAATAATAACTCCCTGATGTTTGTTTCCTTCAGAGATCTCAGCCAGATCACTGTTTGGCAAACGTTTGATTTTGATCCGGCGACTTCTTGCAATTTGCTCAATTTCCCGCAAGCGACGATCTTGTCGTTTGGCACTTAATAACACCGTTTCAATATCGTCTGCGCGGTTTTTCAGCATCGCGATGGCGACATGTATGCCGTAATGTTTTTGCATTTTGAAATTTACTTTAGATGCGTTGTTAATTCAGTTCGATTCGCAATACCAGGTCTTTACCAAGTTCTGTTTATGAAAGCCATCATCCCAAGAATCTATTGTCAAGCCAGTTCAAAATTGACGTGACCCAACTCAGGATCGGCACCCGCGACTCTGACTTTCAAGCTGTCACCAATGCTGAAACGCCTGCCAGTACGGTCGCTGACCAGATTTCTTGACGATTCTTCATAAGTGAAATATTCACGCCCCAAATCCGATACATGAATCATACCGTCAACATACGGTGAATCCAATTGAACAAATACTCCAAAACGTCTGCAATCGGTAACGACCGCATCAAACCTCTCTCCTACACGTGATTTCATCAGTTCCGCCTTAAGCCAACTTTCAGCATCCCTCGCACAGCTTTCTGCACGACGCTCCGTTCGGGAACTCTGCTCTGCAACTGATGTGAGTACCGATTCTTCAGGATTATCTCCGGTGTTATTCAATACGCGTTTAATCATTCGGTGAACGACCAAGTCCGGGTATCTTCGAATTGGTGAAGTGAAATGCGTATATTCGGAGTAATTCAATGCGAAGTGAGAACTGTTCTTTGAAGAGTAAATTGCCATTTCCAGGCTACGCAGAAGGTGAATCTGGAATGCAGAATACATCGTAGGACTTCGCTTTCTCAACTGGTCAGACACAATCTGGTAGTGCACCAATGTCGATTCTGAGGTCAATTTATGTCTCACACCAATGTCGGACAGCATTTGATTGATGAATTGCAGATTAGCCTCTTTCGGCGAACCATGAACCCGATACATTCCGGCATCCGGATAATGTTCGGCGATAAAATTTGCTGCACATGTATTTGCCGCAAGCATTGCCTCTTCTATCAAGCTGTGAGATAGAAACTTTTGGTCTTTGGAGACATCTACCACCGCCCCTGAGGAATCAAAATTAATACTCGGCGCCGGTATATCCAAATTCAATGCACCTCTCGCATTTCTCGCCACCAATAATATTTCGTGCAGTTCAAACAATCGCTGAATGTTATTCGAAACTTCGTCAGTCCGCGTCCCGTTGATTCCTGAATTTGCTACTTCTTCATAATTCAACCTTGCCCGAGACCTAATCACAGCTTCGTAAAATCTATAGGAATCGACCGTTCCATTGGCACTGACGGCCATTTCACAGACCAGTGCCAGTCGATCCAAGTCGGGTTTCAGCGAGCACGCTTCACTAGAGAGCTCAGGTGGAAGCATCGGTACAGATTGACAAGGAAAATAAATCGATGCGCCTCTTTTCAAAGCCTCAGCATCGAGCAAAGTTCCAGGTTTGACGTAGTGAGCGACATCAGCGATTGCAACCCACAATCGATATCCATCATGCTCTGAGCGTTCACAGTAAACAGCATCATCATGATCTTTGGCATCTCCCGGATCAATCGTCACGAAGGCCAGGTCCCTTAAATCTTTACGGTTAGCCACTTCACTTTCCGTGCAGATCAAAGCGACATCGTCCAAATCAGTTTTCATGCGCTTAGGCCAATTCTTCCGAATTCCGAATCTGGTCAGCGCAACCGCCGCTGCCACATCACACCGATTGTCCAAAATTTGATCGATCGAACTAAGTTCCCAAACAACACCTCGGCGCGGTCGTGTCGGCTGTCGTTTCAAAGTCGCAATCACATACTGATTGTGAGCAATTGATTGTAGTTTCTCAGAAGTTTCAACCCTACCGGGTACAAATAAACCGATAGGTTCCAAAGTAGGTGTCAAGCGTGACATTCTGTGTCTAACTCGCAGGACAACCTGACACACTCCAAGAGACTCTACACTTAATGACTCAGGACTGAATTGGATTAATTCTTTGTGCAATCCGTGTGCGTCAGACACCCGATCCCCAGGCAGCAAAACTGGACAATCCACAGCGGGAAGCTTCAATAACTCTCCGTTATCTTTTCTTAACCAAATTTGACGAATGCTTGCATACTCAACGGTCGCGCAAGTCCGTTTGGGCTGCATTTTGGCGCGAGATTTGCGGCCTCTCTGCTTCTTCATCTATATATGTCAAATTGTGATGCCCTTCGGCCGCCTGCCAACGACCGCATGTTGTATCCGAGTTTAGCGGACGGTTTCGACCGGATCAAGGCAATCGGGATTGTTGTATGCTGGGTAGTTAATGCGAGTGGAAATTGGATCAGCGGTCATTTGTTCTTCTGGATATGGAACAGCCAACTGCAACGCCAATTGACTGTTACTGCCCAACCAGTCATCCCAGTTCTCCGGGTCAAGGATAACTGGCATTCGAAAATTTGAATTATGAATCTTTTCCATTAGCGCGTTCGCTTTCGTTGTGACAATCGTACAAGACACAAACATTGAGCCATCCTCTGTCCGACCGTGCTCCCAAAGACCGGCAAATGCCATAACGGGCTGTTCACAGTGGTAAATGTGCCATGGTTGCTTACGTTTCTGACCTTCAACAATTTGCCATTCGTAAAAACCAGTGGCTGGAATCAGGCATCGTTGAGATTTCTTCCAGGTGTTTCGGTAGCTGGGTTTAGCAGTCATCGATTCGCTTCTAGCGTTTGCTGTCGAAAACTTCGGCACCTCTGAACCTGCCCAATAAGGAATCAAAGGCCAAATCGCGCTTTGCAAAAGGCGTTGTTTTTCAGAACTTAACCGAACAACCGGAATTTTGGTCAAACCTTCGTCATCAGCCGTCTTGACGACGGTTTGTTTCACCGATGGGCTAATGTTGTAAGACTTGGAAAATGACTCAATTTGAACGTTTTCGTTCAAAATGTCGAATGTCGTCATCAACGCATCCGCATCAGTGAGGATGTTAAAGCGTCCACACATGATGAATTCACAGATTGAATTTGGCGCGCCCGGAGGGATTCGAACCCCCGACTCCCAGATTCGTAGTCTGGTACTCTAATCCAGCTGAGCTACGGGCGCAATTTCAAGGCAGAGTAATTCGTTAATCTATTCATCCAAATTCTGCCTTGGCGGAGAGGGTGGGATTCGAACCCACGATGGGGGTTGCCCATACTCCCTTAGCAGGGGAGCGCCTTCAGCCGCTCGGCCACCTCTCCGGTAATGATGATGACTGATCATAGCTTCGATGAAATCAATGCCAGCCGGAGAAAATTCACCGGTATTTACTCTTCTTCTTGCGCCTTTTCATTTTGTATGCGTTCGTAAATCTCTTCACGATACACACTGACACTTTTAGGAGCGTCAATACCCAAACGAACCTGATTCCCCTTAGTCCCGAGAATTGTGACAGTAATATTGCCGTCTATTTTTACGGATTCTCCAATCCTTCTTGTCAATATTAACACAAGTTAAAAACCTCCTAGCGTTGCAGAACTGTCCGTAGAACCACTCTGCAAATTGTCTAAATAAAACCAATCCTTCGATGAACCGGAGTTAGAGATCCAGCCTAACTTCGTTGATCGTATGTGACCAAATCAGGTAATTATATGGTGAGAAGAATGCACTATGTTGCTACCCTGCAATTCGAAAAACGCCGCCCGCTGCCTGGCAGAATTTGAATAACGATTCATTTGTCGATACAGCCTGCCGCACTTGATCCCAAGACTTGCCTACATCGCACTGAGAACACCGTCCATGTCTGAATAACTCCTGAAACATGGCTTGTGATAAGTGGAAATTAGGTAAATTTATAACCATGCGGATTTCAGCTACGGAATTGACTCTGTGGACCAAATTCTTCAATGGGCTCGTGTTCTTCGCTGAGCCCAAACGCATTATGTAGTGCTCTGACACCGAGCTCTACATATTTTTCTTCTACGATAACAGAAATTTTAATTTCGGATGTCGAAATCATCTGAATGTTAATACCTTCTTCGGCCAATACGCGAAACATTGTCGTTGCAACACCTGAATGTGAACGCATTCCAACACCGACTAGAGAGATTTTAGCGATGTCATCCGTAGCGACGATGTCCTGAGCACCGATTTGAGGAATAACTTCTCTCAAAATTCGAAGGCTATTATGAAATTCAGTTCGGTCCACCGTGAAAGTCAGATCAGTGTTGTTGTCACTTCCGACATTCTGAATGATCATGTCAACATTAATTTGAGCGTCAGCGATAGGCCCAAATACTTTGGATGCAATTCCAGGCCGATCCGGAACGTTTTTGATAGTCAATTTAGCCTCATTAATGTTGTAGGCAACACCCGTAATTTTGGGTTGCTCCATTCGATTTTCCTCCGAAGTGATCAAAGTTCCCGATACATCACGAAATGATGACAGGACGTGTATGGGTACACCATACTTGTAAGCAAATTCCACTGCGCGGATCTGAAGTACCTTCGCACCTGAACTTGATAGTTCCAGCATTTCTTCAGCTGTGATTCTGGAAAGAACGCGGGCATCTGGAACAATCCTGGGGTCTGCTGTTAAAACACCATCCACATCGGTGTATATCCGGCAGACTGATGCTGGCAGTGCTGCAGCCAAAGCGACTGCGGTTGTATCCGAACCGCCGCGACCCAGTGTGGTAATGTCGCCATTTACATTTACACCCTGAAATCCAGCAACCACAACAATGGTCCCTGACTCCAAATCGCTCAATATCCCATCGCGATCAATATGCTCGACACGTGCCTTACCATGCATGGTGCTGGTTTGAATCGGAACCTGCAAGCCTGTATAGGATCGGGCACTATAACCCTCGCGTTCTAAGGCCATACAGAGAAGGCCTATTGTTACTTGTTCACCTGTACTCATCACAACATCCAGTTCCCTGGTGGAGGGCTCAGGTGAAATTTGATGAGCCAACTGAATCAGTCGATTGGTTTCGCCTTCCATGGCAGATAGCACAACAACAACACGATAACCATCCTCAACCGTGCGAATCACCCGGTTCGCAACTCGATTGATCTTTTCGACTGTACCGACGGATGAACCACCGAACTTTTCGACAACAATATCCATGCTTATCGTGTTAACCTGAATCAGTAATCAGAAATTTGTGTGAATTGCGGCAGTGGGTCTACGAATTCAGGCAATGACGGTTGATACGGCTTCAAGTGCTGCATCAAGCTTGTCTCCTTCCGCACCCCCGCCTTGTGCAAGATGTGCTTTCCCACCACCTTTGCCACCGACGATCGGTGTAATTTTTCCAATGATGTCGCCAGCATGAAGACGATCAAGCCAGTCTTCTGAAACAGAGCAAATCAATGTCGCTTTGCCCTTGTTCAATGAACCCAGAACGATCACCCCAGAATCGAGTTTCTGCTGCAGCGATGAAAGGATGTTTCGTAAATCACGTACGTCCGTATCATCGTGTCGACGTACCAATAGCGGAATGTCTCCAACCTTCTCCACCGAAAGAGTACCATCATCACCACCGCGAGTGGCCAATTGCGCCTTAAGATCGGAAATTTGCCGCTCAAACAATCGATTGTTTTTCAAAATTTGTGCGACTGAATCTCGCAATTCACCGACGCCAGTATGCATCTGACGCGCAACTTCGGAAAGCATCCGCGATTCTGCCTGCATCAACTCAACCGCCTGGGTACCGGTCAAAGCTTCAATGCGACGAATTCCAGAAGCAATGCTGGACTCATCAACAATCTTGAACAGTCCTATATCACCGGTACGATCAACGTGAGTACCCCCACACAATTCAAGTGAATAATCTCCCATTGCAACGACGCGTACTCTTGCATCATACTTTTCACCGAATAGTGCTGCGGCACCTTTGGCCTTCGCCGCGTCCAGGTCCATCAGTTCTTTCGTAACCGAATAGTTCTGGCGAATTGCATCGTTCACCTCGCGTTCGATTTTCTCCAACTCCTCACCGCTCAGTGCAGAATCATGTGCGAAATCAAAACGTAGTCGGTCCGAAGCAACCAGAGAACCTTTTTGCTGAACGTGCGAACCTAGGTTGTTCATTAATGCTGAGTGCAAAAGATGCGTAGCCGAATGATTGTTCATTGTCGAATAGCGAAGTTCCGCATCAACCTCAGCCGAAACTCTATCGCCTACTTGAAACTCACCCTTAACTACACTGCCGATGTGCCCGATTACCTTACCTGATACATATTGTGTGTCGTCCACCCGAAATTCACTACCGTTGATCACAATAATCCCATGGTCACCAACCTGACCACCGCTTTCGGCATAGAACGGTGTCGATTCAAGAATCACTGTTGCGTTGTCACCTTCAATCACAGCAGTTTCATGGCTGCCATCGACGATGATTGCAGCAATATCACTTTCTTCCTTCATGTTTTGGTAGCCACTGAACCGAACCTCAATGTCCAGATTTGGAGATTTCGAATCAAGCACCTCAAATTTGCTTGCCTGCTTGGCTCTGTTACGCTGCTCCTGCATGCACTGCTCAAACCCTTCGGTATCCACAGTGAGATTCATTTCTCGTAGAAAATCCGCGGTCAAATCCAAAGGAAATCCATACGTGTCATACAATCGAAAAGCGACATCACCCGGCAGTACGGTGCCACCTAGGCCAGCAAGCTCCCGGTCGAGTATCTTGAGTCCCTGGTCGAGGGTTCTGGCAAACCGTTCCTCCTCTTTCAACAGTACGCGCTCAACCTTGTCTCTTGCATTTGGCAGTTCGGGGTAAGCATCACCCATCTGTTCGACCAGAGAGCCAGTCAATCGATGAAAAAATGGCTCCTTGCAACCGAGTTGATATCCATGACGAATTGCCCGTCTGATTATCCGACGCAACACATAACCGCGACCTTCATTGGATGGTGTCACACCATCCGTGATCAGAAATGCTGCTGAACGTATGTGGTCCGCAATGACTCTCAACGATTTGCTGTCATGGCTGTCGCAGCCAACCGAACTGGCCGCATCGTGAATCAATGCGCTGAAAAGGTCGATGTCATAATTACTGTACACACCCTGCATAACGGTCGAAATTCTTTCAAGCCCCATCCCAGTGTCAACCGACGGTTTTGGTAAAGGTGTCAAACTTCCATCAGCAAGTCGCTCATATTGCATGAAGACTAGGTTCCACAATTCGACATAGCGGTCCCCATCCTGTTCTGGCGTACCTGGAGGACCACCTTCGATTTCAGGCCCATGATCATAGAAAATCTCAGAACACGGACCACAAGGCCCGGTGTCGCCCATCGCCCAAAAGTTGTCAGAAGTTGAAATGCGGGTAAACCGCTCACCTGGTATGCCAATCTGATTGAGCCAGACTTCAGCCGCTTCGTCATCTTCGGTATATACAGTTACCCATAGGCGATCTTCCGGCAGCATGAATCCGCGAGTCAGCAAATCCCACGCGAAATGAATAGCGTCGCGCTTGAAGTAATCGCCGAAACTGAAATTGCCCAGCATTTCAAAAAAGGTATGGTGTCGTGCGGTATAGCCAACGTTTTCCAGATCATTGTGCTTTCCTCCAGCCCGTACGCAGCGCTGGGCAGTAGTCGCGCGTTTGTATGGACGTTTGTCAGCACCTAAAAAGACATCCTTAAACTGCACCATTCCGGAGTTGGTGAAAAGCAGCGTTGGGTCATTACCAGGAACCAGCGGACTGCTCGGCACAATCTCGTGTCCCGAGTCTGCAAAATACTGCAGAAAAGTCTCTCTAATCTGTGTAGTTTTCATGCTGAATCACTGCTGTCCCGTTGTTCAGAGAAGAATGTCTTGTATCTAATTGATAGTATTAAAATAAAACCCTGTTGGAGGGTGTCCGAGACTTCAGCGGATGCTGACACATTCCGCCGCCCTCCAAACAGAGCAGCTATCAGTCA
>JAJDXD010000120.1 GCA_022823405.1 Gammaproteobacteria bacterium
TGACTGATAGCTGCTCTGTTTGGAGGGCGGCGGAATGTGTCAGCATCCGCTGAAGTCTCGGACACCCTCCAACAGGGTTTTATTTTAATACTATCAATTAGATACAAGACATTCTTCTCTGAACAACGGGACAGCAGTGAAACCGATTACTAAGTTAAGCCACTAGATGAAAGACTCAGCCCAAGTTGTTGTGATAGGCGGTGGTATTGTCGGTTGCTCCGTCGCCTATCACTTGGCGAAGTATGGATGGTCCGATGTCGTGCTACTTGAACGGAAGGAGCTCACTTCCGGTTCAAGCTGGCACGCGGCTGGTGGTTTATTTACAGTGACTCGTCCCAATGCAGCTGCTCTGATACACAAATATACGTTCGACATCTATCGAGAAATTGAAAAGGAAAGCGGTCAGTCCTGCGGCTTTCACTTTACCGGTGGTATGAACATTTGTCGAACACCGGAGGAAATCGACAGCAATCGTATGATGCAGAGCGCCTGTCGAATTCTCGGAATTGAAAGCCATTTTCTCACTCCCCAGGAAGCACAGATCAAAGCCCCAATTCTTGATACCCGAGACATTCTTGCCTGTCTTTGGGAAGAAGATGGGGGATATGTTGACCCCGCATCGGCAACTCAGGCATTTGCGCAGGCCGCAAGAAAATTGGGCGTTGACATCTATCGACAAACACCGGTTATTCGTACCACTCGACCGTCAGGAGGGCCCTGGATAATTGGAACGAATAGTGGTGAGATCAAGGCAGACTATGTAGTCAACGCAGCCGGTCTTTGGGGACGGGAAGTTGGCAGACTTGCAGGCATCGAACTACCACTCATGCCAGTCGAGCATCACTACCTGGTAACAGAAACGATTCCCGTGATTGAAGAATTGGAGTTTGAATTGCCGCAGATCAACGACAACGAGACCGGATGTTATGCCCGACAGGAAGGACAAGGACTTTTACTCGGTGCGTACGAAAATACTTGTACGCACTGGGCAGAAGATGGTACTCCGCTGGAATTTGGCCACGAACTGCTCCCCGATGATCTGTCGCGTATGGAATGGAATTTTGAGAAGTCGGTAGGAATCATGCCTTGTCTTCTTGAAGCGGGAATCAAGCGAATAATCAATGGTCCGATGATCTTCTCTCCGGACCTAGGGCCTTTGATCGGTCCGCATCCCGACCTCGTCAACTATTTCTGCGCAAACGGGGTAATGGCGGGATTCAATCAAGGTGCCGGTATAGGAAGAACGATCGCCGAGTGGATGATTCAGGGGGAGCCAGAGTTTGACATATTCTGTTGGGATGTAGCCCGATTTGGAGAGTGGGCTTCGAAATCGTATACACGAGAGACAACACGATACTATTATGAAAATCGTTCGGAAAAGATTTATCCCTATCAGGAATTTGACGCCGGACGTCCGATTCACAAGCCACCGGTATACGAGAAATTGAAAGCGGCTGGAGCGGTATTCGGAGCATCTTTTGGTTTAGAACACGCAAACTGGTTTACGACTGAAGCATCTGGTTCATTCGACTCCCTAAGCTACCGTCAGCCGAACTGGTGGAAGCCGGTGATAGACGAAGGTAAACGAGTTCGTAATGAACTTGGTTTGATGGAATTTTCAGCGATGGCAAAGTTTGAGGTGAGTGGGCCTAAGGCTGAGAACTGGCTCAATTACATTCTTGCGAATCGTATGCCTAAACTAGGTCGCATGACCCTGTCCCCAATGCTTTCGCAGGCTGGTCGCTTGATTGGTGACTTTTCAATTTCGAAAATCGAAGAAAATCGCTTTTTCGTATTGAGTGCCGATATTATGCAACGTTCATTTATACGGCACTTTCGTCAGTTTCTTCCTCGCGATGGTGTGAAGCTTATTAACTTGTCATCTGACTACTCGGGCTTGCATATTTGTGGACCTCAGGCTCAACCTTTGATGGCAAAACTTGCTGACCGGAATATGGACACCCTAAACTTCCCATTCATGAGTGCAGCAATAGTCTCGATTGGCGAGATTCCCGAAGTTATCACTCTTCGCATTTCATACACGGGTGAAACCGGATATGAAATGTATTTGCCATCACAGCATCAGGTAAAGCTGTTTGAGTTGCTTTTGAAAGAAGGGCGGGGATTCGGTATTGGACTTGTTGGCACGCGGTGTTTGATGCACACGCGACTTGAAAAGAGTTTTCCAGCCTGGGGGCTTGAGCTGTCAGCAGATTACACCGCCGTTGAAGCTGGAGTAGAACGTTTCGTCAAATTGAACAAGGGTGACTTCTTTGGCCGTAGTGCGGTTGAAAACTATCCGCCTCCTAGGTACAAACTGATTACTCTGGTAGTTGATGCGGGTAATTGTGCAATCTGGGGAGATGAGGCGATATTTTTGGATGGTCAGTTGGTCGGTGCTGTGACTTCGGGTGGGTTTGGTCCGCACTTTGAGCAGCATATCGCATTGGGCTATATTGAACATGAAGCATCTACTTCTACGGGTCAGTTCAGTGTCGAAATTCTGGGAGAGTTGCGGGACGCGGAACTCTGCGAGGAGCCAGTTTATGATCCTTCAGGTATTCGAATGCGGGCTTGATTTCTATCAAGTCTTAAACGTACTCATTTAAGTGTAATTGAAACTATGGGTTTAGCATTCATTTTTAGCGGTACCTGAACTTGATGTTCACTCTCGCGAACTAAACCTGATTCAGTACATCAGAAGAGTGATTCAGTGACTCGTCGTCAATCTAGATCAAGGGTTCGTAGACAGGCCAGCCAAAGCCAGTCGTTAGTGCAAAGACAATTTAAGGAGGTACGAAATCCCTACCCGCCAATGGAAATTATTTCCGTTGATCAAGTCGAGTCAATACATGAATCCAGCCTAAAAATACTACGCGACATTGGAATTCGGGTTGAAAGCAAAACCGCGTTGAAGTTGTTGAAGGATGCACGTGCATCAGTTGACTGGGACACTCAGCACGTTCGCTTCGATCCCGACCTAATAAACGAGTTGGTTTCGGGTCTGCCAGAAGAATTTACCATTCACGCGCGAAATCCAGCAAAAACGGTAACAATGGGTAAGAACTCAATTGTGTTCGCAACGGTATGTGGACCTTCATTTGTAACCGATATTGATCGCGGCCGACGGGCTGGTACCAAGGCAGACATGGAAGACTTTGTGAAACTGTCGGGTTCGTTAAATGTGTTTCATCATGAAGGAGGTGGCGGATTGGAACCATTGGATCTTTCGCCCGATACCCGCCATTTGGACATGATGTATGCCCAAATCACCCTGACTGATAAGGCTTGGCAGCCAAACTGGATGAATACTGGTAAAAGGGCTCGGGATTGTATCGAAATGGCCAAAATTGCGCGACAGACTGATGATGAAGGCATTAGACAACGACCGGCAATTGTCGGTGGTGTGAATACGAATTCTCCACTGCTGTTCGATGAAGGTCAAGCAGATGGTATGCGAGAATTTGCTTTGGCGGGTCAGCCTGTTCATGTAACTCCTTTTACACTTGCTGGGGCTATGGCTCCAGCAACAGTCGCGGGTGCGGTTACACTGCAAAATGCTGAAGCCCTGGGCTGCATTGCACTGACCCAAGCCGCAGCACCAGGCGCACCGACGTTTTACGGACACTTCACTTCCAATGTTGATATGAGAAGTGGTTCGCCAGCATTTGGTACACCGGAGTATGCTCAATCCGTAATCATGTCGGGTCAACTGGCGCGCCGTTATAGGCTACCGTATCGCTCCTCTAGCACGACTGCTTCAGCGTGTGTAGACTTGCAGGCAACCTACGAGAGCGATATATCGATATACGCCTGTATTCAGGCGCATGTCAACAATGTTATGCATGCAGGGGGGTGGTTGGAAGGAGGATTGACCTGTTCATTCGAGAAATTGATTCTGGATGCTGAACTTCTTCAGCTTCAGTCCGCATTTTTAGACCCGGTAATTGTCAATGAAGACGCGATCGGACTTGAAGCAATTGCAGAAGTTGGATCCGGAGGCCACTTTTTTGGTGCAACGCATACGCTTGAGCGATATCAGAACGCATTTTATGAGCCGATACTATCGGACTGGCGCAACTATGAAACCTGGCGTGATGATGGCAGCCGAACTGCGCTGGATCGGGCAAATAGAATTTGGAAGCAGCTTCTACGCGAGTATGAAAAACCACCTATTGATCCCACAGTTGAAGAAGAACTGCAGTCCTACATGGCAAAACGGAAAGAAGAAATCAGAGCCAAAGGAAGTTAGTTTGTGAACTACACCATACAGACGACAAACAAAATTAATGACTCGACTTCAGAAGATCTGGCTGCCGGTATTTGCAATCTGCTTCAACGCTGCGTTCGCGCCGAAACAGGTGAAAAGCTGCTACTCGTTGGTGAAGTCGGGAAGGGTGCTTATTACGAGAGCGATTTATGCCTGCTAGTCAAGGAAGAGGCACTAAAGCAGGGTATTAATGCCAGCGTTTTGTACGCTGAACCTGTAGTCGATGCAGCCAGTGTCTCAGATCAGGTTCGTGAAGAAATGTTGTCGTCAGATGCAGTCGTATTTTTCTCTAGATTAGGTGATCAGACCCGATTTCTACCGTCACCCGGAAAAGGAAAGAAGGTGATGTGCTACACACTCACTAAAGCCCATCTTCGATCTGCATTTGCGACAGTTGATCATCAAAAAATGACACTAATGCTACAGATGCTAGAAGCATCAATTCACTCCGCTTCAAACTATCAGATCGAAACTTCTGACGGCACAAATCTGACTGGTGAGATTATTGTCGATGGCAGCAGGGAGACAAGCACCGCGTTTCACGTTGAACTTTTTCCTGTCATGATTTTCGAACCGATCAACTGTTTTAACTTTACTGGCAATCTGAATATTTCAAAATTCATAACTTCAACTTCCACACGGGCCTATGATGACAGTGTGCTGATGATTGAGACACCCGTCACTGCTCGTGTTGAAAGCTCCATCATCACGTCGATTGATGGTGATCGCCTAACAGTCCAAAGAATCGTTGATCAACTTGAGCGTGCTGCGCGGCTTAGTGGTGGTGATCCTTATGTGATGCACTCTTGGCATACCGGTATTAATCCTGGAACATTTTTTGAAGGCAATCCTTTCGATAATTTGGAGTATTGGGGTACTGTCGCGTATGGTTCCCCCCGATACACACACATTCACGCGACTGGACTCCATCCCGGTGATGTTGCCTATCATCTTATGGATGCAACGATCAAGTTCGATGACGAAATATATTGGGAAAACGGACGGTTTTTGTTTCTGGAAAAACCCGAAGTTTCCGCTCTCTTCACACCAGAAGAACGTATAGTCTTGAATGCGAGCTATCAACTCGATATCGGAATGTAAAAATCGAATTGTTTATGTATTCATTATGCAATTATTCATATAAACAATGACTTGCATAACCTGATTTGCAGAAATCTAAAGCAAAATACTGACAATTTGACGATCAATCAGACATCGATTACCGATTGATCACAGATTAAATTTCAAAACATCCCATTCTGGAGGATTTTGCCATGCCTACGGGTCAGCCGCCTTGTTGGATTGAGACCATCAATTACGAAAATGCCAGCCTAGAATTGAAGGAAATGTACAGTCAACTGAGTTCTGTTCACAACAAAATTCACAACCTCTACCTTGCATTCTCCTTGCAACCCAAACCACTGATGGCGGCCGATCAACACTATCGGGATGTCTTACACAACGAAGCAAACCATTCTTCCCTGTGGTTTCTGGAATTGCTGGCAACTCAGGTCGCAATAATCGCCGACTGTCTCTATGCTTTTACCCATCATGGCGCAAACTTCAAGCACTTACTCGGCGATGAAGACCTTGGCGAGAAGATGCTTCAGGCAGTTAGAGAAGACAATTTTGACGGTAACCCGATATTTGATGCCAAAGAGGCTTCTCTGCTCAAGTTCGGGGCTAAGCTTGCCCGTACTCCAGAAAACATGACAGAAGATGATATCGAAGCCCTTCGACAGGCTGGTGTAACAGATACTGAAATTCTTGAATCTGTTCAGGCGACTGCCTGTTTTGCCTACTGGGTGCGTTTCACTAATGCACTCGGTATCAATCTGGGTGAAGAAGGTGTTGGGATGTACAGAAAGAAATAGTCAGTGCACGGTTATTGAAGGCTCAGTTGCCTGCTGATTGCATGCCTTTTCCACTAGTGCGCTCGGCCATGATGCGGTCCATCCAGTCTGGGTTCATTTCGGGAACCGATGATAGCAGAAGTTCCGTGTATTCATGGTGAGGCGGTTGGAGGACCATGTTCTTTTCACCCTGTTCAACAATGCGTCCCTGAAGCATGACGATCACTCGGTCGGCGATCGCACGAACGGTTGCAAGGTCATGGGTGATGAACATGTAAGCGAGGTTGAGTTCCTGTTGCAGTCGGTCAAGCAGTCGAAGTATACCTTCGGCCACAAGTTGATCCAAAGCGGAGGTGATTTCATCGCAAATTATGAACTTCGGGTCGGCTGCCAAAGCTCTGGCAATGCAGATTCTTTGCTTCTGCCCGCCAGATAGTTCGGCTGGATATCGGTCGAGATAAAGCTTAGGGTCCATTTCAATCATGTCCATCAGTTCATTGAGCCGACGCTGTTTTTCATCTCCCTCCATACCCAAATAGAAACTTAGTGGTCGACCGACAATTTTTCGAATTTTGTGTCTCGGATTGATAGCCGTGTCCGCCATCTGGTAAATCATTTGAGCGGATTTCAGTTGCTCTTTGGTCCGGTTATGATAGTCGGAGGGCAGTATTTCGCCATCAAGCATGATTGAACCTTCAAGAGGTGGCAATAATCCGGTTATGACACGAGCCGCGGTACTTTTACCACTACCCGATTCTCCAACAATGGCTACTGTTTCTCGTGGATATACCTCAAAATCTACATCGAATAACACAGGCTCCTTTGTTTTGGGGTATTGTGCAGTGACGTGGCTTACCTTGACAATGGGTTCAGAGTCTCTACTGCCTGCAACGGTAGTTTTTTCAAAGGTTCTGACTGCCCATAGAGACTTGGTATAGTCCTCCTTGGGGTAATCCAGCATCGTACGCGTTTCAGCTTCTTCGACGAGATCCCCATAACGCAAAACAATAATATTGTCAGCCATTTGTGCAACAACTGCCAAGTCGTGGGAGATGTAGATTGCCGCGGTGTTGAATAGTTCGACAATATCCCGAATCGTGGCCAGCACTTCAATTTGAGTGGTTACATCGAGTGCAGTGGTGGGTTCATCAAAAATTATCAAATCAGGACGACAGGACAGCGCCATCGCAGTCATGGCTCGCTGTAATTGTCCGCCAGAAACCTGATGCGGGTACCTGAACCCAATTGTATCGGGTTCCGGCATTTTGATTTTCGAGTAAAGGTCCTTGGCATCTGCATAGGCCTCTTCGCGGCTGCCAACACCGTGCTGGACAACGGACTCACTAAACTGATCTATTATTTTGTGCGCTGGATTAAACGCGGCGGCAGCGCTTTGTGCAACATACGCGATTCGAGCACCGCGCAAACGTCGTTTCTCTTCTTCAGAGGCGGAGGTCAGTTCCAAGCCATCAAATACAACACTGCTGCCGGGTTTAAATCTGCATCCTGCTTTGCAGTATCCCATGGCAGCAATTCCTATGGTGGATTTACCGGCACCGGATTCACCGATTATTCCTAGAATTTCACCACGCTTCAATTTCAGATCAATTCCATTGACGATATCGTGCCAGCGTCGGTCGCTGAAACCTTCAATCTTCACATTCTTCATTTCCAGCAGATGTTCAGCTGAATTAGACTTCATCTTTCAGACCTGAAGTTTTGTGTAAGAACCAGTCAATCACAAAGTTGACGGCGACCGTCAATAGTGCAATGGCCGCTGCGGGAATGAGTGGGGTATAGTCATCAAAAGTAATCAGAACCGCAGTTTGTCGAACCATTGATCCCCAGTCGGCAATTGGAGGTTGTATTCCGATACCGAGAAAACTCAAGGCGCTGATGGTCAGGAAGACAAAGCAAAAACGAAGTCCAAATTCTGCCGCAAGCGGTGCAGAAATATTAGGCAGAATTTCTGATATTGTCAGCCAGGTCAGTTTCTCTCCGCGCAGTTTCGCCGCTTCGATGTAATCCATCACGACGACATTCAGACTCACGGCTCTCGCTATTCGAAAAATTCGGGTCGCGTCAATGACACTCATGATGATAATTAGGTTGATGACCGAGGTGCCGAAAATGGAAAGAAGCATCATGGCAAAAATAAGAGCAGGAATCGCCATGAATACGTCAACGATACGGCTCAGCAACTGATCCAGCCATCCCCCAAGCACAGCCGCCAGTATTCCCAGCACTCCGCCCAGTATGAAAGCAAGGAAAGTGGTTAGCAAGGCAATACCGACGGTATTTCGCGCACCATACAGAATTCGAGTCAGCATATCCCGACCCAGGTGATCCGTTCCGAGCAGGAATTGGTCATCCCACGGTTGGAACTTTCTTCCGACAATCTCAGACTCTCCAAAAGGAGCAACCCAAGGCGCAAATAGCGCAACAAAGACATAGATTGCAATCACCAGCAATCCAAATTTGGCGCTCAACGGTGCATCGTAAACTTCAAGAAGAGCACGAGTCAAATGTGTGCGAAAGGAAGTTTTCTGTACTTGTTGTACTTGTACGTTCAAACCAGATTCTTCCTATTTGGGATGTAGCAGCCGAGGATTTGTCAGTATTGACAGAATATCAGCGATTAGGTTAAGGAGCACATACGTCGCCGCGAAGATCAGACAGCAGGCCTGCACCACTGGCATGTCACGACGCTGCACCGCATCCACCAGATACTGGCCAAGTCCGGGATATACAAAAACGACTTCTACCACAATGACGCCAACAATCAGGTAAGCGAGATTGATTACTACCACATTGACGATGGGTGCCCAGGCATTGGGCAATGCATGGTGAACAATGATTCGAAATCTCTTCATTCCCTTGAGTGCAGCCATTTCTATGTAGGCATTGGCCAGCAGGTTAATGATCGCTGCCCGGGTCATACGCATCATATGAGCCATAGAAACCAGCGTGAGCACAAGTGCAGGTAACAGAGTTTTTTCCAAGTGTTCTGCAAATGTGGTATCTAGTCTGACGTTGGATAGACTTGGAAGCCAGCCGGCTTTCACAGAGATTAGGAGCAGCAAGATGTAGGCGACAAAAAATTCGGGTGTAGAGATTGAGGAAAGTGTAACGACATTGACCGTTCGGTCATAGAGACTGTTTCGGTAGAGAGCCGCAAGAATGCCACAAAATAATGCGAGAGGTACTGCAATGCTTGCCGCAAACAGTGCTAGAAAAATTGTGTTATAGACTCTGGTTCCAAGCACCTCGTTAATTTCTCGGCCATTTCCAATTGAAGTTCCAAAGTCTCCCTGTAGAATACCGCCAAGCCAATCCAGGTATCGAATATGTGGTGGTAAGTCCAGCCCTAACTGTTTTCTTAAGGCTGCTACAGTTTCTGGTGTGGCCGCCTGACCGAGAATCGCTTCTGCTGCATCACCAGGCAGCATTGATACCGCCAGAAAAATAATCAGCGAAATGGCAAACAAGGTGAGCAAACCCAATAGAATTCGCTGCGCCAGCATTTTTAGAATGTGAGTCAAGTACGGTTGCCTGATTAAGAAATTACTCCAACCATAATTGCAAGAGTTTATTCGGGGTCGAATGTAAGTGATTTTAGCCGAGTAGTTCAGCCATACGCTGACGAATTCTCTGCTGCATATCTTGAGCACCTGCTTCCAGCCAGGCATCGGCATCAGACCGTTCGCACAGATTCGGATACCAGTTTTCTGTAAGAAAGCGGTCCTGAGTATGTGGGTCAGTGAGAAAGTCATTCGTCGGTGCGGAACGTTCTACAACCCCAACTGCCAGGGTATCAGCATCGACTTCAAGGCCATGAACCATTTTTGAGGTCCAGCCAATCAATTCATCACACAATGTCAACATTTCCAACGATCCGGTACGACCGCCAGACAGAAATCCCAGATTATGTACCAGAGGAGTTCTTGCCATCGCGGCGATAGCCAAATTAGCACCGGCTTCTGCCGCGGCCTGCGCGTCAAACTGGTGAGAATCTGAACAGCCTGCTCCAACCCAGGAAGGAATTCCAATGGAACGAAAGTAATCACTGGCACCTAGGCCAGTCAGCATATATTCAGGTGAACCATAGGCGAGGTTTGCCTGCCTCATATCCATAGGCAGGACTGCCGATCCGGTGATGACTGGCGCGCCCGGTTCGGTCAGTTGGTGAATAACGATCCCGGAAATGGCTTCGGCAGATGATTGAGCGATTGCGCCGGCCATGGAGATCGGGCTGGACATGCCTGGAAATGTGGCAGGATAGCACACCAATGGCACCCGCCAGCGTGCGCAGTTGATGATTCTTGCACACAGTTCATCGGGAAGTTTCAGTGGAGAAATTGGTCCCATCAATTCCAGGGAAACCGGCTTGTCTGCAAGTTGATTCCAGCCACCAACGCGTTCGGCAATAACATTCATCATCCGCAATTGAATTTCATCATCATGTGCCAGCAGTGCAGCGGGTTTACTGCAGTAGTCGTACATGGCCTTAGTGGTTTCGATAACTTCATCTTCTGGCGGTATTTCACTGGGATATCCCAGTGAGCAGACCATGTCAATGTTTGGAAGCTGTTCACATAACCTTGCGGTTTCGCGAATGTCTTCGAGGCTGCATGGCCTTAATTCGCCAGTTCTGAAATCAAGAATGCGCACACAGTTATGTCCGGGACAGTAACTGGACACTTTGCTGCTGGTATCTACTTTAACACTGCCATCTCTGTCGTAGAGTAACACCCTGCGTGGCACCGTCGAAATCGCTCTTTCAACCAAGTCTGGCGGCAGGCGAATATAGTCGTTGTCGCCTTCAATGCATCCGTGATCGCGAATTAAACTGTTGCGGGTGGCTCGATGTTCGACCACCACTCCAACATTCCAGAGTATGGCCTTGACAGCGTCGTGAATTAAACTGGAGTCTTTTGAATCAGCCAGTTCCAGTGATAAATTTTGCACCTGCTTGGCGTGCTGGCGCCGAGCATCGACTTGTCGTTGCGCCTTTTGTTCTCGCGAAATGGATCGCTTGGAGCTACGTCTAGCCATTAGAAAAAATCGGCGAAACGAGTGTTTCGCCGATTTCAATAATCAGGGTTAAACAGGAAACAAGACTTCCATTAACCTTTGTTCCACCAACGTTCGATTAGTTTGTAGCCGTCGTAATTCCAGTTGCCAGCAACGACTTCTGGAATTCCAGCTCTACTAGAAACGCCTGAAACATGGTTAGCAAACGAAGCGATAACTGCGCCACCATCATCCCGTACTAAAGCCTGCATCTCCCAGTACATCTGGCGACGCTTGTCTTCATCAAGTTCAGATTTTGCCGCAACAAGCAGCTCATCAAAGCGCTCATTCTTCCAATAGGTTTCATTCCAGTTGGAAGATCCTGAATATGCTTGGGTGAACATCCAGTCTTCAGTCGGACGCCCGCTCCAGTAGCTAGCACACCACGGATGTTGCAGCCAGACATCTTTCCAATAGCCATCGTCTGGAACCTGGTTTGGAATAATGTTGATACCGGAAGCCTTAGCGTGCTCACTATAAAGGACTGCTGTATCAGTGGCGCCTTTGTATAGGTTGTCAGCTGCACTTAATTCGACTTCCAGACTATCCAGCCCAGCCTGCTTGAGGTGCCATTTGGCTTTCTCAGGATCATAGACCCTTTGCTCAAGTTCGTGGTTGAAATATCGATTGTTTGGTGAGATAGGCTGATCGTTTCCGAGGCTGCCATATCCACTCAAAATCGTTTCTAGTACGGCTTCCCGATCGATAGACAGTTTAAGTGCCATTCGTACATGATTATTGTCGAACGGTGGAAGGTCAGTACGCATCGGAAATGTGTAGTGCTTTGGACTCTGGACATTCAGAATGTCGATGTCTGCGCTCGCACCCAGCCTCTCTGCAGTTGCTCGGTCTACGTCGCCAACAACATCAACTTCACCTGTAATCAGCGCATTCTGTCTAGCTGTGGCATCAGCAATTGTCAACAGTTCGGCTGTTTCCAGAAAACCGCGGTCTGTCTTATAGTGATCCGCATAGCGTTCGTATTTTGAGTATTGACCTGGTTGAAACTCGGCCAAGCGGTAGACTCCACAACCTACATCAAATGCATCAATCGCTCCATCTTTGGATGGCAGAATAGAAAGCACTGAATCGCTCAAAATGACAGGGAAGTCCACATTGCCTTCTTTCAGCTTGAACTTCACTACCAGATCACCGTCTTTCGTGATTGAATCGACGTTTTCAATGAATGACTTCATCGAAGATGCTGAATCATCACCGCGATGGCGATTAATTGAAGTGATAACGTCGTCTGAATTGACAGACTTACCGTTATGGAAAGTGACACCTGATCGCAATTTGAAGATCCACTCTGTTGGGTCAGCTCCTGGCTCATAGGATTCAGCCAGCAAAGGAACCAATTGGCCGGTTGGTGTCACTTCGGTCAACGTGTTGTGTATGCTGTAAAACATCATAATCGAGTGACCGCTAATGAGTTTGATAGGGTCTGTCGAGTCAGATGATGAGCCATGTGGCATTGCAATGCTCAAATGACCACCCTTGGCAGGCATTGCAGCCTGAGCGGCTGATCCTGCCAGCAACCCTGGTGCAGCACTGGCGATACCCAGAGCACCACCTGCCTGCATAAATTTACGTCGCGATACCTTCTGGTTAGAGAAATCGCGAAAAGTTTTATTGATGATTCCCATATATTCTCCAAAAAATATTGATTGTTGAATTACCGACTAATCAGCCGGTCAAATAGAAAATTAAATTCCTTGTTACTTCTTTAGTCCAAGAAAAAATGCATCACCGTGTGTAAATTCTAAACCAAATATTCAGTTAATCAATCATATTTGGATTGATTACACCTATCTGATACGTGTCCACCCACCGCTAGCTCTTCAAATCTAATCGGAGTTGCAAATTACTTCGATTTTGAAGACTCCACGCGATAAGTTTCTGCATGTGTTCAATACAAAAAACCCGGCGCATTATTCGTACGCCGGGTTTGAAAATAATTGAACACGAGAAGCGTGTCAGATCAGCCTTTAAGCCACCAACGTTCAATCAGTTTGTAGCCGTCAAACTCCCAGTTACCGGCGACCTGTTCGGGCACGCCCACTTTGTCTGTGTGTGCTGAAATGTGATTGGCAAAGGCGTGAATGACAGAACCGCAATCGTCTCGAGTGATAGCTTGCATTTCCCAGTACATTTCGCGACGTTTGTCTTCATCCACTTCAGCCCTTGCTGCAACCAGAAGCTGGTTGAAACGTTCATTTTGCCAGTAGCTCTCATTCCAATTCGACTCGGCTGAATAACCCTGGGTGAACATCCAGTCTTCAGTCGGCCGCCCACTCCAATAGCTAGCGCACCAGGGGTGCTTGAGCCAGACATCACTCCAGTAACCATCATCTGGAACCTGCTTTGGAATGAGTTCAATGCCCGAAGCCTTGGCGTGCTCACTGAATAGAACAGCGGTATCGACACAACCAGCATATAGGCTGTCCGAGACACTCAATTCCACTTTGAGATTACTCATACCCGCTTGCTTGAGATGCCATTTTGCCTTTTCGGGATCATAGACCCTCTGCTCAAGTTCGTAATTATGGTAGCGATTTGCTGGTGAAATTGGATGATCATTTCCGAGACTGCCGTAGCCGCTCAAAATTGTGTCAAGCACGGCTTCCCGGTCAATGGACAGTTTCAGTGCCATTCGCACATCATTGTTGTCATATGGTGCGAGATCGGTTCGCATTGGAAACGTGTAATGCTGAGTACTTGCGATATCCAGAATCTTAACATCACCACCTCTGCTGAGTAGACCAGCAGTAGTCGCGTCGACATCACCAATAACATCAACAGCGTCGGTAACTAATGCATTCTGTCGCGCAGTGGAATCAGCGATGGTCAAAATTTCTGCTGTGTCTGCCCATCCGCGATCCGATCTGAAATCGTTCGGATTACGTTCAAACCTTGAGTATTGACCAGGTTCAAAACCGGCTAGCTTATAGGCGCCACAACCGACATCAAACGATTCGATTGCACCATCCTTTGTTGGCAGAATGGACAGAACGCTCGCACTCAGAATTACTGGAAAATCGACGCTGGCTGACTTCAATTTGAATTTCACAACCCGGTCGCCATCTTTGGTAACCGATTCGACAGTTTTCATGACAGACTTGAGTGACGATGCGGAATCTTCACCCCAGTGACGACTGAGTGACACTACAACATCATCTGCGGTGACGGTTTTTCCATTGTGAAAGGTTACGTCTTGACGCAATTTGAAGATCCATTCTGAAGAATCAGCGCCGGTTTCAAAGGACTCCGCTACCAGGGGAATTAACTGTCCATCAGGCGCGACTTCAGTCAACGCATTGTGCATAGTAGAAAACAGGAAATTTGTGTGCCCGCTGGTCAGTTTGATTGGGTCCAGGTCATCGGTTGACGAACCTTGTACGGTCGCGACGCGCAGATGTCCGCCTCTGGAAGGTGTTGCAGCTTGAGCTGCAGACCCTATCAGCAATCCAGGTGTTGCACTCGCAACACCTAATGCACCTGACGCTTTCATGAACTTGCGCCGAGATACATTTCGATTTGCCAGATCAAAAATAAGTTTATTTTTCGACTTCATTTCATATCTCCTTTAAACAGTAATAAATTCGAATTAGCTAACACCGGAATGACGGATCCTCTCAACTAAATTTATGTTTCGTTTCTGTACAGCCAATCCTTGCAGAACTTGTAACTCGCAACAATTCTATATTAAAAAATTTACAGAAACGTAGTCAATTTGAAGAAGCTGCAAAGCCAGAGTGTTAGATGTTTGAATTCGTCTAGAGTTTAGAATTTTCCAACCCTTCTTTTGGTTTCTGGGTCAAGAATTCCTCGAACTGTGGCTTCGGTTTCCAAGTCTAGTGTTTTTTCCAATTCAATGATGTTGACCTGATTGAGTACTCCTTTCAGATCTCGAACTGCGGTGCGCGGCAATGCAGCAATTTTTTCAGCAGTTTCGTGTGCCATCTCAAGCACTTCATCGTCCGGCACCACTTTCCAGGCAAGTCCCATAGCGAGTGCGTCATTCGCATCGAATGTTTCTCCCAACAGCATCAGTTCCTTGGTTCTAATCAGCCCAATCATTTTGGGCAAAAGGGAAGTGACTCCCCCAGTTGGAAACATCCCCCATTTGAGTTCTGGAAAAAAACATTGAGCATTTTCCGAAAATACCGCCAAGTCGCAATTGATTGCCCACTCCAGACCTCCACCAACTGCCCAGCCGCGAATCGCACCGACAACGACTTTCTCACCAAGTACAAGCTGGCGCGTAATGTCCTGAATGGATTCGACAAATTTGTGGGTCAGTTTCGGGTCAGAGGACTGCTCATCAAACTCCTTGAGATCGTCACCAGAGCAGAATGATGAACCGGTTCCAGTCAAAACGATTGCACCGACACTTTCGTCTCTGTTTGCACCTTCAAGTGCTACCCGAAGTTCCTCAAGCAGTGTGGAATTTAAGGCATTCAATCTTTCCGGCCGATTGAGCGTTACTGTACAAACAGAATTATTTCTTGACACCAGGACAGTGTTAGCCATCACTCTTCCTCCCGAATTAATCTCTTGGTCTTACCTTCAGTACGAGGTAGGGAATACGCAGAAACAAGTGTTACCCGAGCTGACGCACGGGTTCGAAACTGAATCGCATTTTCAACCTGCTCCGTGAGGGAATTGCTCGGTTCGATACCCGGTGCGAGTTCTGCCTCAATGTTAAGCCGATCATAGGGTCCTTTCCCCTTCATTCGAATTCGGTATTCACCCGACAACTGCATAAATTCACCGATTGCGCCATAAACAGCAGCAGGGTAAACATTAACTGCTCGGACAGTAATCATATCGTCTGTGCGACCCAGAACCCGAAATCGGGTTGTCGTCCTACCGCATTCGCAAGGACCAGTTCCAGTAATAACGACCGCGTCACTAGTACGAAAGCGAACCAATGGCTGTGCCTGACGAGAAAGGTGTGTCAGAACCAATTCCCCACTGTAGCCTTCCTCCCAACGCACAGGCTTCAGCGTTTCCGGGTGAATTAATTCACCATAAAGAACGTCGTGACCCAGAAAGTGCAAATCCTGATTGAACTCGCACTGGCTTGCAAAATTACAGTAAACATCGGCCATTCCGTAATTCGCATTACGGACTTGAAGGCCCCAGGTCTCCTCAATCCGTTTTCGAAAAGATTGCTGGTCCAAGGCGGCCTCACCTCCGAATAATCCCAATTTGAGGTTGAGATCAAGGGGGCTGACGCCAGGGAAATGTTCATGCAGCGTTTGTTCCAAAACAGCAGGATAGGATGGCGTGCATTGGATTGCATCAACTTTGATTTCGAGCAGAGTTTGAATGAGCAGACGCGTATTTCCAACCCCGAACGGGATGACCGTTGCCCCACATGCTTCGACACAAAGATGATCGGTAAATCCTCCCATCCACATCTGGTAGTTCAGACAATGGACAACCCTGTCGCGCGGTTTGACTCCAGCAGCTCGATGGCTTCTGGCACCAACTTGTGCTGTCTGTTCAGCATCAAACTTTGTAAGGGCAACGTTCATCGCGTGCCCGGTGGAACCAGAGGTTCGATGCAGACGAATGACTTGTTCATCTGAGGCAGCGAGATAGTCACCAAATGGCGGGCTTTCTGCCTGCGATTTTCGGAGCATAACCTTTTCGCACAAAGGCAATTCAGGAAGATCTTTCAGTTTTTGCGGTGGCAAGAAGCCGTCCCAGAATGCTGAAAAAAACTTAGAATTCTTAAGTACGTAATCACGCTGATATTGCCATCTTCTTTGGCGAAGTTTGGCTAACTGAGCGTCTGGTAAATACTCAATGCCTGTAATGTTCATATTAGTCAATAGGAAACACAGTCTGGTGATCTCTAGACCTAATTGATGGGACTCTTAAGCCCCAAATTTATACCCCGAAATAAAGGTGTCTAGTGAATTTCGCTGGCTCAAATTGGTGGCAACATTTCATGAAACCAACCAGAACGCTTGCGGAACAAATTTGATACCTTGCCCCAACTCAGCTCTGACTTCGTCATGTGAGACACACATGACTGATTTCATCACTTGATCTATCCTACACAACATAAAAATACTATATACTATTTATACGTATTTATGGAGAATCTGTATGCAATCAATTTCATTGATGAACGCAAATCAGGAATTTTCAAAGATGATCAAAGCTGTTGAGCACGGTCAGGAATTCGTCATCACCCGACGAGGTCGCCCGATAGCCAAGCTAATGCCACACAGGTTCGACAAAATGACTGACCCTGAATGGCAGGCTGCCTACGATCAAATGAAAGCCAATCTGGCTGAAGGTGCATCGCTTGGAGGACTAACATCGAAACGTGCAGATCTCTATGATCGTTAAAACGCGTTTCTCCCTTGACACCAGCATTTTGATCTATGCGGTTGATCGCGATGCTGGTCAAAAACACGAATCCTCAAGAGTTCTTTTGGAACGAGCGGCTCTCTGTGATTGCATATTGACGTTACAAGTTCTTGCCGAATTTTTCCATGCAACAACGCGGAAGCAACTGCTAGACACTGACCATGCTTTCAGTTTGTTGAGCAATTGGATGGAGGTGTTTGAAATTTCATCAGCCACCGATTCAGTACTTATTGATGCCGTGAACGCTGTCCGGGAAAATCAGCTTTCGTTTTGGGATGCAATGCTTTGGGCTACAGTGAGGCAATCAAAGTGTTCAGCACTAATTAGCGAAGACATGCGGCATGGTCAGCGATTGCATGGTGTAGAAATCATCAATCCGTTCATTAAAGATGCCGAGGCTCGTCTAAAAGATTACCTTATAGTTTAATTCGGAGGCGACAAAATTTTGGGAACTTCATTGATCAGTTGACACAAGAATAAATCTTGTCTCGGGTATTACACTTTCAAATAAGAGACCACCCGTCCAACTCAATTTTTATGGGACTGGTAATCGAAACTTCGCCAACATCGATCCCGGCGGATATTTACCTTATTCCGTTTCATGCCTCTAAACATGCGTAAGGCGAATTGGAATTGGAACATGATCGACGGCGGCCTGAATCAGACGTCTGGGCAGCTGCGACTCCCAGTTGCGGCGATTGAATCGGAACACGAACTCATCAATGTACTCCTGCAGGTAAGTCCGGGATACGCCATGGTAGGTACCCAGCAGATAGCGTTTCAGATTGGCGATGACAATGTGCACGGTCGGCAGCCATTCGTCGACTTTCTCGGGCGGTGTGACCCGCGCCTCATGGCGGTGGCGTTCGGCCAGTGCCTTGAGCGAAGAGAACGCGTCGCTGTGAACTGTGGCATCGGGCACGATCCGTTCAGCAAACCGTCGCACCTGGCTGTAATCGAGCCGATCAAGCGTCTGGGCGGCCATGTAACCGGCACCGTTACCGCGCTTTTCAACAGCAAACAGCACCGTCGTCTTGCCTTTGGCACCGCGTCCGCGCTTACCGGACCGTCGGCCACCGACATAGGCATCATCGACTTCGACAATGCCTTCCAGCCAGTAGGCCCGGTCCCGGTTACCCATCGCCTGGCGCAGTTTTCGCAGCATCGCATGGGCGGTCGGCCAAGACACGCCGAGAAGTTTCGAAAGACGCATCGCCGAGATGCCGCCCTTGTCGGCGCTCATCAGGTAGATGGCGGCAAACCACTTGCTCAGCGGCAGCTTGGTGTGCTCGAACACGGTGCCGGCGGTGACCGAGGTCTGCCGCCGACACGCCTTGCACTCATGCAGGTGGCGGTGTTTGAGGCGATAGGCCTGGTCGTGACCGCAGTTCGGGCAGAGGAAGCCGTTCGGCCAGCGATGGCGCTCAAGTTCGCGGATACAGGCGTTTTCACTGGCGAATTTCCGGTGCCAGTCGAGAAAATTGGAAGGCAGTTGCTGCATGGTGTAAAATCCCTGATATATTCAATTAAAACAATTAGTTATCAGACAATTATTATACCATAATCCTTATGCATGTTTAGAGGCATGTTCCGTTTTTACATAGACTCATCTATTTCTCCAAAATACTGACCAGATTTTCGGTCAGCCTTTGATAGCCCAATACGGATTTGTGTACCCGCCGCATAAATCAGAAATCTATAATCTCGTTGATTAAATAACTCGTCGCTATCGTGATCGAAGAAGCTTGATTCAGGAGTCGTGCGCCGGTTTCCAAGGATGTCATCTTTAGCATATCAGCACTTCAATTCTCAGAGAAACGGAACAGAATAATGGCGCTTCATTTTGAAAAGTCAGAATACCAAGATCGCCGACAGCAGTTAATCGAACTGCTAAAGCAAAAAGAGTTGGATGGAATCCTGATATTCCGGCAGGAAAGCATGTACTACCTGACGGGATACGATACTTTTGGCTACTGTTTCTTTCAATGTCTGTACTTAAGCTGCGATGGAAGGTACGCTTTACTGACTAGAGCACCTGATCGTTTGCAGGCACAAATCACCTCAACTATTGAAGACATCAGAGTTTGGGTTGATCAGGCTGGTCACAACCCGGTCAATGACTTGGTGAATATGCTTGACGATTATGGCTGCAGAGGCAAAAAACTGGGTGTCGAACTGCACGCTTACGGCTTGACTGCGCATCTGTGGAACAGCCTCAGACCTAAACTTTCAGACTACTGCACTCTGGAAGATGTTTCAGACCTCGTCAATCGGCAGAGAGTGATCAAATCACCGGCAGAGATTGAGTACGTTGAACGAGCTGCAGTGCTGGCTGACGATGCTCTGGATGAAGCCATTCGTGTAGCTGCTCCCGGCGTATTTGACGGTGAGATTTTAGCAGCCATGCACGGCGCCATCTACCGCGGCGGTGGTGATGATCCAGCCAACGAATTTATTCTCGGTTCAGGCGAGAATGCTTTGCTTTGCCGATACCAATCTGCCAGACGTCATTTATCCGAGCGGGACCAGTTAACATTGGAGTTTGCCGGCGTA
>JAJDXD010000055.1 GCA_022823405.1 Gammaproteobacteria bacterium
AGAAATCCGGAAAAACTATTGGACCGAGCTTTGCTTTGGCTGCATGATATGGAAGTGCTTCGCCTCAACAAGGGACTTGTAGTGTTTCGTCCAGCTATGATGATCCGACTGCAGAAAGGGAACCGAAAAACTTTTACAAAATCAGACTTTCAACCCCTTTCGCTTCATTACGAACGTCAGGTATTGCAAATTCACGTAATGGAGGAATTCGCGGAGCGCGGTCTTCAAAAGATGAGTGAGGCACTGCGCCTGGCAATGGACTACTTTTCCATGAACGAGAAAGCGTTTCTTGAACGTTGGCTTCCAGGACGAGACGAAGAAATCAGACGCCAGACATCTCCAGAGTCGTGGCAGTCTATAGTTGGTAATTTAAACAACAGTGTTCAGCAGAATATTGTTTCAGATGATCAGGAGCACGTCAATGCACTAGTTCTAGCTGGCCCGGGATCAGGCAAGACACGTGTACTGGTACACCGAATCGCGTACTTGATTCGTGTCAGGAGGGAGAATCCCCGAAGCATAATCGCCTTGGCCTACAACCGTCACGCGGCTGTGGATATCCGCCGCCGACTAGTGGAACTGATCAACAATGATTCTTTCGGTGTGACAGTGCTCACCTGTCATGCACTTGCTATGCGTCTGGCGGGTTTCAGTTTTAGAGAAGAATCAGAACGCCCCAGTGAGGAGATGTTCAAAAATGTGATGCGAACTGCAGTCGGGGTGCTTCGAGGTGAAGGACTGTTACCAGAAGAGGCGGATGAACGCCGCCAACGTCTATTGAGAGGTTTTCAATGGATTCTCGTAGATGAGTATCAGGACATCGGACCCGAACAATATGAACTGATTTGCGCACTTGCAGGTCGATCACAGGAAGAAGATATGGGTAAATTATCTCTGTTCGCGGTTGGAGATGACGACCAGAACATCTATTCGTTCAGAGGCGCTTCGGTGGAGTACATTCGACGTTTTGAACAGGACTATCAGGCACAACCAAGCTGGTTGACTGACAATTACCGTTCCACACGAAACATTATTGAATCAGCAAATGCAATCATTGAAAATGCCAGAGAGCGGATGAAACATGAACATCCCATACGAGTTGACCGAGCCCGCGAGAAAATACCAGCCGGTGGACAATGGGAAATGCTGGATCCGGTTTCACGCGGTCGGGTACAAATTCTACCAGCAGGTAGTGATGAAATTACTCAGGCACAGGCTGTATTAACTGAGTTTCTTCGCTTACAGGAACTTGCTCAGGATTGGAGTTGGTCGCGATGTGCGGTCATTGCGCGTGAGTGGAAAATTCTGGATCCTGTGCGCGCACTTTGCGAATCCCGTAACATCCCTGTACAAATGGTGCACGAGGAAATGCCAAGATTTTTGCGTTTGAGAGAATCTCAAACGCTACTCAAATGGCTGCGCGAGAGGGTACCAGGAATTGTGGATAGAAAGGCCTTGAACGAATGGCTAGAATCTTGCCCATCCGGTTATTGGTACGACCTGATCCGTCAGGCAATTGACGAATTCTTGGAGGAAACAGGCGACAGCGAAACAACGGTTGAATCTTTCATTGATTGGCTGGCAGAATGGGGCCAGGAAATGCGGCGTCGCCAATGGGGACTCCTTTTGCTCACGGCTCATCGTGCCAAGGGATTGGAATTTGATCATGTTGCTGTCTTGGATGGTGGCTGGGGCCATTCCAACTATAACAAGGAACCTGACGCAGAACGTCGGTTGTACTATGTGGCCATGACACGTGCTCGGCAAACACTAATGCTTAGTAAAATCCGCAATTCACAAGGCTTTCAGAACGATTTACGAGACCATAAAGCAGCCATTCATCGAGAGACTGCCAAACTTCCGCTGTATTCAAAGGAAGTTGAGCATCAATTTGTCCAACCTAATCTACAGAATATTGATATTGGTTATGCTGGACGGTATCACTACCGAAATCCGATACACAAAGCGATAAGCAGATTGTCGACTGGCGACCCACTTAAAGTAAAGATTGAAGAAAATGGAAACTGGTTGTTATTATGTTCTTCAGACCGTCCTGTAGGCAAATTGGCCAAATCATTCAAACCTCCATCCGGAATGAGGTGTCGTGCTGCAGAGGTGTTTGCGGTGGTAAGTTGGAGTCGCAGAATTTCCGATAATAAATTTCACCCATCTCTAAAGTGTGATGAATGGGAAGTGGTCGTGCCAACGCTCGTATTTGAACCAGACAGATGAACAGAATTAATCCCCTTCAACCTCAATTCCCAAAAGCTTGAAAATGCCAACTCTAAAACTTCTAACAGAACAGGAATTACGTAACATCATCCGATTAGACCTGGATGCAGTCGATTGTATTGAGTCCGCATTTGCCGCACTTTCAGGCGGAAAAGTGGTTATGCCACCCATCCTGTCGATGGCAATTGAAGAATCGAATGGCGAAGTTGATGTCAAGACTGCATATGTACCCGGTATTGAGTGCTTTGCAATCAAGATGTCTCCAGGCTTTTTCGACAACCCAAAACTTGGACTGCCAAGCACTTCGGGATTGATGGTGCTGTTTTCAGTCAAAACAGGAATGATTGAAGCGGTTCTGCTGGACAACGGCTTCCTAACGGATGTTCGGACTGCAGCTGCCGGTGCTGTCGCTGCGCGATACCTAGCGAGAGAAGACTCTCGCCGCGCCTGTGTTATTGGTTCTGGTCAGCAGTCGAGGCTGCAACTGGAAGCCTTGTGTCTGGTACGACCGATTCAATCGGCGGTAATTTGGGCCAGAGACTCATCAAAGGCAAGTCAAGCCGCA
>JAJDXD010000057.1 GCA_022823405.1 Gammaproteobacteria bacterium
CAGGAACGCACCATCTGAAACATGTTCAAGTACATGAAGCGAAGATAGAGCCTGGGCTGCTCTTAAAGGCGCATCCAAATTGGAGTCCGTGATTCGGTCCGCCAAAGTCGGTTTCAACCGGTCGAAAGCCGGAGTCGCAGCATGCATCGAGCGACAGACGCTGTAGAACAAATCCAATGGCGCTTCATACCAGACCATAAACTCGCTTTCGCGCCGCTCAGTAATGATGTTTTCGATCCATCGCTGTGCAGGCCGGGTTTCTGCCCGGTCTCCAAGGCAAGTGATGACGCTGGCGTTTAGAACGGCATCAACATGATTCAGCTTGACAGGTGGTCTATTTGGAATCGTCCAAGTCACGAACAGTTGGTCATCGTTTCGACAGGACGGAATATGCTGTACGTTTGTTCCGAAGAAAATCCAGGGATGGCTATGTGCTCCGACGGCAAGTGAACAGAAAACAGCAGAATCCAGATCGTAAACAAAAGGTGGCCAGCGCCAAACGCCCGGATGCACGATTTGAGATGCCGGGAGAAGAACGCTTCAACCGCTTTGCGCAGCTTCGCATCCGCCTTGTGAAACGATGCCGACTGCTGCGGCAGCTCAAGGTCTTGTTCGTAATGCACAAGCCTGCGATCATCCAACCGATGGATTTCAGCAAAACGCTTCACCCATGCATTGCACCAGCGCGCCAGCTCAGGATGACCGCACTCGGCATCGGTGAAATCCCGTCTCGCATGATGCCGGCATGCGACTGCCGTCAAACCCAACTGTCCTGCCACCGCAGGATGCACCGTAAAACGATCACACACCCAAAACTTCCCTGGTTCAATCTCAACAATCAGTTTGCGCCCCGACACCACATCGCGGTGCGGCTCAATCGCATAGCGCACCGCTGTTTTCGTCACGCACACCCAGCACCACCACTTTGTGCCGCCGACAGCAATCTCCTGTACCCGCCAGCTCGTCCATCTGGATGCAGTCTGCCTGCATCTGATGCTTGCCGATCAATTCATGCAGCGGCTTGAACAGTTCGAGAAAATAACCATCATGACTGACCAGCGTGCCTTTCGATATCGGCATCCCGCAAGCGGCAAACCAGCGCGATACATTGCCCAGCGCCAGGTGCATCGCATAGCGCATAAAAAAATATTTCCGCCATACCGAGCTGCCATACCCGCCGCCGCGGATCAACTGCTGCGGCGCAGCCGCTGTCATCGACTTCTCACTGCCATCGCGCTCGCAACTTCGTATTCTCGCAGTCGTATTCCGCAACTCTCTGCGCCAACTGCTCAATGGTCCCGCATTGTCTCGAAACCTTGTTCTCCAATCCAGTAATCTGACGCTTCAGGGAAATGATTTGTCGTGACTGCTCACGGCTGCGCTCCCTGACCTTCGCATGCTTCTGCGACAGCTGCTGAATCTTTTTTCCCTGCTTGCCTATCGTAGAGCGAATGCCTGACACACCCTGCAACAACTCTAACCGTTTCTCCAACGCATGGATATAAGCCATCACATCTTCTTTGCCCGACAGGCGCACATCGGCAATACCGACAGCATTCGCAACGGCTGTCGCAGGGGTGATTTCGTCCCATGTCTGATACATGGGTGCGTATCGTACCAGATTGTTTCGCGATTATTCAGCTCTGCCGAAGAATTATTCTGCTCAAGAAAATTTATACTTCCTCATGCAATCGAATCGCAAAAACTACGGTGAATGCTGGCTTTCAACCGACAGTGAACATTTACGTGTGTCGAACAGTCGTCAAATCTTCGATCTTTCGAACGAAAAATCCAAGTGTGTCAAGACTTTGAGCAAATCCACAGACTCCCGCCAAACTGAATGATCCGTGACTGGCTTTGTATCCCGTGACACCACAGTAAGCGGCTGGACGAATGACGGAGCCAGCAGTCTGCGTACCCAAGGCAAGTGGGATCATCATTTTTGACACGGCTGCTGCAGAACCCATGGATGACCCGCCCGGAGTGTGATCAGGTGAATGAGGATTGCGGGTTCTTCCAGGATGGTAGTAGGCAAATTCGGTCGTTTCGGTTTTGCCAGCGACAAGTGCACCTGCGGTCTTTAACATTGATACGCAGACAGCATCGCGCTGCGGTACGTAATCACGATAGATACTGCTTCCCATCGCGGTACGCACACCAGCGGTTTCCATAATGTCTTTGATTCCAACAGGAATTCCAAACAGAGCTGATTTGTTAGCCTGTTTTTCCACCTCAGTCAGCTGATCAAATACGTACTCGGGATCGAAAGTCGTAAATGCGTTTAATTCTTCCTCGCACATTTCGATTCTTGCAATGCAATCAGAAACAAGTTCCCGAGGCTGCACTGCGCCAGATTGAATCAGGTGAGAAACTTCTTTCAGAGATAGTTCATTCAGATCGGTCATTACGATTTACCGGTCAATTGAATCAAGTGCTGTCTGAAACAGGGACAGAGGGTAGCGAAAAATACCACCACCCAGCCTTCCCGCTGTTCCTTCTCGATCGATGACACCCAAGCTGACAATTGGCGCGGATTTTTGTGTGACGACAGTACGCACGCTCAGTCCTGTCTTGAATTCCAACGCGCCAAATGCATCATGGACTGACAACAGGAGTTTGTAGGGTAATTCATCTGCATCCGCTGGCAGATAATTTCCGAACATTTCTCGCTGTGTGGTTGAATAGGCAACCGCCATTGCACCGAATCCAATCATGTCAACTACTGCACTGTCGCCAATTGCTCCCAGTGCCCGCGACTTGGGAAACTCGCCTAAATCCCCTTCAGGAGCAGCAGCAATTTCTGTGATCCAATTGCCTGGTTGATCGCTTACCTGTATACCGGTACGGACTCCATTTCCGCCAGCGGCGGTAACCATGCCGCTGGCTGATTGAGCATCAGCGGCCAGCATCAAGCATTTTGATGCTGCCATCAAGTGATTGAGTGCAAAACTCGGACTATCATCCAGAAATCTTTTCTGTTCAGCATAGCCATCAATTGCGGGCTTGAGTCTGCTGATCAGTTCACGAGTGGCGGCTATTGTTCTGCCATGACAATCATCGTCATTTTCCAGCGCAATTTTTGCAATATCGAGCAGATCGATGTGGCTGTCCTGACAACTGTCTACTGCTTCAATCAATTCATGATTGATCCAGCGCAGGTGCGACAGTGCTGACTCACTGCACAATCCGAGTCGCATAGCGGGTCCATTTCCTCCGTTGAGAGGAGAGTAGCCTACATTTCCCGGATTATTGGCATCGATTATTTTGTGCAGCCACATTGAAGCTGAAACCACGCCTGCCAACGGTACCACGGTTGCGTAATTCTGGGCTGGTTGCAGCTGAATCTCACCTGACTGAATCATTGTGCGTGCCTGATCAAAATCATCCGCCTTTTTTTCGAAAACCAGTGCCACCGCAGCGGAATTCATCACGGGTGCGGGAATTTCGCTGGTGGTCTCAAAGGGCGGCCCGGCGTGAAGTATCACTGAGTCCTGCAAGCCAATTGAGCTGGCTGCTTTTTCATTGCTCACCCACACGGGCCGGGCTTGAAGCATTTTTTCGAGTGCCCCGCGATCTCTTGGGTCAATATCTGTCATGTCTGTTTCATCAGTTGATTCTTCCAGTTTTGTGCGCATTGGTCCAAGTGGCGTGAAATGCGTTCACAAGCGGCTTCATAATTTTCTTTGCACCCAACCTACGAATTGCTTGACTGCATCGACTGCTGCTTTTTGTTCGCCAAGCAAAAGGCCGACAATACTATCCGGTGTATCCTTGCGGAATCCTTCTCCGAGAAGAAATTCTGAGGCGCTCTCCGGGGATTCCGGCTTCGGTGCGTCGCACAGAATAGCCAATGCTTCCACAGCAATCTGGACTGATTCTCTTGCAGGAACGCCAGCTTCATCAGCGAATCCGCCACCTTCAAGCAATGTTGCAGCTTTCAGTTTGTGTTTGGCGAGTTCAAGCAGTTCAGTTGCGCGCTCCACCCGAAAATCTGGATTTTTAATCTCCGAGTCCGCGGTCGGGAATATCTCCTGCATGTTGGCCGAAGGAAGAGCGATCATTCCAGACTGAGCCAGGCGATGCATGGATTGATGAGTCCCAAGGTCAATCACGCTGACTTGCATCTCGGTTTGTTCGGCAATGAATGACTCTGCATCCGCAGACTCTTCCGCTGGGTGATCAATGACGATCAGTGCTACTTCATCATTCTTCACAAAAATATGCTTCAACGCTGTGCCGTACCGTGTGGCAATAGAGTTGCGGAACTGATCGAGAGCCGAAATTTTACTTTCCTGCTTTTCATCTTCTGGCTGGCTGCTGCCCAACACTTCTTTCAATTGCTCCAAAAATGCGGTGCGTCCGCTTGGAATCTTAATTTCATCCAGATCTCCGATTCCGTCAATCACTCCTTCTGCGACAGTTCGTTTCAGAGCGAGCAATCCTAGCATGCGGTGCTCGATGGTGTTTTCGCTGACCAGATTGATTGCAGTGACCGAGCGCGCCTGGTGCTTGCGCCAGGCGCGGGAAATTCGCTGCTCGAGGCGAGCCGGATTCCATGGCAGGTCCATGTTGATTACCGTATCAGCGACCTGAAGATTGAGTCCAACTCCACCAGACTCAGACGATAAAAACAACCGACACTCTGCATCCTCACGAAATCGCAGAATCTCAGCGCGACGTCGGTGTTGAGGAACGCTCCCCGTGTGCCAGGCGAACTCGATTTCGTCTTCAATGGCATATTCCCGTATCAATTCCAGCATGCGCACCCATTCGGAAAAAATGATGATTTTTCGATTTGGGTCCTCCAGCAGTTCGGATATTACGCTTTTAAGTTCATCCAGCTTGGGACATTCATATGCGGTGCCAGGGTCAAGTATCTGCGGTGTGTCGCAGACCATTCGCATGCACGCCAGGCTTCTCTGCAATCTGTCCATTTCATCCGGAGTCAATGGGCGCCTGCTCGAGATATTTATGAGTCGGGCCACGATTATGCTGTAGTCAGCATGAATGTTCCGTTGTTCCTCAGTCATCGGAACAAAGTACGTCTTAGTTGTTCGGTCAGGCAAGTCCTGTTCGACGTTTTCCTTCCGTCGCCTGATCATGACTGAAGAGATCCGCTGAACCAGTCTGTCAAGGTTCTTGTATCCAACTGCAATGCCTCTTTCATCCAGTTCGTAGAATTCCCGATTGAATCGAAACAAAGGTCCCATCAAATCAGGGTCCAAAAACTGAACAATGGAGTAGACTTCGTCGATTCGGTTTTCCAAGGGCGTGCCGGTAAGGACGAATGCGTAGCGACTTTGCAGCTTTTTCACGGCGGCAGCGGTTTTGGTGCGCCAGTTCTTGATTCGCTGAGCCTCGTCAAGAATGATTATTTCCGGCTTTAGAACATCCTGAATTTCAGGACCATCAGCCAATATCTGCTCATAGTTGCAGAGGGTGAAAAATGTATGTTTTGCATATTCTTTCCGACGTGCAATGCGATTGCCAAATACCGGGTTGACCGACAAATCTGAGAATTTCTTGATTTGATCTTCCCATTCAGTTTTCAACGATGCCGGCGAGACAACAAGTACCCGATTGATTCCGCGGACCTTGTGTAATAACGCACATGCGGCTATCGCCTGATAGGTTTTTCCGAGCCCCATGTCGTCGGCAAGCAACGCCCGCTCAGAGAATGCCAGATGAAGCACACCGTCTCTCTGATAGGGCAGGAGCGGGTATTTGAGAATATCAAGAGATTCTTTGCCAGTCTCGAGATCTGCCTCGAAACGTTTCCGTGCCTGCTGTTTTCGTCTCACAGCCAGTTTGGCTTCCACCCGAGCTTCCAATTGATGCGAAACCCGCAACCGGTCGCTGTTGGACTTTGCCAGTTTATGCAGTTCGATCAAAGCGGTCCTGGTTCCACGGCGAAGGTTTTGAAACAGTTCGTGAACTCTTGTTGCTAGCGGAGATGTTGAAACGGCCACATCATTTGGAAACGTTACAACGATTTTCCGATGATCGCGCTCATCGACATAAATCTCGATCCGATCACTAGACGGCAGACTGCGTCTGCTGCCTTGCTTTTCTTTCAAGAAATGAAGTACGCCTTCAATATGTTTGCAGGTGCCAAGCTGGTTAATCATGTAATCATTGCAGCTGCAGGTGTTGATCCGCTCAGTCAGCGAGCGCAACTCTACCGTATAACTGCTCCCGCTGGAAGACACTACACGGTAATCACAGAACGGTTTGCCGGTATTGTCCACGACATGGACTTGATCAATTTCAGTTCGGCCTCGCCACTGGCGCCGTTTGATTTCATCTTCATCACTCGAAATCCACCCTGTGAATTTCGGAGCGTGATTGAACTTTGACTTACGGTTGGTTGGGGCCTTTAGGTTCATCTCGCTTACTCTTCGGTTTTCAATTGGTTGTAAATTTGCATTGTTAATCAAGTCAGATTGTGAGGTTGTTTTTTGAATTTGGATGGCTCAATCCTTGCATTTTGCAGGCAGCGAGGCAATTTGCAAAAATTTCCTGCGGCATTTTCCAATTCAGCGAATTTAACCTTGTGAGGCATTGCAAAAATATCCCATAAATTTTTTCTGAAAAAGCATCCAATCAAGATACAGGCTCAGATACCTTCACGCAAGTCAAACAATTTAGCATCGATTCTCTGCATGGCAAGGCTAAATTGCATGATGCGGCCATTCGATCCAAGTCGAATCATAGCTGGGAGCAATAGGTCTGAGCGTTCTGATAAAGATCATTAAACAGCAGACTAATCAATGTCGGAAAAGGCATCGCATGGGAGGACAAAATACAGAGTCGCAATTCATTTGCAGTGTGTTTTCAAGAGTACATGATGGAAAATCCTTTTCTATCGTTGATTTTCCAATGCTCACTTCACTTTGAATGCCAGATTCACGCAGCGTTTGGAATATTCGGCATTGGTCGAAAAGTATAATCCGAAATCATGCGATTCTTCAACACTGCGGGACCGATTGTTGCGGCAGACAATTATTTTATTCCACCGCTGAAGCGAATCGACCAATGCGCGGTCATTAAACTGATTGAGCAGAAGCAGTACTTCGTTTTGCACGCGCCGCGGCAAACCGGCAAGACTTCGATACTTCTTGATTTGCGTGAAGAATTGAGTGCGACGAAACAGTACCGACCGGTGTATTTGAATGTTGAATCAGCTCAAGTTGCACGCGAAGATGTCGCAGCATCAATGCAGGCGATTTTAAGTGAACTTGCCACTGTCGCGGAAGATGAACTCAACGACTTGTTCGTTCGCGAAATTTGGCAGGATATTCTTGTTTCACATGGTCCGTATGTTGCCTTTCGCGAAGTGCTGAGAAGATGGTCCGCATCTGACCAGCAGCCGCTCATTCTGATGATTGATGAAATTGATTCGCTGGTGGGTGACAGTTTAATATCAGTATTGCGTCAGTTGAGAACGGGGTTTCCCAATCGTCCCACCCGCTTTCCGCACAGTGTGATTTTGTGCGGTATACGAGATGTGCGTGACTATCGCATTCACTCAAGTTCGACAAAGGAAATAATTACCGGCGGGAGCGCATTCAACATCAAGGTCAAGTCGTTACGTTTAGGTGATTTTGACGAGACCGAAGTGCGTTCGCTGCTTCTGCAGCACACTGAAGAAACCGGTCAGCGATGGAGCGAAGCGGCACTGGAAGAGGTGTGGCATTCGACGCAGGGGCAGCCGTGGCTGGTGAACGCTCTGGCATCGGAAGCCGTCGATAGGGTTTCAGACTTGGGTAAGGAGATTAGCGCTGGTAACATTGAGAATGCAAGAGAAGAGTTGATTATTCGACGCGATACGCATTTGGACCAGCTGGCAGACAAACTGCGAGAAAGCAGGGTGAAACGCGTGATCGAGCCTTTAGTGAGCGGCAGTGATGAACCGGACACTTTCCGTGCCGACGATTTGCAGTATGTGCGCGATCTGGGACTCATCGGCAGCAACTCAGTAGATATTGCCAATCCAATCTACCGCGAGATAATTCCGCGCGAGCTGATCACCTCGACAGACGAGTTCATGCCATTCAAAACTGCTTGGTTTGTGGAGGATTGTCGGTTGGTTACGGGACATCTGATGGAATCGTTTCAGGAGTTTTTTCGCGAACATTCCGAACACTGGGTTAAGCGTTTCGATTACCAGGAAGCGGGACCTCAACTATTGTTGCAGGCATTTCTTCAACGGATTGTCAATGCCGGCGGGCGGATAGAAAGGGAATACGGATTGGGCCGCTATCGAACCGACCTGCTAATCGTGTGGGGTGCAGGCCAGAGCCGGCAGAAGGTGGTAATTGAGTGCAAACTTCGACGCAATGGTCTGGAGCGCACGGTGCGGGAAGGCTTGGAGCAAACTGGCGCGTACATGGAGCGTTGCGGTTCGAATGAGGGGCATCTGGTGATTTTCGACCGCTCGGAGAAGCGAACCTGGGATGACAAGATTTTCAAGAGAGAAGAGTCAGCAGGCGAAAGGCACGTAACAGTCTGGGGAATGTAGATGCCATTTCAGCTGGACTGCAAGCAGGCATGCGTGATGAAACCCGGTCGCGATTGGACGGGGTTGTCAAACGTTCATTTTGATTCGCTTCAGCCCAGTTGATTACTTCACCGCTGCAGGCTAGCATTCTGTCTCATTAAATCGTTTACAGTAAACCCAAAAGGTGGAATAATTGCCGTAGTGAAATATCTTCAACGGGGGATTTCGTTATGGCAAATCATCATACGCGTGAGAATCCTGCGCCAACCGCTGAGGAGAAGACGCAGCTGGAACGTTGGTCGAGAAGGCTAGGCCTTGGCAAAATACACGCGATATCGGTTTGAAGGCTGGCATTGATGTGATTCCTAAACTCTTCGGCTCTGAAATTCATGCAGGGAACCTGCTGATGGATATTGCCGAACGCAACCGATTATTCATTCGGGCCGTCGGCAATACAATCGTACTGGCACCGCCATTGATCATCAGCGCAGATGAAATCAATGAACTGATCAAGCGTCTCAGGTTGTCGATTGACGAGATGCAACGCACAAAAGCTTAACTGAAGCTTGAGAGTGGAGGATTCAAGAATTTGTGTTGCAATTTTGGGTCAAAAGCATCATGAAACATGAAAGACTATGTCAGCAATTTCTGTCTAATTCGCAGTACAAATTTCAATGCCAGCTACAGAGTGCGACAATATCGAAGAAGTGTCGTATGAATCATAAATTCTTAGTATAGACAAGGCATAAAATAGTCGTTAGAGGGTGAAACCAAGTCTTTAAGTTTGAGGTAATTCATTTAGATGAAGGAAGTTCGTTGGGCGACTCGCCCGTATGATGGTTATGCTATTCGAGAGTCTTTACAGCCCGATATAAATTTTCTTGAAGTTGGTCCAGCAACATTGACTGGCGAATATCTTCGACGATTCTGGCATCCAGTGGCCATGTCCGCCCAGCTTGACCCCGGTAAGCCAGTTGCAATAACAATACTTTGTGAAGACCTGGTTGTTTTCAGAGACTTAAGCGGAAGAGTTGGAGTATTACACAAACACTGTGCGCATCGCCGCGCCTCGCTTGAATTTGGTCGTATTGAAGAACAGGGGATTCGCTGCTGCTACCATGGCTGGCATTTCGATATTGACGGCACAATTCTTGAAACGCCTGGAGAACCGGAAGACAGTCAGATTCGTCACCGAATCTGTCAAGGCGCATACCCTGCGAAAGAACTCAATGGTCTCATTTTCTGCTACATGGGACCACCGGAGGAAATGCCGGATTTTCCACATCTGGACTCAATGGAAATTGAAGGGCATGAACTGGTTCCCTATTCGATTCACTCTCCAAATAACTGGCTGCAGGAAACGGAAAATGCGATTGACCCTTTCCACAGCGTATTTTTACACGGACGTATCAGCGGACCCCAATTCCCCGGGTTGGAGCACTTTTTGGATTTGCCGGTCGTGAAATATCGAGAACGCGATGGCGGGATTGTCTATGCTCATGCGAGACGCAGTGGCAGTGATGATCTGGTACGTTTACGATTTCACGATTATCTGTTTCCGAATCTTGCGCAAAATGGCGGTATGTTTCAGGTAATGGACAATCCAAAAGCATTTGGCCGTACCAGTTTGACGAAGTGGGTTACTCCGATTGATGACATCAATAGCCGAAAATTCGGCTGGCGGCATTTCAACGATGCTGATGAAGTGCTTCGCCAAGGAAGTCGCGAAAATGTTGGCTGGGAAAAAGTCGATTTTTATGGACAGACCGCACATCGGAGTTATGAAGAAAAGCAGAGTAATCCAGGTGATTGGGAAGCCTGGTCCAGTCAGGGGGCAATGAACGTTCACAAGCGCGAGTATCTGGGAACAACGGATGAGGGTGTTGCTCTATTGCGTTCGCGGCTTCGACGAGACATTCGACGTGTCAGCCAAGGCAAGCCCATTAACCGATTAAAACCATCGAACAATGGATTGATTTCAACTTACGGTGGCGATACCGTATTGAGATTAGCCAAGGACTCTGAGAATGACTCGGCGTTTCTCGGCTTGGTTATTGACACAGTAACTGATGTCCATATTAAGGCAGGAGCGCTGGAGGCTGGGGAAAGAACAGAATTTATTCAGCGTGAAATCAACGAAAAGTTTCCGGACGCGATTTAGTCTTTGCCGTTGATGGAAGTGGTTTCTCATCAACTAACCTAGCCGTTTGGATTCAACAGAACTTACATTCGCAGTCTGAGAGGTATTCATTTTGAGACGACACGAGTCAATGGTCGAGGGCCTTTATTGGTGGGGGATTCCAACATTTTTTCGATGTCCAATTGCTGATGACCCGAGTGAATGTGATATAGGCCTCGTTGGAGTGCCGCATTCGACGGGTAATGGTACAACCGAACGAGATCAGCACATGGGGCCACGGGCAGTGCGAAATATATCCGCATTGGGCAGACGCTGTCACAAGCAGTTTCATCTTGATCCGTGGAAAGAGTTCAAAATTGCTGATTTGGGCGACGTACCACTTCCTGAGGGTAACAATAACGAACGCAGCATTGAGGATATCCGGGAGTTTTTCTCCAGAATAGATGCTGCAGGCACCAGGCCTGTTTCGATTGGTGGTGACCACGCCATTACAGGTGGCATTTTGCAGGCAATTGCCGGCGAAAATTCAAAAATTACCCATGGTGAAAAAGCAGTGCTGCTGCATTTTGATGCACACACGGATGCTTATCACATGCTTGATCATTTTTTGGGTGCAGTGAAATCAGCAGCCCACTGGGCCAGTTATCTGGTGCGAGACGGACATGTAGACCCTCACCACTCTGTTCAAGTTGGCATACGCGGTAATGTGCGTACACTAGACTGGCTTGAACCCAGTTATGATTTAGGTTATGAGGTCATTACTATTGAACGCTACGAGGAAATTGGTGCTGAAGCCTGCAAAGAAATCATCAATGATAGGATTGGTGATCGTCCCGTCTACGTGACGTTTGATCTTGACTGCTTGGACCCAACTGTCGCGCCAGGTGTTGCCAACATTGAAGCAGGTATAGAAGGATTTAGAATCAATCAGGTGATGGATCTTATACGCTGTATTCGCGGGAAAAACGTGATTGGAGGCGATGTGGTTTGCCTGATGCCAACCAAAGATCACCCCAACCAAATGACTTCACTAGTGGCAAATTCAATCATGTTTGAGATACTTTGTCTGATTGGAGACAATTTACGAAACAGTTAGGTGTGACGCGTTTGCAGATCACAATCCATTTTTCAAGCGTCAAAAATTGTAATTGCAGGGGATTGGTTTGAAAAAATCTTCCGCTGATTTGATATCGGCTGCCGTAGATAGACCCATTGCGGTTCTATCAATGGTGATGATGATTGTTTTGTTTGGCATTGTCGCGCTACAGAACATTCCGATTCAATTGGCACCTGATGTCAATCGGCCAGTAATCACTATTACAACATATTGGTCAGGCGCGGCACCTGCCGAAGTTGAACGGGAAATCATGAACCGGCAGGAGCAGGAATTTGCCGGGCTCAAAGGACTCCGCTCGATCACAGGTAATGCTCAGTTAGGTCGATCCCGCATTACTTTGGAATTCGAAGTCGGCACCAATATGCACAATGCTACGCTGCTGGTATCCAATCGACTTGATAGGGTCTCAGGCTATCCTGACGAAGCCGATTCCCCACAGCTAAAAGTCGCTGGAAGTGAAGACAGGGCGATTGCCTGGTTTTATGTGCATCGCGTGCCGGGCAACACGACACCAATTCATCACTATGGCCGTTTTGTTGAGGATGTGATCAAGGAACGTATTGAGCGGGTTCCTGGTGTTGGCGAAGTTAGCGTATTCGGTGGTAGCGACCCAGAAATTCAAGTCATCGTTCATCCCGACGAGTTAGCTCGATTGCAACTGACTGTCGGCGAATTGCTAGCAGTACTTCGCAATTCCAATGTGTCCTTGTCAGTAGGTGATGTCGATGAAGGCAAGCGGCGTTACCTAGTTCGATCAGAAGGTGAGTTGAACTCGGTTGAGGCAGTTCGAAACATAATTGTTCGATCTACTGCCGATGGGAACTCGACTCGTTCAGGCAGAATCAGGCTGAGTGACATTGCTACAGTTGAGTTGGCGTACAAGGAGCCTACCGCGATTATTCGGGCACAAGGTGAACCTGCAATTCCTTTCAACGCTACTCGTGAGGTTGGAGCGAATGTTATTGAAACCATTGCAGGGATTCGGGCGGTTGTAGAAGATCTTCAGAAAAATGTGATGCCAGGCAGTGGGCTTCTGCTCAAAATGGTATATGACGAGACGGTTTACATCAATTCCTCAATCCAGCTCGTGCAGCAGAATATTTGGGTGGGAGGTCTGCTTGCGGCCTTGGTCATGTTATTGTTTTTGAGATCGATTCGTGCAACCTTGATGATTTCAATTGCAATTCCCGTTTCGATAGTTGGCGCATTTGTAGCAATGGCAGCATTGGGTCGTTCGATCAATGTCATTTCGCTGGCGGGGCTCGCGTTTGCTGTTGGCTTGGTGGTCGACTCAGCAATTGTGATTCTGGAGAACATATTTCGTATGCGTGAGACGGGACGACCAAGTCGTGAAGCAGCTATCAAGGGTACCCAACAGGTGTGGAGTGCGGTTCTGGTTTCCGCATTGACGACCGTCATGGTGTTCATTCCAGTGCTCACGACGAAGTTGGAGGTAGGGCAGCTGTTTCGCGACATTGCTGTCGCAATTTCTGTCGCTGTTGTTCTTTCGCTGCTGGTGTCAATTACGGTCATTCCGGCACTATCAAACAAACTGCTCGGTACCAGCAAGGGTGATTCCGGTAGCCTTGTTCGAATGCGAATACCTGTCGTTGACGATTTGGCAGCCAAATTTACGCAGTTTACCCTTTGGCTGACAGAAAGGCTCGTCCGTCGCCGAATGCTCGCATTTCTGTGGGTAGCAATGATTACTGCAACTGCTTTGACTCTGACATTGAAGTATCTGCCATCACTGGAGTATCTACCCGAAGGGAATAACAATTTGGTCTTTGGCTTAATTGTGCCACCGCCTGGTTACAACCTCAACACAATGACTGAAATCGCTGGGAAGATCGAAACAGCAACTCGACCAAACTGGGTGACTGATCCAGATGAAGAAGTTGACTCCGACGCGCCGCCAAAAATTGCCCGCTTTTTCTTTGTTTCTACCCGATCGATGATGTTTGTTGGGGCAGTTTCCAACAATTCCAGTCGAGTCTCAGAATTGATACCGGTGTTGCAAAAGCCAGTGTTTAGCGAACCAGGAACTTTCGGATTCATTAGTCAGCCATCGATATTCGGACGCGGAATTGGGGCAGGGCGGAAAATTGACCTTGATATATCCGGTGCAGAGCTGGAAGAGATTCTTTTCGTTGCGGGTCGCGCTGCTCAGAAAATTCTAACATTGATGCCTCGGTCCGAAGGACACCAGTTTCGACCCAATCCGGGGTTGGAACTTGGTGCACCCGAAGTTAGAATCATCCCTGACCGTTTGCGCCTGGCGGACAATGGACTTTCTACATTGGAGTTGGGTCTGGCAGTCGATGTGTTCAATGATGGTTTACGCGTCGATGAAACAATGTTTGAGGGAAAGGCCACCGATATAACATTAATTGGCACACGGGACATCATTAAAGAAACTCAGAAGATTGAAAATCTTCCCGTGGTTACCCCAAACGGCCGTATTGTCCCCGTCAATTCAGTTGCGGATGTTCAAATTACTGCAGGACCAACCGCAATTCGACATCGAGAACGATCTCGAACCATCACTCTCGAAGTGCGGCCATCACCCAACTTAACCATGGAGGAAGCGATCGAACTGATTGAATCTGAAGTGATTGCACCGATTAAAGCTGAAGGGGTCCCACAGGAAGTTCGTTTTAGTCTATCCGGCACAGCAGATTCGCTAAAAACCACGTGGAATTCAATGGTTTTGCAGTTGCTGGTTGCACTGATTATTGTTTACCTCGTCATTGCAATTCTGTTCGAGAGTTTCATTTACCCGCTCATCATCCTGCTAGCCGTTCCGGTGGCTGCAGCCGGTGGTGTGGCTGGGCTTGCAGTGTTGAATCAGTGGGTGCTGCAACCTTTGGACATGCTCACGCTACTTGGATTCGTGATACTGATTGGGATTGTGGTGAATAGTGCCATTTTGCTTGTCCATCAGAGTCTTCACCATCTGCGCGATGACAATATGGACAACGTAACTGCCATATTGACTGCGACAAGAAACCGAATTCGCCCAATTTTCATGTCGACACTAACCAGTGTTTGTGGCATGATGCCGCTGGTTTTATTCCCTGGTCCAGGGTCAGAACTTTATCGAGGCTTGGGATCGGTAGTCGTTGGCGGATTGTCAATGTCAGCCATTCTGACGCTGTTTATTGTGCCGCCATTAACCGCTATATTAGTCATTCCGCTGGAGAATAGGCGGCGAAAATCGGTCCAGCAAATCGCTTCAGAAGCTGTGTAATTGACGAGCGCTCGTCATTTTCCTCAGAGAAGCAGAATCAATCTCAATACGATTGCCGAAACCAATTAGTTTGACAGAGGTTGAAAGTTCTGCGGGTCAGCACTTTCTTCGACTTGGCTAATTTTTCCAGAAATCACCAGATCCGTGAACCACGTGCTGATGTCCTCTCTGTATATCCAACCCAGAACCAGAGCGGTAACCAGAATGAGAGCAAAGATAGCTTTTGACAGGGAGTTGAATACTCTCAATCGATCACGAATGGAGCGCTCTGCAGCTGGGGGAGAAGTAATTTCCTGGCTTGAGCTGGCATCACTAGTGATTGCTGAAAGTCCGAGGTCAGGGTCGGCTTTTATCAGTTCATCTGCATCAAGTTGAACCAATTCTGCATAGGCCCTTACGTAGCCTGTTGCGTACGCGATACTTGGAATTTTCGAGTATTCTCGATTTTCAATCGCCTCAATGACTCTTTCAGGCAGAATCAATGCATGGGCAACATCCGCGACTGACATATCCAGTTGCAGTCTTGCCTCCAAAAGCATTCGACCTGTCCCTAGATCAAACGCAATTTTTGGGTCCAACTCTGCTTTGTTCTGTGAGGCACTTCCTTCAAACAGGTGGAATAATCGCTCTTCGTGTTCTTGTGCTTCCAAATTTACCTCAAATTGTGGATAGGCAACTGATTGGTTAGTTTCAGCTTATCACGTAGGCACCAGTGCCAACAGCGATCAGCAAATCATCACAATTGTGCAATTCCATTCTTGTCACAGCAACTTTTTTACCGGTTCGCAATACATAGGCACTTGCAATGAATTTTTCACCGAAGCCAGGACGCAGGTAATCAATGCGTATGTCGATCGTACCTGTACGCGAAAAGAGTTCAAGTATTTCTTTTGTCGTCTGAACATTGTTCCGCCTTACCACTTCCGTAATAGCAACAATGCCGCCGATAATATCAAGAACCGAGGAAATGACACCGCCGTGCAGGTTGCCGCGAAGAAAGTTTCCGACATAAAACTCTTTGCTGTTGAGAATGAGCTTTGGGTTCCCGGTTTCAAGGCCTTCAACTTTGACATCCAGATACTTATTGAACGGAATTGAGTCTTCGAATATTTCCCTCAGTGCATCCCAAGTTGATGCGTTTAACGTTCGATGCCGCATTAATTCATCGAGTATGATAAATTTGGATTTTGGGAAGAATTCTTGTGTTGGAGAATAGGAATGAAAAATCTGTTAGTGATGGCAAATTATAACACTTGGGTAAATGCTCAAATTTTCGAAGTGTGCAGGAAAATCAGCGACGATCAGTATCGGAAAGACCTGGGTGCGTTCTTTGGTTCTATTCACAATACGCTGAATCATATTTTGCTGGTTGACCTTTTGTATTTGGGTAGATTAAAAGGGGAAGCCAACGATCACATTCAGTCTCTAAAGCAGGTTCTGTACGATGACCTTGATTCATTGGTCAATGCCCGGGTGGAAGTCGACAGAAAATTGACTGAATACGTTCAGAGATTAAGTGAGAACGACCTCAACAGACTGGTAAGGTATAGTCGAATGTCTGGAGAAGTTTGCGAGGAAAACGTGGAAGACATATTGCTGACCTTGTTCAACCATCAAACGCATCATCGCGGACAAGTGCATGCGATGCTCACCCAGTCTGGAATCGAGAACAATGAGATGCCGAACATAGATTTGGTTGACTATCTTGTAAGTGCCAAAGCCTGAAGCTTCCCAATTGAGTCGAGACCGAGTCGTAGACTTGAATGCATTTAAATTCTACATGATCTACCAGCAGTCCCGAGCAGTGGTTGAACGCGCTCCGATTCAATGACGTCAACGCGAGTGCTGAGCAATATAATCAGACGCAGTGCTCCGCAAGCTATTGAATGAACAAGTCAAATCTAAAACTTCCCCCTAATCTCGACAAACAATTGCATGCGGTCTTAATGTTTCTCATTCAATGTCCAGCGAATGTTAGCAAGTTAACGATGTCGAGTTCGAGTATTAAAAAACGCAAGAATTTCAATAGCGAAGTTTTGGTTTTAGGCTGCTGAAGAAATGAACGCTGCGCTAAAAGACCGTTACATTAACGCACTGTTCAGGCATCGCTGGTTGGTTCTGGCTCTTGCTATCGTAGTGATGCTGTGTGCGGCTGCAGGTGGGCGCAACATTACCACTACGAACGATCAACGTTCATTGTTCGGAGAGCACAATCCATATTTACAGGCGTTTGAAGCGCTTGAAGATGTTTACACTGAATCGAATATTGCACTAATTGCAATAGCGCCACGCACAGAGACAGTCTTCACTCGAGAAACTCTCGGTGCAATAGAGGAACTCACAGAAGCCGGATGGCGCTCACCGTTTTCGTCCAGAGTCAATTCTCTTACAAATTACACGCACAGTGAAGCCTATGAAGATGATTTAGTTGTCGCACCACTGGTGGAAGATGCGCAGTCACTTAGTGATGACGATTTAGTCAGAGTTGAAGATATCGCACTCAACTCAATTGAAACCGTTGGCCGCTTGGTTTCTCATGATGGGACAGTCAGTGCTCTTTCGATAACGTTTATTCTGCCAGATGATTCCGACCCAGCTGTCATTGAGATCGTCGAACATGTCAATCAGTTAGTGGACGAATTTTCCGCGACCTATCCAAATATAGATTTCTATCTGACTGGTGACATTGTCATGAGTCACGCATTTAACCAGGTCAGCGAAGATGATGTGACACAACTGGTACCGATAATGATCCTGATCATTAGCATTTTCACCACAGTGCTTTTGCGATCAATTCTAGCGACCGTGGCTGTGTTGGTGACGCTGTTTTTCGTTGTAAGTACCACGATGGGGGTTGCTGGTTGGCTTGGCGTCATTCTGACACCAGCTAACATAGTCGCTCCGGTCATACTATTGACTGTCGCTGTTGCTCAAACAATTCACATTGGGTCAACTGTATTTTTGGGCATGCGCAAAGGACTGGATAAGAAGTCAGCAATTGTGGAGTCTCTACAAATCAATTCATGGCCTATATTTTTGTCCTCCATCACGACGGCAATCGGTTTTCTGAGTCTTAACACGTCAGATTCTCCACCATTTCGAGTCTTGGGGAATTTAGTAGCATTCGGCATGTTGTGTACCTGGTTCTACACCATGACACTGTTTCCATTGCTCCTATATTTCTTAAAGTTGAGAGCGCCTCCTGTTCGAGAAAATCAACATGTCCTGATTGATCGATTCAGTCAGTTCGTTGTTTCAAAGAGTTCGCTCTTACTGATAGGAGGCTCTCTGGTGGCCGTTGTATTGAGTGCTGGAATATTCAAAATTGAATTCAGTGACAACTGGACCCTCTTCTTTGACGACAGATATGAGTTCAGACGAGATACAGATTTTGTCATCGAGAATTTAACCGGCCTTGAATCTATGGAGTACTCACTACCTGCCAGTCGCGAAGGTGGAATTACCGATATTGAGTACTTACGCGCTGTAGACGCATTTGCCGAATGGTATCGTTCACAGCCGGAAACAGCTCATGTTCAAGCGTTTCCAGACATCATGAAGCGTCTGAACATGAACCTTCATGGAGATGATCCAGAATTTTATCGCTTACCTGAAGACCCGGAACTTGCGAGCCAGTATCTATTGCTGTACGAATTGTCGCTGCCGTTTGGAAGTGATCTCAATGACCGTATCAGCGCCGATAAATCAGCGACGCGCATGACAGTTTTACCCCGAGATCGAATAGCATCAAAACATCAGCGCGAACTTGATGCCAGGGCAAATGCCTGGCTTAGCCAGAATGCACCACAACTGACAACCGAAGCAACTGGTCTCAGTATCATCACAGCGTACCTCACTCAGCGAAACATACACAGTTTGTTTATCGGTATGGCTATCGCCATGGGAATAATTTCGCTGATTTTACTTTTCGTTCTGAAAAGCGCCAGACTGGGATTTATTAGCTTGGTACCGAACTTTGTACCGTTACTCATGACCTTTGGTATATGGGGGTATCTCGTCGGTCAGGTGGGGCTTGGTGGTACGATGACCAGTGTTATCGCGTTCGGAATCATTGTTGACGACACCATTCATTTTTTGAGCAAATATCAAAAAGCGCGACGCGACGGTTTTGCGGCTGTTGAAGCCGTGCGCATGACCTTTCGTACTGTTGGCCATGCTTTGTCTACGACGACTGTGGCTTTAACCGCCGGTTTTCTAGTACTAACTCTCTCCGGATTTGACACTTCGGCAACGTTAGGTGCCATCGTTGCAATCACGATTGCCATTGCGTTGGTTGCCGACTTCCTGCTATTGCCATCTTTGCTAGTCACATTTGACAAAAAGAAAAATACTCAGCCTCTTCCTGGTTGATTAGTAGATTGCGGCATCATTCACCTTGATCTTCGCATTGAGCGTTTGTCCGTGTCGTTGTATGCGGACAGTTGCCAATGATCACAAATGTCGTTTGCCTTGAAGACTAAAATTTTTCGTTTAGCTGTTGCTCCATAAGAGTGCTAGAATCTCTGACCAAAACAACTAGATTTCTTCTTGACCATGGTTGAGTCCTTTACATCCGAATTTAGACTGAACTTCATTCAGTATATTTCGCCCAAATCCTTTCCAGCCTTTTGTTTCTGTTCAGGAAGCAACCGTCACCAGACGTTGTAAACCTGTATATCTGTACCCAGTGCATGAATCACCGGCATTCGCCTCCGTTTGAGTCT
>JAJDXD010000098.1 GCA_022823405.1 Gammaproteobacteria bacterium
AAACGGAGGCGAATGCCGGTGATTCATGCACTGGGTACAGATATACAGGTTTACAACGTCTGGTGACGGTTGCTTCCTGAACAGAAACAAAAGGCTGGAAAGGATTTGGGCGAAATATACTGAATGAAGTTCAGTTTAATCTGATTAAACTTGTTCCCGGGTAGTGAGACAATCGTAAATTGCGTGACTGTCGAGGCAAATTACAGTTAGAAGAGAGAAGTTTAACTCTCAAAAGCACATTGAGCTCGTGTTATAGTTGATAGTTTGTGAGTCAACATGCTGTGGTGGTAAAGTCCACATGATAGGACGAATACTTCAAAACGTATAATTCCAGATTTCGTATTCTAGTTCTAATATAGTAAGCCTTGTTTTTCCTTCTGAATTATTATCGAAATGAAAACATCTTGTAAGTTAATGTTGATATCAAATTAATTTCGAGTTCGGATAAATATGCTTGAAAGTTCATCAATTCTCCTAACCGGCGGAACTGGTTCATTCGGTTCTCGGTTTGTGCCAATGGTATTGAAAAAATTTGAGCCGAAAAGACTCGTGATCTATTCGCGGGATGAAATGAAACAATGGGAAATGGCCAAATCTTATACCAATGACTCTCGAGTTCGATTTTTTCTCGGAGATGTACGAGATAAAGAACGCTTGTACAGAGCGATGGATGGTATCGAATACGTGGTCCACGCCGCGGCGCTGAAAATAATTCCTATTGCAGAATACAACCCCTTTGAATACATAAAAACAAATATCAATGGTGCAATGAACGTTGTTGACGCCTGTCTCGATGTCGGTGTAAAAAGATGTATTGCTCTTTCTACTGACAAAGCTTCCAGTCCAATTAATCTATACGGTGCAACCAAACTCGCTGCAGAGAAACTGTTTGTCGCCGCAAATTCCTACTCCGGTTTATCAAAATGCCGATTTTCAATTGTTCGATATGGCAATGTAATGGGGTCAAGGGGATCCGTTATTCCATATTTTCTTTCTTTGAAAAATGGAGCTGAACTCCCTATCACTGATACCAGAATGACCCGGTTTATGATTAAACTTGAACAAGCGGTTGATCTTGTGTTCCATGCATTTTCAGATATGACCGGTGGCGAAATCTATATACGAAAAGTTCCTTCAATGAATATTTTAGATATCGCTAAAGCCTGTGTTCCAAATTCGAAGCACAAGATTATCGGTGTCCGTCCAGGTGAGAAATTAAATGAGCAACTTGTCGGTGAAGATGAATCTCAATTTACGTACGAATATGGGAATTACTTTAAAATTTTGCCCTCGATTGATGCATTTATGTCCGCTACGGACAATAACGGTAAGATTGTCCCAAATGGCTTCAAATACACCTCGGATTTGAACGATTCTTGGATGGACATTAGTGAACTGTCCGATTGGATTGAAAACAATCGCGAAATTATCGGTTACTTCTAATTGATCCAGTATGCCCGTCAAGATATTGCACAAAGCGATATTGATGCAGTTATTGAAGCGCTAAATTCGGACTTTTTGACTCAAGGGCCCATTGTCCCACGATTTGAGCAAGCAGTCGCAGAGCGTGTTTCTGCATCACACGCGATTGCTACCAATTCCGGCACTTCAGCACTACATATTGCTTGTATGGCGATAGGACTCGGTCCTGGTGACTCGTTGTGGACGGTGCCCAATTCATTCGTTGCTTCTGCTAACTGTGGGATTCTTTGTGGTGCGAATATCGATTTCGTCGATATTGAACCGATCAACTACTGTATGGATGTCAACGCGCTGGCGGAAAAACTATCGATAGCAGCCAGCGAAAGTAAGCTTCCCAAAGCGATTATTCCAGTGCACTATTCTGGTCGAAGCGCAATGATGAAAGAAATTCGTGCGCTGGTGAGTCAATTCGATATTTTCATAGTTGAAGATGCATCCCATTCAACTGGAGGCAACTACTTGGGAAAACCAGTAGGAAGTTGTCAATATTGCGACGTTAGTGTGTTTAGCTTTCATCCGGTAAAGATCATGACAACGACTGAAGGCGGCATCGCACTTACAAACAATTCTGAATTGGCTGAGAGAATGGCGAGGATTCGCACTCACGGAGTAACCCGAAATCCTGCTGAAATGGAAAATAGTCAACCCCAGCCTTGGGAGTATGAGCAAATTGAACTCGGATTGAATTATCGAATGTCCGAAATTCAAGCAGCTCTTGGTTTATCTCAGTTGAATCGTTTGGATGAATTTGTATCTCGTCGTCGACAACTGGCGATGCAATACGACGAACAACTAAGGGAGTTGCCGCTGATTCTTCCTAGAATTCATCCTGAAAGCGAGTCTACATGGCACCTTTATCCTGTCTTAGTCGATTCTGAGCGAACTTCTTTGAATCGAGAACAGGTTTACTTTTCTCTATTGGAACAGGATATTAAGCCCAACGTACATTTCATTCCAATTCACACTCAACCCTATTTCAGAAAAATGGGATTCAATCGGGGAGATTTTCCTGTCTCCGAGTGGTTTTATTCGAATGAACTCAGCTTGCCAATGTACTTCGGATTGAGCGATGAACAGCAACTATCGGTAGTACGTGCGTTGGAAAAGACTTTTAGAAATTAGAGGAAATACTGAAGGGATCTGATTCAAATTGATTCTTGCTGGATTCCCGATGTAAACGTAAGTCGTCATAAACTTAGTATGTTCAAGTCTGCATGAAAGTAGTTTCAATTTGATTATCAATCAAGTTGAAGATTGTTTTTGCAACCGCATTCGAATCCTCGGGATCTGCAGAATGTAAGCGGGAGTGTAGTTTACCGGCCTGCTGTTCTAAATTGGAATGTTCATGCTTGTGGTCAAGAATCATCTCATATGTGATGCCTCTATGAAATTGAATTGCCCCTGGTAGTTTCCGATACCAGGGCATTCCAAATACCAGTACATTTTTTCCTTTACGAATTGTCTCCCAACCCACTGTACCAGTTACTGTTGCAACAAATTCTGAATTGTCGATCAATTCAAAAGTGTTTGCATATGAAGGAAGAAAGATTAAATTGGAAATCCGATCTAATCTTTTGAAGAATTCTGGGCCTCGCATTGTGCCAGTTTGCTTTGGATTTTCTTTGACATAAATCCAGAAATCATCGGGCAGGATACTCGAAAGACTTTCAATTGCGAGCAATTGGTCCGAAAAAATACCCCCTAAAGTTGATGTAGTCAATTCTGGCTGAAATTGCAGAGGGAAATACACAAACTTGCGGTTAAAGTCGATTTCCAAATTTTCATGTAACAATATTCTTTCGTAGTAATCGAGATGGCTAGTGTGAAAGTGCCGGCGTAATGGGTCGCGCCACTTCGGCAGTGACTTGGCAACGATTTGCATTCGATTGAATGTTTTAAATAGAACTTTAAGATTCAATAGTAACTTTCTCTCGACTGCTATGAAAGTCCAAAACAGGCGCAAGACTCCTCGCCAGCGTAGTTCGCCAAATTCTTCCCGAAATTGCTTTACTTCTTTCATGTAAGCCCAATCGGGGTTTTCATCGGGGTCGATTAGATAGGGATCGTATGAATTTTTGCCACAGGTGGGCGGGAAAATACCTACATCTTCGATATCCGAGAGTGAAAGGAATCTATTTGGAAACGGTGAAGTCGAAACAACTAGAGTTCTAATACCTTTCGCTTTGGCAATTTGGTATATGACTGTGTCATAAAACAAGTGTGGGTAGTTGAAAAAAAGAACTAAGTTTATTCGTTCCTTGGCAAGCATGTTTTGCAACAGATCAAATATGATGTAGTAGTAATGGTTGGAGTCATAGGCACTTTCAAGTGTATGAAATCTCCACGAAAATTGTTTCGTTCGCCGTTGTAAATGATCTACCGCCACAAAGGCAGATTCATTGGCTGCTGAGTCAGTATTTTGTACGTTGGATGTGCCAGAAAATCGATCTTCCTTTATTAAATTTTTGATTTTGCCACGTTTTCTTTTTATGCGAATTAATCCGGACAAAACAATATCTGTATTTTTTCTGCCGGCCGACATTAACTTCGTTCCTTCAGGCAGTTGTTTTTTTATTCGATTGATAACAGGATTGATATTTCTTAGATCAGGACGTACTACAAGAATACGAAGGGGCTCTCCATGTTGAGTTTCATCGATTTTCATTCTTTCACATCCATTTTGCGTGCGATCAAGTAGGTACTAGGTAAGCCAAACCGGTAGTTTGAATCCTCACTAGAGTTTCCAATCATTTAACACAGCTATTCAGAATTTCGGAAGCTGTACTACTGAAGCAGCTGGCGTTTGAATAACCAGATAAATGACGTTGCCGCCGTACTGTCATAGAAGATCCTAATGATGCAATGGTTTTAACACAATTCTCGAATATACTTCGAAACATACCGCGAACCTAAGCTGAACTGATACACCGCACCTGACAGCCCCTGCGGTTCACTACTCATTCAGTTCAGGTCACCACTCACGCGGTCGGTATTTTGTCGCTAGGGCGAGAACCAAGCAACAAATTCGATTGATGTTCAATTCCTTATTCTTTCAACTCTCGCAAATCTCGAAATTAAAATGTGAAAACTAATGCTAGCATTCCAAAGGTAAGAACGTGGTTTCTGTCTGATGTTGAATCAGTTGAACTATTGATTCTGCT
>JAJDXD010000155.1 GCA_022823405.1 Gammaproteobacteria bacterium
CCACGTACAACAAATTCACCTGGACTCTCGACCTGTTGTACATTTCTATAGGAAATTTGCGCCATCCTTTCTCGAAACTTTTCAATATGCAGTTCTGCCCCTGTTTCAAACGAAAAACTGTTGGACTCTATGAAATCAGTCGGTGGCAGGCGTTGCATTAAAGTATCGATTGCCACAACTAGTAGGCCGCGTGTTAGATTCGGCAGTATGCTAAGCAGGCGAATTCTCTGAGACAGTATTTCCTGGTACGGGCTAAAGGTATCGTAAGGTAGGCACTCCCAACCCGAAAACAGCATAACTGGAAAATTGTCGACTCCACTTGTGTAGAATTTGAGCGACTCCGCCATCATCTCAGCTTCCCAAGCGTTTGCCGTTAATACTGTTGTGATACTGTTCTGCTCAAGTGAATATTTGGAAATTGCGAGGGCAGTTGCACTTCCTGTAAGCCCACTCCAGTTTAGTTTGTGACAAGCATCAAGATCCGCGACGGGATCTAAAGGAGAGCGAATAGTCACAGAATTGCGCTTGATTTAAGATGTAAAAGGTAGGAAGCAATCGAACTAAAGCGTTCGACAAATGAAAGATAGTATCGCTGAGATTATATTTATCTGAGTTTATGCAATACTTGATTCGACATTTTCGTAGTCGCCGATATTCAGACGGGTTCTATATAGTTTCAATAAAATGAGCAGTGTCAAATTGTGGAAACGCATAAATTAGTAAGTATTGAGGTTGCTTAGGGCTGTCATGCCAAAATATTGGGGAATAATTCCAGCGGCGGGAATAGGCCGTCGTATGGGCGGTCCAGTTCCTAAACAGTTTCTCAAGATCAAGGACAAGACAATCATTGAATGGACGATACTTGCACTCGCTCAGCATGAGCAAGTTGACGGTCTGTACGTCGGTCTTGAGAAAACTGAACAATATGCAGACTGGATCAAGTCAATTCATCCCAAAGTTTTGGGTGTGTTTGAAGGTGGAGATACACGCTCGGAAACTGTATTGAATGGAATCAGCTATCTGGTAGGAAATGGCTGTTCGGAGGACGATTGGCTACTCGTGCATGATGCAAATCGACCACTACTGACGATGGAAGAAATTACTCGCTTAATTGAAACAGTCGGGGATGACGAAAATGGAGGTATTGTCAGTCTGCCGGTATTTGACACGTTAAAGTCTGGTACTGACGGGAAAATTAATTCCACAGTGAATCGGGAGCACTGCTTTAGAGCTCTAACACCTCAAATGTTCAAACTAGGTCTCTTACATAAAGCTCTTCTTCAATGCGTAAGCCAGGGATTTATGGCAACTGATGAATCTCAGGCAATGGAGCGTCTTGGACATTGCCCAAAACTGATACCTGGATCTGTGACGAATATCAAAATAACAGCGCCGTCGGACTTAAGGTTTGCCGAGGCAATTATTGGTCTGGAACAATCTGATGTCGATCAGATCAATTGAACTGGCTTGGAGGTGAAGTGTTGACACGGGTTGGATTTGGATTTGACGTCCATGAGTTCGAAGTAGGTCGTCGACTCATTTTGGGAGGTGTTGATGTTCCTCACTCTGCAGGCTTGAAGGGACACTCGGATGCTGATGTTGTCATCCATGCGGTTGTTGACGCTTTACTTGGAGCTGCGGGATTAGGTGATATTGGTCAACACTTTCCGGACTCAGATCCTCAGTTCAAAAACATCAACAGCAGGAAACTCCTGAAACACACTACCGAACTTTTGGAAGAGCAGGGTTGGAACATTTCAAACATCGATATAACGGTTGTTGCCCAGGTGCCAAAAATTCAGCCACATTCTAGGGAGATGCGAAAAAACATCGCAGAGGATTTGAAGATTTCGGAAGGACTAGTCAATGTCAAAGCGACAACGACGGAGTCGCTGGGATTTATCGGAAGGAAAGAAGGCATTGCTGCCTGGGCAATTACGGCTTTAGTTTCTAAAACCTAGAATTTCCACTTCTTCAATAGCACATATTTCGCACCTGTGCCACCGTCGTTGGGTAGTGCTCGACAATATCCCAATACATATCTGTTCAATGCCAAGTGTTGTTGGCATTCAAGTTTGATGTGGGAAATTCCATCCGGCGAGTTCATGCCTTTACCATGAATAATTTTGACGCAACGATATCCGGATCTTGTCGACTCATGAATAAAGAGCTTTAATTTTCTAACCGCATCTTCAACCGTATAGCCCCTCAGATACAGTTCATGTTCCCGGTAATACTTGCCTTGCTTTAGGCGTGTAAAGTCCCGAGTCGCAAGTCCTGATTTTTTGAGCTCTTCACCTGATTCAGCCGCGTGCTTTGCGTGAGCCGGGTTAGTCGACATTGATTCAACTAGAACTTGACGGTCGGCTTCAACGGAATTCTTATTGTTGGGAATGGGGCGCTCTTTCTCAGGTGCAGCTTTGGGGGATACACCTAGCGGAGTTACCCCCAACGATTCCATCTCCTTTCTGAATTGATCATCGGCTGGCATTGCATTGGTGATGTGAATTAAGACTCCAGGAATTTTTGTGCATCCAAGGCAGCCATACAGCCAGTGCCTGCTGATGTAACAGCTTGCCTATAGACATGGTCAGAAACATCACCAGCAGCAAATACACCAGGAATACTGGTAGCTGTTGCTCCACCATTTAATCCGCTTGTGGTGACGATGTATCCGTCCTTCATGTTCAACTGACCCTCAAACAGTTCTGTATTCGGGATATGTCCAATGGCGATGAATACACCATGAACATCAATTTCTTGTTCTTCGCCAGTTTGTATATTGGTCAATTGGAGCCCCGTAAGTCCCATGTCATCTCCCAGCATTTCTTTGACTACGTGGTCCCACATTACTGTTATATTGCCACCATTTTCGGTGCTTCGACTGAGTAGTCTGTCAGCAAGAATTGCTTCTGCTCGGAGCTGATCCCGGCGATGTACCAACGTTACTGAAGATGCAATATTTGACAGATATAGGGCTTCTTCAACTGCGGTGTTCCCACCTCCGATTACGGCGACACTCTGATTTTTATAGAAAAAACCATCGCAAGTAGCACATGCCGATACACCTCTGCCCTTGTACCTTTCTTCAGATTCAAGTTCCAGGTATTTTGCTGAGGCACCAGTTGAGATTATGAGAGCGTCGCAGGTGTATTCATCCTGGTCGCCGAACAGTCTGAACGGTTGGGTATCCAATTTCGCAGTATGAATGTGATCATTGATGATTTCTGTGTTGAATCGTGCAGCGTGATGCCACATGCGTTCCATTAAATCTGGACCTTGAACACCTTCTGTGTCACCTGGCCAATTGTCTACGTCAGTAGTTTTGGACAATTGTCCACCCATTTCGACACCTGTTATCAGGACGGGAGAGAGGTTTGAACGAGCTGCATAGACAGCAGCTGTATAGCCAGCGGGTCCGGACCCTAGTATAAGTAATTTACAGTGTTTTGGCATATGTGGAGGTTTCAGCCACCTAAAATCGTAGTCTTTTGATGTTGTGAGCAATAGTCACTATCAATCCTTAAATTCGATAGCAACAGAACTATCCTGAGAATCGAAACAGACTATT
>JAJDXD010000132.1 GCA_022823405.1 Gammaproteobacteria bacterium
CGCGGCGGCATGCACTGGACCAAGGCAGGGGCGAACAAGATAGCCGCACTTCGAGCAAGCGTAATCAGTAACCGATTTGACGATTTTTGGTACGACAGAACCAGCAATTTGTAAAATTTGCCACAAATCTGACGCACACCCGCCGCTGAGACACTTGGCTGTTCGGTATCTCAAATCGCTAAATCACTTATTTTCTCTACCAAATCGAAACGTCCGGTTCTCGCGATCACGAGTGGTAGCAATCGGGTCGTGCTCAGTCTGCTTTCCGACATCATTGGACAGAAAGTTGGCAAGGCTGATGCTGATTTTGTTCGAGAAATGACAGGTTTTGCTATTGGCGGGGTAGCACCTGTTGGACTAGCCAATCCAATTGAAACTGTATTTGATCGAGACTTATTCGATCATGAAACAGTTTGGGCGGCGGGTGGAACTGCCAATTCCCTGTTTCCCATTTCGAGCGAAGATCTGCGGCTACTTGCAGGCGACCGAATCTACGATTTTACTGTACCACTAGATTAAGTCTGTCGCGACGACTCCACCGATGATGGTATGGGCAACTTTGCCCCGCATCTGCATGCCACCGAATGGATTGTTCTTGCCATTGCTCAGCATTTCGTCCGGATCAAACTCCCACGACTCGTTAGGGTCAAAAATACAGATGTCCGCTGGAGCGCCTTCTGAGAGTGTACCGAGAGTCAGTCCTAAAGTTTTTGCAGGATTGCAGGTTAGGCATGCAATTGCCTGTTCCAGTGAAAGCCCGGCGTCGTCAACCAATTTCAAAGTGAGCGGGAGTAATGTTTCGAGTCCGGATATGCCTGGTACCGTTTGTATGAATGGAGCGAGTTTGTCGTCTCTGCCACAGGGCTGATGATCAGAGCAGATTACCTGAATGGTGCCGTTTTTCACACCTTCCCGCAGCCCAATCATGTCAGACTCCTGTCGTAGCGGAGGCAGAACGTGACACAAGGTATTGAACCCCTGAATATCGAACTCTGTCAGGTGCAGGTTATGGATGGCAACATCCGCGCTGATGTTCAGTCCTCTAGCCTTTGATTCAGCGATCATATCAACGGATCTCGCGCAGGACAACTGATTGAAGTGTGCCCGCACACCTGTTGTTGAAACCAAGGCCAAGTCACGGGCAACCGCAACAGTTTCCGCAGCTTCGGGAATGGCCGACAGTCCAAGACGCGTGCTCATCTCTCCTTCGTGTACACAGCCATTACCGGTCAGCCAGGGGTCCTGAGAATGTATGAATACCGTCAAATCGAATGTTGCGGCATATTGCATGGCTCGACGCATCAACAGGGTGCTATGTATTGGAACTCTGGCGTTGCTGACACCCACACAACCAGCGTATTTAAGCGAAGCCATGTTCGTCAGCGTCTCGCCCTGAAGGCCCATCGTCAGGGCTCCCAATGGTACGACCCGGATACTCTCTTGTTGTTTTACGCTCTCTCTAATCATGTGTGCCATCGCTGGTTCATCAATGACCGGAACGGTATTGGGCTGAATGCATACGGTTGTAATCCCACCGTTCAGCGCCGCCCGATGTTCGCTATATATCGTTAGGTGTCCTTTCGAATTTAACTCACCGATTTTTGCATTGAGGTCAATCAGTCCGGGACACACAATCAAACCCGAGGCATCAATTGTGCGGTCAATGGGTAAATCTGCGGCCGCTTTGGAATTTAGAATCTGTCCCTGATCAAAGAAAAGATCAGCCAATTCATCCCGACTGTTTGCAGGATCTACGATCCGTCCGTTTCGAATGACACTAACCATTGTGCTTTGTTCTATCCAGACTGCCGAAATCCACCCATTATTTTTGACATGACCGCCATTCGAACTGCGACCCCATTTGATACTTGGGATAGGATTACCGAGTGGCTGCCGTCAGCGACTGAAGAGGCTATTTCCAGTCCGCGGTTGATGGGGCCGGGATGCATGACCATGACATCCGGTTTGGCATTTTTCAGCCGCTCTTCAGTAAGGCCATAGTAGCGATAGTATTCGCGTTCACTTGGAATCAATTGCCCTTCCATTCTTTCCAGCTGTAGTCGCAGCATGACAATGACATCTGCGTCCTTAAGCCCCTCATCCAAATCGGTAAAGATCCTCACTCCCAGCGCTTCGAGTCCAGTAGGAATCAGTGTTCGAGGCGAAACGATTCGAATTTCTCCAGCTCCCAGTTTTTTGAGTGCGCTTATTTCAGAGCGAGCAACTCGGGAATGTAGTACATCGCCCACGATCACAACCGTGAGATTGTTGAAATTCGGCTTTCGCTGCCGGATTGTGAGCATGTCAAGCAGCGCCTGTGTAGGATGTGAATAACGTCCATCACCGGCGTTGATAATGTGAACGTGTTGCGGAACATGTCGGGCAATGAGGTCAGCCGTGCCGCTGAAGCTGTGCCGCACGACAAAGGTATCCGTATGCATGGCTTGCAGAGTTGACACGGTATCCAGAATTGTCTCCCCCTTTGTTGTTGACATCCCATCTGACTGCATGGTGATGACGTCTGCGGAAAGCCGCTTGGCAGCTATTTCGAAAGTTGTTCGGGTTCGGGTACTCGGCTCAAAAAACAGATTGACGACGGTTTTGCCTCGTAGTAGGGGCACTTTCTTGGTGTCGCGGGTCGCGAAATCGATAAATGAATCCGCAGTTGTGAGTAATTCCTCGATCAGTTCTCGTGGCAATTCTTCCAGAGAAATAAAGTGATTCAGACGGCCGTCGGTTCCTATTTGGATGTCATCAGACATCACTCACACTCCGCATGTCGATTGATATACGTTAACCGGCCGTCAGGACAAATTTTGACAAACTGATGTTTATCGAGTGAAATTCTATAACCAGTAATTTCAGCCTGAAAAGGCAGTTCCCGATCACCGCGGTCCAACAGAACAGCAAGTTCAACGGAAGCAGGACGGCCCCAGGCAAACAGTTCGTTTAGTGCGGCTCTGACAGTCCGTCCCGTATGCAAAATGTCGTCAATCAGAATAATGTGACGATCATCGATTGCGACGGGTAAAGATGAACTGTGAACACTTGGATTGAGGCCAACTCGACTGAAGTCATCGCGATAAAAGGTAATATCCAAAAGTCCCACAGGTTCGCTTAAGCCCAGTATTTGATGCAGCTGTTCGGCGATCCAAACGCCACCGCTACATATCGCAACCAAGAGAGGTGTTTCTTCAAGCATTGGCTTGATGGAGTCGGCCATTCCTGAAAGAATTTCATTGACAGGAAGTTGCTCTGGCAGTGGGTGATTCATCTGTTATTCAAGTCGCTCATTCAGGTCAATAGTGGATTCGATCTTTTGCTTTTCAATCAACTGTTCAATTGCGAGAAATAAGTCTCCAAAATTATTCCGGCAGAAATTTTATTTCGTTCATTGGTTTTCTTGGCTTTAGGTATTCGTTCGCCGGGTTGGTGCATTCTGAAAATCGATTCTTCCGTGCTGAGGGTCTCGTCGACATATGAAACAGGAATATTGAACCTCTGGGTGAGTGCTTCTCCAAATTTAATTATTTTTTTCTTTAGACCTGTGGCAGGTTCCGAACTCAAACCCGGCATACCCAATACAAACCCCTCAGGGCGCCACTCGCTAACCAGTTTTTCCAACGCTACAAAATCTGGTTGACCGTCTTTAGCCTGCACTATTCCTATACCCTGACCACGGCCGATACTTGGATGACCGACCGCAACACCAATACGGCGATTGCCAAAATCGAATGCCATGATGTTATCAGACATTTTTCACTATCCGATCTATGCGTATTTGAACTCAGGTGTCGAATTTAACTTGCAATCTATATGATTGAAGCTTTCAGATTCAAAATAGATGGGGTCTAGGTTCGGTAATCCCATGGGATCGTGTACTATTCTCATCTCAAACTGGATAAGAAAATCTTGGCAGGCAGTTGGAAAATAAGCAACCGCCTCATTTGGCTGTTCAAGAAGTGGAAGTTCCTTTGTTCAAAGGATTAGGCATGCCCCGCAACAGAGGAGATTGTGTCAATGTCGATGCCTACCAGCGAAGCGGCTTTGTGCCACCTGTCCTGAATTGGAGTTTTGAAAATGATGGAGGAATCAGCTGGAGCAGACAACCACATATTGTTCTGCATCTCGGTTTCCAATTGCTCGCTCTCCCAGCCGGCAAATCCCAGAACCGGCAAGAAGAAGTCCGGACCGCGGTTTTCAGAAATTGCTTCAAGCACATCCTTTGACATGGTGAGTCCTAGATCATTACCCACTTGTATTGTTGACGCCCAGGATTTACTGGTATCATGCAAAACCAGGCCACGCTCTACCTGGCAGGGACCGCCAAAATGGACGGGTAATTTTGTTTCAGGGTGCTCGTTGGAATCAAGGTCAAGTTCCTTTAGAATATCCTCAAGCAGCAGCTCAGTAATTCGATTGACGACAATTCCAAGTGCCCCGTCTTCATCGTGCATGCAAATCAGAACGACGGTACGCTCAAAAATGGAGTCGGACATGGACGGCATAGCGACGAGGAATTGATTTGTGAGCCAGTTCATGAAGTTTTCATCCGTAGGAAATCATAATTCAAACAATTGCATTTATTCTTAACTATTGCCTCGATATAGCCACAATTGTACATATTCCAATTACATAATAAATTGGTTAATTCCTAAATGGGTTTGTGTGTAGATCCCATTAATAGGCTTTGACTTCACATCGAATCTGCTGAAAATCTGCCAGAGTCTTGAGACATATAAACCTTTATGATCGTTGCCGATAATTATCTTGGCACTATCCTATGCACGTTATCGATACATTGCACCCATTTCACTAAATTTTGACAATGAAAATTCTTGTTTATTCAGATCTTCATCTCGAGTTTTCTGACTTTACTGTACCGACAAGTGGTTTTGACGCTGTAGTACTGGCAGGTGATATTCATGTGGGGGACAGGGCAGTTCGATGGGCACATCGCAGTTTTGACGATGTGCCAGTCATTTACATTTGCGGCAATCACGAATTTTATGGGGGTGAAGTCGGATACGTACAGGACAGGATTCGCGCTGCCGCATTCGGATCAAACGTGTACTTTTTCGAAAACGAATCTGTCTGTATTGATGACGTCCAATTTATCTGTTCTACGCTTTGGACGGATTTTTGCGTCAGCGGGAACAAAGAACTGAACATGATTCAAGCTGGTAGATGGATGAATGATTATCGATTGATTGAGCTGGGTGATCATCTTCTCGAACCGCATGATACTGAACGGATGCACGATGCTTCGCGACGATTTCTGGAGCGTGAGTTGACAAAATCCAAAGAGAAGCCGCAAAAAACGGTGGTTGTCACCCATCATGCTCCATCTGCACGCTCGCTGCTCTGTGAACGAGTTTCTAAGGATAGCGGCGCAGCCTACGCATCTTCACTTGACATGTTGATGATTGAACATTCACCAGATCTTTGGATTCATGGTCATACGCATGAATCAGTTGATTACCAGATTGGTGAGACGAGAGTGCTGTCAAATCCACGTGGTTATTCACGCATTGCGGACGGTTGGGGCAATCGGAATTTCAAGCCTATTTGTATAATTGAAGTGTAATGCCCTGATTGCATCCAGCCTTCAATTAATTACGCTACTGAACTCACGTTTCTCCACGCGCGGACTAAAGCAGTTGAACGACTCAGCAACAGCCTCTGTAACGACAGAACAAAGTAATAATCCAACACGCCTTGAGATGGCGAATGCAATTCGCGCACTCTCCATGGACGCCGTTCAGGCCGCAAAATCCGGGCATCCTGGAATGCCAATGGGAATGGCAGATATTGCGGTGTCGCTGTGGCTCGACCATCTCAAACACAATCCGCAGAATCCTGACTGGTTTGATCGAGACCGATTTGTCCTGTCGAACGGACATGGCTCAATGCTGATTTATTCTCTTTTACATCTGACCGGTTATGAACTGCCATTGGAAGAGATCAAGAATTTTCGTCAGTTGCACTCAAAAACTGCAGGACATCCGGAATATGGACTCACGCCCGGCGTGGAAACAACTACCGGACCGTTAGGACAAGGGTTCGCGAACGCGGTTGGATTGGCTTTAGCAGAAAAGACACTGGCAGCCCAATTTAATCGACCAGCCCACGAGATTATCGATCACTACACGTATGTATTTCTGGGCGATGGATGCCTCATGGAAGGCATTTCCCACGAAGCGGCTTCGTTTGCGGGAACACATCGACTGAATAAACTGATTGCGTTTTACGATGACAACAATGTTTCAATTGATGGCGAAGTTTCTGGCTGGTTCACTGAGGACATACCGCGGCGCTTTCAGTCCTACGGCTGGCACGTAGTCGAGCATGTGGACGGACACAATGCCGAAGAGATTGAAGCCGCAATTCAGACTGCTCAATCCGAGACCGGCCGTCCCAGTCTGATTTGCTGCAAAACGATCATTGGATGGGGTGCACCGAACAAGGAGGGTACAGCGGGAGTCCATGGAGCACCCTTGGGTGAGGAAGAGGTGGCGCTGACTCGAGACCAAATTGGCTGGCATCATCCCGCATTTCACATTCCAGACTTCATCCGGGCTGAATTTGACTGCTGTGTTCGTGGTTCTGCACAGGAGAAGCAGTGGAACGAAAAGTTTATGGAGTACACAAATGAATATCCAGAGCTTGCTGCTGAACTGAGCCGACGGATAGAAGGTCGGTTGCCGGAACACTGGATGGAATACACCAGCGAAAGAATTTCGTCTGCCCCCGACAAAGCCCTGGCAACGCGTCAGTCTTCCAAGGTTGCACTTGATGCCTACGGTCCGATTCTGCCGGAACTGATTGGAGGTTCAGCGGATCTCACAGGATCAAATCTGACACTCTGGGATGGTTCAAAGCCGCTTGATGAGGAAACCTCAGACGGGAGTTACATCTATTTTGGAGTCAGGGAATTCGGAATGAGCGCCATCATCAATGGACTCGCGCTGCATGGTGGGTTTATTCCCTATGGTGCAACATTTCTGATGTTCTCCGAATATGCCAGAAATGCTGTGCGAATGTCGGCATTGATGGGCATCCAATCAATATTTGTCTATACCCATGATTCCATCGGGCTTGGAGAAGATGGACCGACTCATCAGGCCGTTGAACAGGCGGCAACACTGCGATTGATTCCGAACATGTCCCTTTGGCGGCCATGTGATACCCAGGAATCGATGGTTGCGTGGAAGGCCGCAATCGAAAGAACCGAGGGCCCAACCTGTCTTTTGTTTTCCAGGCAGGGTGTTTCTCAGAATAGTCGTACTGAAACTCAAATCGAACACATATCAAAAGGTGGCTATGTTCTGTTGGACAGTGATGGCGAACCTGACGTAATCATGATTGCGACAGGAACAGAGGTAGAACTCGCAACTGGAGCGTCTCAGCGTCTCACTGAAACCGGTGTCAAGGTCCGAGTTGTATCAATGCCGAGCGTTGACGTTTTCGAAGCACAGACACAGGATTATCGCGATGCAGTACTTCCACCCGGTATCACCAAGCGGGTGATCGTAGAAGCAGGAGTAACGGCACTTTGGGCCAAATACGCAGGTACGCGGGGTGTCGTTATGGGGGTCGATCAGTTCGGTGAATCTGCCCCTGGTAAAGAGCTTTACGAATACTTCGGATTAACTGTAGATGGTGTCGAGCACGCAGCACGCGGTCTGCTCGGTTAGCTCTTCATTCAATCAACTTCAACCCACTTCATTTCGCAAAGGTGAAAAGCGAATGTCAATTAGAGTAGCAATTAACGGATTTGGTCGGATCGGTCGGAACATCATGCGGGCGCTTTATGAATCGCCCAAACAGCATGAGCTTGAAGTCGTGGCAATCAACGATCTGGCGGACAAGGAGACTAATGCACACTTGTTGCAGTACGATTCTGTGCATGGAAAATTTGGTGCAACCGTCGAATGTGTAGATGACGGTTTTCTCGTCAATGGAAATCTCGTCAAAACCTTGTCTGAACGCAATCCGGCAGCGCTGCCGTGGGGAGAACTTGGCGTTGACCTAGTCATGGAATGTACAGGCTTTTTTGCCAGCAAGGAAAAGGCTTCAGCACATCTTGAAGGTGGGGCTAAAAAAGTGCTGCTTTCTGCACCTGGGGGTGGTGTCGACGCAACCGTTGTATACGGTGTCAATCACGACATTCTGAGTGCGTCCCACACCGTTATTTCGAATGCCTCATGCACTACAAACTGCCTTGCACCAATTGCCAAGGTATTACATGAAGAATTTGGCATCCAGTCTGGTCTCATGACCACCGTACACGCATTTACCAATGACCAGGTATTGACCGATGTTGTTCACTCCGATCTCAGACGCGCCCGATCAGCGACGCTGTCAATGATTCCGACCAGCACCGGTGCAGCCAAAGCGATCGGGTTGGTGTTGCCGGAACTGGATGGAAAGTTGGATGGATTCGCAGTGCGAGTGCCTACCACCAATGTCTCGTTAGTTGATCTCACGATTGAAACAGAGTCCGAAGTTTCGG
>JAJDXD010000110.1 GCA_022823405.1 Gammaproteobacteria bacterium
ATGGCAAACTGGCGAGGTTCGAGGAATTGACTTAACGTACGAAGATCTTCGTCGATGGGCAGTACGCAATGGAAATACAAATAAACGCCCACAGCTATGCCATGAACTTGCTCGTCTGGCAAAAATCTATGGAATTCTAACAGGAACATCAGGAAAACATCACAATAAAAAAGTCGAACGCGAACTACGCCACCTGAGAACTATCGGGATTGATGTCCACCGACCACTAACTCTTCGTCTACTTGACGATGCGTCAAGTCAACGGTTCAAGGATACGTTTGATGAGAAAGGACTAATTGAGATACTCAGAGGGATTAGTTCATGGATTACCCGATTGTGGTTAGCAGATAAACCGACAGCCGGAATGAATACCGCTATTGCAGAAATCGCACATGAGAGAGGGCCAGGTGAGCGTGACGATCTTGCGAATTACTGGTTGAGCCATATTCACAAACGACGTAACACTCGCGTAGGTGTTCCAAATGACGACGAAGTTCGAAATGGAATTCAAACTCGAAAAGCCTATGGAGGTAGTGCCACGAAGTCGTCATTTGCAGTACTTTACGCATTGGCAGAACAAGATCATCGAGAGGAAACTCCCTCACCTGATCAATTGACGATCGAACATGTTATGCCACAAAAACTGACAAATGAATGGAGCCTCGCATTAGGAGACTATGCCGATGAAATTCACAAACGCTACGTCAATTGCCTTTCTAATCTGACTCTAAGTGGCGCTCAGACTAATTCTGAAATGGGTGTAAAACTATTTAACCAGAAAAAAGCTGTATTAAAAAGGAGCGCTATAGGCATCACGCAACAGCTTGCAGGATTTGATGATTGGAGCGAGAGTGCACTTGATCAGCGTTTTGAATATTTGGTTCATCGAGCATTGGAGCGCTGGCCGTGGCAGGAACAGGAAACTGCTGAAGATATAAAACAACACTCTGCTAGTGGACTGCGGTGGAGATTTGAATCTGAGCCGTGGCAAACCGAAGATGTGGCAAGTCAGATGGTCTTGAATGTTGCTGCAGCACTCTTAAGCCACGATTCCTCAAATGCTGAAAAACTCACTGGGGAAGAGATTATTCCAAATATTCACTTAGCTAGTGTCTATCCACCCGGCTCTAAAGCCGGATCGCTAACTATGCGCGCAATACCAGGACATGAACAATATGTGATGTATCCATATATGCGAGACTATCCCACTAGCGCTAAGCGCTGTCGGGAATTAGGCAGACGATGTGGGGTCAGTATTGACGTGGAAGTTTCAGAGACAAATGAATACCAATCATTCTGGAAGCTGCTTAAGGAACAGACCGGTGGGCTTCCTGGACAGAAAGATACCTGGCGAGGCCCATCTCAATGGACAACGTCCTTTAACTCGTATGGTGATTGTATTGGAATTTACATAGGAAACCCCGAGTTGATTTGGCTATATGTCCGTGCAGGAGAAAGTCAACGATCGCCAGAAAGATCAGAACGAATGAAGCACTATTCTTGGCTGATCCAAAATCAGATGGCAGATCAATTTCTTGGAGACGATATCGAGAAAAACAGTGATAAAGGGTGGACAATCACGGTGCAAAATAATTGGATAGGCGATGACGAAGATTCATGGCCAGAGGTAACCGACTGGATCAAACAACAGCAGGAAAGGCTACAAATCATTATTACTCTCAATTGAGAAACCAATTGTGTTGTTTTGTACGCTAACCCTCAGATTTCAGTGTACCGTGGGCAGGTACTATTTGAAGTTCAGTGTGCCGCGAGAGTGAGTCGAAGTCTCTGTCTCTATGCAGTACTGGAACTTCGGCGCGGATGGCTACTGCAGCAATGAGGCAATCAATTAATCTGCGCACCTGATCTCCACTCGCACGGCAACGCCGATACAGCATCGCCGCATCATCATAGTGAACAGGTTCAGTGGGAAGGACGATTGCTATTGCAGTCAATCGACGTAATGCCGCGAAGTGTCGTTCACTTTGCGCTCCCGCGAGCAATTCCATCCGAATCGGGTCGCAAATTGCAATGTCACCGCTACTAATCGCTACGTCGACTTTTTCGCAAACAGTTGAGCATGTGTTGCGAAGAAACTCGACCCACGCTGATGTATCAATCAAAATCAAAATTTACGATTGCTACGCATTTCATCAAGTTCGCCAACCCATCCCGAGCCGCGCATGCCGCGGGCTTCCTCAACACTTAAGGGTTCACTCGCAAGTGCGCGGAGCGCAAAGTTTACTGCGTCGCGTTTGGTGGAAAGACGAAATTTATGCATCACAGCGGCACAGGCCTTGTCGTCGATATCTATGTTTGTGCGTGCCATGCACATATCATACACCATCTGAGACAAGATGAAGAAGCGCTCGGTTCGCGACGTCACTGATAAGTCTATTGATTTTTCCGGTAACTGCAGTGAAGTTTATCGACCACCGGTGACATCTAGAATCGTACCGGTGCAATAGGACGATCTGTCCGATAGCAGCCACAAAATTGCTTCTGCAATTTCCTCTGGAAGACCGACTCTCTGCATCGCAATGGTGTGTTTCAATCTTTCAAATCTCTCACTGCCACCGACGCTTTGATGCATTTCAGTCTTAATGAAACCAGCACGAACTGCATTGACGCGAATGTCTTGGGTTGCAACTTCTTTCGCCAGTCCAATTGTAAAGGTGTCGATCGCTGCCTTTGATGCAGCATAGTCGACATAGTCATTTGCCGCACCGAGTCGCGCAGCACCTGAAGTAAGGTTGATTATTGAACCGCCTTGGCCGTTATGGTCAGTCGACATTCGACGAATTGCTTCTCGCGCACAAATAAATGACCCGACCACATTCACATCAAAAATCCTTTTGATTCGTTGGGCGTCTATGTTCATCACAGGGGATAGAGGAGCGAGAACGCCGGCATTGTTGATGAGCGCGTCAATCGTGCCAAAGTGCTCATCAAGTTGACTGAACATTTGCACGACCTGCTTTTCATCGGATACGTCAGCCTGCAATGTAACCGCATCGCCGCCGGCCGATCGAATTTGGTCAACCACCTCCTCAGCCCGGCGTTTATGTGCAACATAATTCACCGCTACCCTGTAGCCGTTTTGAGCAGCCAATTTTGCCGTGGCCGCGCCTATACCTCTGCTACCGCCAGTAATGAGTATTACCTTAGCCATTTTAAGCCTGTTGTCATGTGCTGTTCTTAGAGTCGGCGATAATTCAAGATGCGAAAATTTTGCCACAATTCAGAAGCTATGCGCAAGTCAATATAATATTCATTTCTTCATGCTAGGTTGATCACACCAGCTAACGGGAGCGGCTTTGACTGCGAAAATACAATTCAATGTGCTATTTCTATGCACTGGTAATTCAGCACGCAGCATACTATGCGAGGCTATGCTCAATCACTTGGGGGACAAGCGGTTTAAGGCATTTAGTGCGGGCAGTCAGCCTAAAGGTGAAGTTCACCCGATGACACTGGAAATACTGACAAAATTTGGAATTTCCACCGATGAATGTGAATCCAAAAGCTGGGATCAATTCGCAGAAGACTCAGTTCCTGCCATGGACATCGTGGTGACAGTTTGTGCGAATGCCGCTGCCGAAGTTTGTCCGGTTTGGCCTTCGTCTCCAGTTTCTGCACACTGGGGTATGGACGACCCAGCTGCAGTGGAAGGGCCTTCAGACGCGCAGGAACAGGCATTCGAGCAGACGCTTCGCATCGCCCGCTCCGCAGTTTCGGACCTGGTGAATACTGTATTGAATGATCCAAGCCCGGAAACACTGGCTCAGCGGATCAATGCGATTTCACTGGCACCAAATTGAACTTTTCCCGCTGGTTGCAGCTGGTTGAAAGAAAGTTCTAACCGTCATCAATCCCGAGGTCCGAATCAGTTCGGTATTTTGTCGTCGAATAGCGGGAATCGGGAATTCGCCGCCATGTCTATCCAGGTTTTGTGCGATCTGACGTAAGCCTGTGACGCATCCTGGTGAGGCTGATAGTCCCAGGATAACTTTGGATTTTTTGCCATGGATTCGTGAATCAGTATCCTTGCCTTCTGATTTACCATGATTTTGTTTCTTATCTGATCAAGATCCCAGCAGGCAAGAACTTCATTCCGAAATGAATCGGATATCTCCTGATGCGATGGGCTTTGTGCCAGATTACTCAGTTCGTTCGGATCGATTTTCAAGTCGAACAACTGGGGAGGATCAATGCTGCAGTAAACGTACTTATATTGGTCCCTGCGAATCATCACCATCGGGTGAGAGGCGCATTCGGCTGAATACTCACTGATCGCAAAACTCTCCTCGTCTGCTCCGTCGCGCGTCAGCAGCTTGTGTAAACTGCGACCGTCAATTGATTCATCCAGATCTACAGTACGGTCAGTGCCACCTGTTGCCAGTTCCAGCAAAGTTGGCAGTAAGTCCAATATCGAACACGCGTTGGGAATCGATGCCTGCTGAATGTCAGGTCCTGCCACTATCAACGGCACCCGGACCGACTGTTCAAAGAAACACATTTTGTACCACAAGCCCCGCTCACCGAGCATATCGCCGTGATCAGCTGTCACGATGACGATTGTATTGTCCAGCATTCGCGTTTGTTCGAGTGTGTCGATAAACTGTCCCACCCAATCATCAACATAGGACGTATTGGCATAATAAGCCCGGCGGGCATTGAGAACTGATAATTCAGATGGTGGCGACACATCTGCCTGCATACCGACCAGTAGACGCTTGCTATGTGGATCCTGCGGAATTGAATCGATGTCATACTGAGGCATGTCAATGCTGTCTTGCGAATAAAGATCCCACCATTTTCGTCCGGCAACATAGGGGTCGTGTGGATGGGTAAACGAGGTGACCAGCATGAACGGTTGTGACTCAGGATTACGCGCATATTCCCAAATTTTTCGGATGCCTTGAAATGCTGCCTCGTCGTCAAACTCAAGTTGAAATGTCATGTCGGCAACGCCAGCCTCGTGAACGCTGTCCATATTGTGATACCAGGTGTCATCTCGCAGATCGGCGGCCTCCCAGTTTGGTGTCCACGCATAATCGGCCGGGTAGATGTCAGTTGTCAGCCGTTCTGTAAATCCGTGTAGCTGGTCGGGTCCGACAAAGTGCATTTTTCCGGACAGGGAGGTGTGATAACCCATGCGCCCCAGGTAATGGCAGATGGTTGGAACGGATGAAGCAAACTCAGCAGCATTGTCATACGCTCTGATTTTCCAGGATTGCTGCCCGGATAGCAGCGAAAATCGTGCAGGTGCACACTGCGGATAAGGGGTGTAAGCTGCATCGAATCGACAGCCGCTTTCCGCTAAGCGGTCCATGTTGGGGGTTTTTACGACCTGATGACCATAGGTACTCGTGTAGTGCGGTGCCAATTGATCGGCCATTAGAATCAGTATGTTTGGAGCCTTCATGCCGTATTGCCTCGATCCGAATAACAAATGTGAAAAGCCTTGGATATAAACGCTGTTTATACAGAATTCAAAGTGTACGCAGACCCAAAAATAGCGTCGCTCCAGCTAAGAAATATCAGTACAGCTACAGCGACTGAAAATCAGGATAGTTTGAAATGGATAACCTAGATTTATCTTGTTCCTTGGAATTAATATTTTAAAAAAACGACAATAAATGAAACAGTATGCCATCAAAACTTGTCGCTCAATAAGTTGCACACACCGGCTATTTGTTGTATGCTAATGACCAAAGCCTTGGTGTGGCATTACTGAATTCAGTTTGCACCAAGATTTTTATTCAGTGAATGGTCAAAAGGCCGATTCGCTTCCCAAAATAACGGAGTTGGCCTTTTGCGTCGTTTTCCAATTGATTCTGCAACAGAGTAAGGAGATAGAGCTTATTCCCACTTATGTACTCACAGACAAATGTGATGGCTGTATAGGGCAGGAGAAAACAGCCTGCATGTACATTTGCCCGCACGATTTGATGTTGTTGGACAACGATGGTTCAGTTACAGGGCATGCAATGAAGGCATTTAACCAGGAACCTGAACAGTGCTGGGAGTGTTATGCATGCGTAAAGATCTGTCCGCAGCAGGCCATTGAAATTCGACACTATGCGGATGTGGTACCGCTGGGTGCATCGGTACAGCCTCTGCGCGGGTCTGAGTCGATTATGTGGTCCATTAAATTCCGAAATGGCAACCGTAAGCGTTTCGAGTTCCCCATTCGAACGACACCAGAAGGTTCGGCAGAACCCTATGCCAACAAACCTTCAGCAGATTTTAACGATATTGATAATCATTCAGTGCTGTTCACCAAGGGAACGCACTCGTGTGATATGAGTCAGTTCATTCAAAACTAAGTCAGTTAGGAATTACCCATGACCGAATTTGAGTTCGGTAATCCGCAAATCGTTGAGGAAGAAGTTGATATCCTCATAATCGGCGGTGGAATGTCCGCCTGCGGCTGCGCATTTGAGATCATGCAATGGGCGAAGAACAAGGACCTGAATATTAAGCTTGTTGACAAGGCCGCAATGCACCGCTCAGGAGCTGTCGCGCAAGGGCTTTCCGCGATCAATACCTATATGGGTGAAAACGATCCGTCTGACTACGTTCGATATGTACGTGGTGACCTGATGGGAATCATCCGGGAAGATCTCGTCTACGATGTCGGTCGTCACGTTGACGATTCAGTACACAATTTTGAACAGTGGGGGTTGCCCATCTGGAAACAGTCAGGTGATGAAGACAGGCTGTTGTCTGAAGGCGGCAAACCGGTACGTTCTGGTCGCTGGCAGATCATGATCAATGGCGAATCTTACAAGTGGATTGTTGCAGAAGCTGCCAGAAAAGCACTGGGAGTCGACAATATTAATGAGCATGTATTTATCGTGCAACTGATTACCGATGCCAAAGATCCCGGTCGGGTTGCGGGTGCGGCAGGATTCAGCGTTCGCGAGAATAAAGTATTCATCTACAGTTTCAAGAGCTGTTTACTCGCCGCTGGTGGTGCAGTCAACGTTTTTCGTCCCCGTTCAGTGGGTGAGGGCACTGGCCGCGCTTGGTACCCGGTCTGGAATGCAGGATCGACCTACGCAATAGCAGCAGAGTGTGGCGCACATCTGACATTGATGGAAAATCGGTTTGTGCCGGCACGATTCAAAGACGGCTATGGTCCGGTAGGCGCATGGTTCCTGTTGTTCAAGGCTCAGGCGATGAATGCGTTCGGTGAGGATTATCAGGCGAATAATTACTCCATTCTTGCCGATCACGGCTACGATGAATACGCCAGCGGTCCGAAGATGGGTACGTGTTTGCGCAATCATCTGATGATGAAAGAAATTCGCGAAGGCCGCGGTCCAATATTCATTGATACTCCAACTGCAATGGCAAAGCTGGCAGAGACTATGACACCCCAGGAAATCAAGCATCTTGAAGCAGAAGCCTGGGAAGATTTTCTGGATATGACGATTGGTCAGTGTGGTGTCTGGGCTGGTGAAAACATTGAGCCGGATAAAGAGATGTCTGAATTGATGCCGACAGAACCTTATCTTCTCGGCTCCCACGCTGGCTGTGCGGGAATCTGGTGCTCAGGGCCGGAAGATTTGCCTGGCACGCCCGATCACTATCACTGGGAATACAACCGCATGACTACCGTCAAGGGCCTGTTTACTGCGGGTGACGGCGTTGGTGCATCAGGCCATAAATTTTCTTCAGGCTCGCATGCAGAAGGTCGAATCGCCGCCAAGTCAATGGTCAAGTTTGCGCTGGACAACAAGGACTGGAAACCAGAACTGAGTCGGACTGTTGGTGATATTGTTGAGGAGATTTACCGGCCAGTCAGGACTTACCTTGAGTATAAAGACTACACGACTGCGATTGATGTCAATCCGCATTACATTACTCCCAAGATGTTTCAGTTCCGGCTGCAGAAAATCATGGATGAATATGTAGCGGGTGTGTCAACGTGGTACCAGACGAATGCCAAAATGCTTGACATCGCGGAAAAGAAACTGGAAATGCTGCGTGAGGATTCGTTGCAAATGCGCGCGAAAGATCTCCACGAACTGTTGAGAGCATGGGAAAATTACCATCGCTTAATCACCGCATATGCGCACATGAAGCATATTCAGTTTCGTGAGGAGACGCGTTATCCCGGTTATTACTATCGAATGGACTTTCAGAACATTGATGACGAAAACTGGAAGTGTTTCGTCAATTCGAAATTTGACCGGGAGACGGGTGAGTGGACGGTCTGGAAGGAACCCTACGTTCAGATGATCAAATATGCGGATGATGAGCCGATAGGCATTTCAAACCCCGCGGCGCATGTCTGAGCTAGAGTGGTAAAAAAGGAAATACAACCCATTGTATGGACGAGTTTCGAAAATTAGATTGGCAGGGAACAGTTGGAATCGGGTAGCGCAGTGATTCTTCTTATTGTAGGTGTGATCCTTGGTGTCATCGCTGGTTTGGCTTATTGCAGCTACCGAAACCGCAAGAATAACAGTGATGCCAAACTAGCCGCACTGCAGAAAGAGTATGACGATTACCGCGCCAGCGTTCGAAGTCACTTCATCGATACGGTTTCCGCCATCACCAAGATTGACGAACAGCAAAAGGAGCTGTATCGATCAGTCGCTCACGGTGTGAATGAATTGTGCCGTCCGGAAGAAGGGAAAGAAGATTATTTTCTTGAGCAGACGATCCAGACTCTGGGTGAGCTGGAACCACCAAAACAAGACAAAAAAGACTCACTAAATTTCAGCTGAATCAATACTCGATTCAATCGCTTCACCACTGAAGCCGAGCCTTTGATCAGTCGCTTGAAACCCCTTCAGGCGGCTTGTAATGGATCGGGAAGGGCGTTACAACGCCTTTTTCATCGGTCAGGTGAACTTTTGCAGCGCCTTCTTTTTCAACCTCATCAATCCGAATTACGGAATGAATGGGAATGAACGTCCGACTGACCCCTCCAAACTGACTTTTGAGTTGCTCTTCTCCGGGATTGACAACCAGCTTTGATTGTTCACCGAAGACAAGGTCTGCAATCTCGATAAATGCATACATATCGCTCTGAGATACCTGTCGGGCATACAGTTCGTACACTTTCGACTGGTTATGAAATACGACACGATACATCTTTTTCTTTTTTGCTGCCATAACCTCAAATTCGGACTCAAGTTCAGGTTGGTTTGGTAACGTAAATTATATATGGACACCCTTAGTCCAAATTCAAGAGAGTTGTGGTCTGCTGTGGACCAGGGGGCAATTGCCAGCGATTGGGTGATACCAAATTAAGGGAATTACCCTTTTGAAAAAGCACATATTTCCGAAAGCAAAATTGCGCAGCGCAAAATATGTGATGCTTCGGAAGGCATTGTCTTCATTATGCGCAAAAGAAAATGAGTCAGTCTGTACGGATTCATAGATCAGTTTGAGACGGAAAATGCGGCGATAGTCTGCATTGAACCGCGAGGTGCTGGACTGACAGACGCAAATGCCCCGGATGCGAGTTGGAGTGTGCCAGCAATGCCAGTTGGCATCAGCGCTGTAGCGTCAATCAACGTGTCAGTCAAACTTCCCGATTCGGGTCTGAACGAATCGTACTGAAATACGTTGCTTAGAATCTCGTGCTCGCTGTGCGCTGGAAAAAGCTTCTGTCTCAGTCGTTGGGTGAGTTGTTGTCAGATTGTCATTCATCAGGCGTGTCGAATACTAAATCAGCATCTTCGAATGCTGCGTCGTCAGAGAAAGGTGGCTGGCAGTTTCGACCTGACTTTGGAGTGGGGATGTGAATTGGAAGAGAATAGGAATTTTGTTCGTATCGATCAGCTTGTCACAAAACAGGCACGCGACCGAAGTGTGAGTCAGATGTATTCAAACGAAACTGCAACCGCGGTGGACAAATGAGCGACGTAATTCACAGTCCTATGGGAGTTTGACAACTGCCAGCATTTATTGGATTTTTGATGGCTGCAGTCGGTCGATTTTTCATGCGCTCGAAATCGCTAAATTGAGCTCGCTGCCTGATTGCCAACAGCAAATGACTCAGCTCGCACCGATTCGAAATGAGTGAAGCTCGTCATCTTGAGTTACGGGAATATCGCTCAAATCGTCTCCCCTGTGTTGACTGATTTCCACGTTGGAAATCAAGTCGCTCCAGACTGCCGAGGGATTCTGCTGCAGAATTGAAAGCATGTGAACAAACTGCGTTACAGTATTGCGCGGTGTGCGGAAATAGGCATCTCCAACCCGTTCGCCGCAATGGCGCATGAACGCTTTGAGCGCCGCATCCGGAAGACTGGCCTGATCGAACTGCATAACTCGACGAATATTCATCAACAGTACATACACATCCTCTGGTGAAAGGTTGGAAAGCCGAATTACAGGCCCTGCAAAATCGACGAATCGGTCGTCTGCAAAGGTATTTTCAGTCAATCTGGACTGCAGTGCTTCGTAGCTGTACATGCCGCGGCGGGTGTCCATCAAAAAATCCGGCGTGCCTCCAAAAATAAATCCCATGTGACTGGCAGTGCCCTGAAGCACATCGTTCAAAATACGCAGTATCTGTTCATAATTTGCGTTTCTAGCGCGCGATGATGTCAGTTTGTATATGTTGACCAGTTCGTCCATCGACACAAGTAGTCCCTGATATCCTGCCTGACAGACGAATTCTGCAAAAACCTTGAGGTGGTCATAGACGCTCAGGTCGTCGATGATCGTCCGTACGCCAAGCGCGTTTCTGGCTTCAGTTTTTGTAGAATATTCAGCTCTAAGCCAGCGCAAAGCGGATGACTTGAGCTGGTCGTCGCCGGTATCGAAGCTCTCCAGATACCGCAGGATCACCGTAGCAAAACTGAAACCGCCTGTTAATTCCTCCAAATGGCTTAATTTGTCCTGGATAATCTGCGCGGTATCGCACTGGTTGCGCTGCTTCGCTTCGCGCTCAGATTGGCTGATGAAACGCTCTACAATGGAAGACATTGCACCGCCATTAGGCTTGGTTCGGGTCGACACGTTGCGCGCCAGTTCAGCATAAAGCGAGCGGGCTTGTCCCCCAGTCGCATGAATTCGACGGCCAGGCGCCAGGTCTGAAGACATCACGACCAGACCCTTTTCCAGTGCTATGAGCTGGATCAGATTCAGAAAGAATGTCTTGCCCGATCCATATTCTCCAATAACAAATCGAATGGTGGCTCCACCATCGCGAACTCGATCGATGTTCTTGACCAACTCCTCGATTTCGCGTGCTCGTCCAACCTGAATATGCCGCAGTCCCAATTTGGGGACGACGCCAGCATACAGCGACTGAATTATTGCATCCCGTTCGCGCGGACTTATTCGATTATCGGCCATTTTGTTCAAAGCATCTCCAGCTGCTCTACCACGTTTTGATTGAGATTATAACCATCGTATTCTTCCAGCAAAGGTTCATCAAACTTGTCAAATGCCCATTCGTTCAGCATTTCTAAAGCGCCGCCTGGCATCAGTTTAAATTGTCCGGCGAGCTGTTTGAATTCTTCATCATTCCAATGGCTGCGCTTAATCAATTCCTGGATCAGCGATGTGTGTCGATTGTCCATGCCCAGGAACAGTTCATCTACGCTGTCATGCTGATCATGTTCGGGTGTTTGACTGTCGTCTGCGAAGATCTCGCCCAATACTGCTGATACCCGATCGGTACTGTCCAATACAGAATCGATTCGTTCTGAATCAAGACTGAAGCTGGTCGGTTTTTCACCTGCTGCCGGAATCTCAAAAATCTGCTGTGTTCCGCTATCCGACCTGACTGCAACTGGCTCGTCTCCGATACTGTGTGAATGCAGGTCACCGTAGACAGCAGAGACGTCAAGATCAAGCAGCTTATAGATCTTCTTTACCGCGTCAACTCTTTGTGGCGGGACATAACCTTCAAAGACCGCGGCTGACAGTGCAACCGGGGCAAGTTCCTGTTTCGCCGACTGCGGCAGCGTTTTGAGGTTCTGTCGAAGCATTTGCAACGTTGGCTTTACGATGTTCATCCAAGTGAAATGCGCAATCAAATTATGCTGTTCGGCAAGAGTTAGATTTTTCTCTGAAAACAGACGGTTCAATACAACGTGTTCTGATATAGCTCGACGATTCGTGCTGAAAATAACAAAACAGGCAATTGCCAAATGGCGAAACGTATTCCAGTACTCTTCGCCGGGCTGTTCAAACGATTGATATTCACCGCCGTATCGAAAAATAATGACTTGATCCTCAAGCTTGAGGCTGTAGTTCGTTAACCTCGGATCCGGTGTAATTCTGATCCGCAAATCTGCAAATTTGTCAATGATTTTGATGGTTTTCGCTTTTGTAATCCGTTCGACAGCTTCGCCTTCAGCGATTTCCACAACCTCTGCAAAGCGAATCACACCACCACGCTGAAGACGGTTTTGCACCCAGGACGAAATTCTCTGCGCTTCCTGGCACGGGAATTGGTCTCTGATGCGGGCGGGCAGCAGCAGATGCGCGGCCAATTGTGCTCGCCGTTCAGGGTGTTTTCCTAAATATCGTCCGAACTTATTGAGGCTAATCTCTGCTTCTTCAGCAATATCATCAGCAACGGAAAATAGAACTGAATCTGATTCATCCGATAGGGTGCCAACGTATCCAATGTAGCGAATCAGGTCAACTGTGTATTGAAATGCTTGAGAGCGATAACCAACGAATGCGTCGTCTTCCGGAATAGGCAGCAGCATGCCTTTGGGATGCCGCTCATCGAACATCGAAATGAAAAGCGCTCTGAACTCTGGAAATACTCGGTGAATGGTGGCATTGAATCTCGAATTGATGACATACCAATTGAACAGCCAACGTCCATTCAGAGGTTTTTTGTCGTTCGCCATAATCCCTATCGCAGAGAGTACGGCAGTGTAACTTGGATGCCGATATCTGGATTTTGTCGGTTGTACATCCTGATCCAATCCTAAAATGAGTTTTCCAATGCTGACAAAAGTCTGCAGGAGGTTGTCGGCATACGAATCGTCGCGGTAAATTTCCCAAAGCCGTTCGGCTTCCTCAACGATTGATATTTTTTCCGCTCGAGTAGAATGATCGAAGAAAAACCGCCTTTCGAGTCCAGTGAAGTACAGAATAGCAAATTTCACGCTGTACCTGGTGCTGTTGCGTTCCACCAGCCAATCCAAATAGGTTGCGCGGGTTTCCGGAAGGCAGCGGGCATAATTTGGCGGATCAGAATAGAATCCGTTTCCCAGATAATCATCTCCGGGTTCTGAGACAGGAAACTGAGGGACGATGAAGCCGACATCCCGGTAATATTCGAAATCATCATCCGACGGCGTTCCGAGGTACACCATTCCGCGAATTTTGCGACCCGCAACCTGAACAGTTTTCCCGTTCGGAACCCAGGGATCAAACTCCCTGGTGAATCGAGCCCGGTGCTTTCTGTTCGTTCTTCGGGGCTTCGAAGATTTCCTCGCCTTTACGACTTTTTGCTTTCTTTTTTTTCTCTTTTTCAATGGTTCAGGACTTTTCGGGGTGCGGTCAACGAATCGCGGGTTCACGCATCCAATTATTGATTAGGGAATTGATGTCAGTGAAATATGTGCAATAGCCTTATTGCGAAATACGGCAAATTATCAGCCATATAACAGTTCGACAAGCAGTTGTGTGAAGTCGCATGCCGCGCCGGCTCTGACCTGAGCAATTATGTACTCCATTGATGCCTAATGATGTAAATTTTGAATCAATTCAGGTAGTGCGCCCGCATCGAATCTGCTGCTCAACGCATCTTTCAATAGAAGGTCAAGATTCAAATACCGATGAAACTTTTCAGTGACCAGGTTTAAATCCGAATCCAACAGTGCGTCTTCGTCCAGCCCATGCGGCAAACCCAGTTGGTCCAGGCATTCAAGAAACTTTTGCATGCAGCGGATTCTTGTTACATCAAGCAGGCCATCATAGACCGTTGCCCGATAACCACAGGTGCGAAGTGCGATGGCGAGCGTGGCAGTTTTTACTGTCCCGGCCCATGTCGCCAGAAGTACATTCTGGCTGCCAAGTTGAATCTGGCAGCTTGAATCCAAGCCCAATTTACGAAACTCGGTGCGCGCATCATGCAGTAAGCCGCACGCGCAGCTGTCGAGATATATTGGAAAATTGCTGCCAGCGAATATCTGTTTCATGCGCTGTATTACGACATCGTCAATCAGGCCTGTGCTGCCGCCGAATATAGGCGGTTTGCCCTTGACGCTGGCCCCAACGTGAATGACTTTAGCGTCGTTGTCGATGGACTTGATGCGCCACCTGCGTCCGGAAAAGACGATTGTCATCCCCTCCGACATCATCATAACTACGGGTATTACGCCCAGTTGACGGCCTTGTGCAATGATGCGATATTCCTGAGGGGTCTGAAAAACAGCAAAAAAATTGTAATGATTGACGATTCTCTCACCTTTTTTGCCGAGCAGCAGCAGCCCGTCCGATGATTGCTCGATCAGATTCACGTCTTTGCTGCCCATTTGCGACAGCAGCTGTAAAAACAGTTTGGTGTCAACGCCCTGGAATGGGCCTTTCCGGCACAATGTTGTGAAGATCTGATTGGCGCTGGCACCACAGTTTTGGGCCACCACAGAGAGAATCTGGTGGGTCAGCGTTGAGAGGTGCAACGCGAGTGGCGCAGGCGACTCGCTCCATCCTTCGATCATAAGTTCAACCATTGCTATCGCACGCACAAGTCCCAAGTGCAGTCGATCAAGTGGATGCGAATTCAAACCCACGGCACCCTCGATTGCATACATACGCAGGACAGCTGCCTGGCCTGGTCGGCGTCCGGACCGGCCAAGACGCTGATGCAGTGATGCAACTGTATGAGGTGGGCCAATCTGTGCGACGCAGGCAATATCACCTATATCGATGCCGATTTCGAGCGTCGACGTACAAACGGCAGTAACGAAATTTGAACTTTTCAGGTGCTGTTCGAGGTCCACTCGTGATTTGCGGGACAAATTGGCGTGGTGAGGATAAAACTCATTGGGGATGCGAACGTTCTCAGACATCTGCCTTAATCGGTCTGCATAGAATTCAACGTTTTGACGCGATTCAGCAAAAACTAAATTGTTGGCACCGCGAATGTGGGCAAACAAATGATCAGCCACAGATTTTTTGGCGGCTGATTCGTCATTGTCCAACCCGTGTTTTTCAACATAAGCCCGAATTTGGACCTGCAGTTCACGGCTAGCCGATGAGCTTTCAAGCAGCTGAACCGAAGAGGGTGCTTCAGGCCGCAAAAACTGTCTGACCAGCGCCATTTCACCTAGCGTTGCCGACAGACCAACGCGTCGAATCGTCCGGTTTGCTGCGATTTCAAGCCGGGTCAGCAGCGATCGCAAATGGATGCCGCGCTCATTGTTCAATAGTGCATGTAATTCATCGATAACGACCGCGCGGGTTGTCGAGAAAAGAGCCGGTATTTCGAGGCCTCGAAGCACAAACAGGGCTTCAAGAGACTCGGGTGTAATTAACAGTACGCCACCAGGGTGTCTGCGGGCGCGTGCTTTAATGCTTTGTAATACATCCCCATGCCAGGGATACACCGGCAGTTCCAATGTTGCGCAAAGATCTTCAAGGCGCTCGAACTGGTCATTAATGAGTGCCTTGGTCGGGCCAATATAGACAAGATCAAAGCCATCGCCACCGGGTTTTTCCAGCGCGGTAGAGAGCAGGGGTAGAAAAACCGCTTCAGTTTTTCCGCTGGCTGTGGCAGCTGAAACAATCAGGTCGCGGCGCCCGTCCAGCAATGCGGGAATCGCCTGTTCCTGAATGTCTCGAAGATGATTCCAGCCCTTGCTCCAGATCCATCTTTGAATTGGTTTCGCCAAACGATCAAATCCCAACGATTTCCGGGAGACTGAATAAGACGAACCGGCAGTACTGTCAGAGTGTGCCATGATGATTATTCAGGAGTGATTGGAAGGTGACTGTGCCAGATGGTATTTACCCGAATTAGTCTGCCCGAGGCTCCGGGAACTTGTCGATAGACGGACGACAGGAGCGGCGTTGTTGAACAAAATCGTCTGCTCTATTTCCCAATCGGAATAGATCGCGTGATAGTTACAGAATATCAAGGTATAGGCTGGATTGACCAACCCCCGCTCGCCATGGTAAGCATTTTGTCGCCTTTCTTGTTGCGCTTGTTGTGCAAAATCATTAAAAATCTGGAATTTGTCAACATAAAAGGATGATTCACCAAATGAATGATTGATTAAGTGGAATCGAATAAAAATCCATACCAGATTATCATTGCTGGAACGATTAACCACAGTAAACCCTTGATCAGAAAAAAGAGAAAGACGAAAATACCAATTTTCCCGAAGTGCTTTCTGCCGATGCGGTTGAACAGTGTTTTCACATAACCTTTCCAGGTGAAATCATTAATAAAGTCCTTTATCGCGAACTTCGCTCAGGTATTTATCAAAATTCTACATCATACAGAAATTATGGACGATTGAGGAACGGAGACAAGTGTCTGACCACACTTTCAGGATCGTCCATGTGACAGTGATGGCCCCCTTCAATATCAATGATTCTTGCAGTTTGAAGGTATGATTCCTGTCCAGCGAGGTCTGGCCACTGCTTGGCAATGCCGTTGTTTGATCGAATCAGCAGGGAATCGCATTCGATTTTATTCAGATAGCCGCGGACATGCTCTTCCGTCAGGTAAACTGGAGATGGCAAGGTGAGCCGCCGGTCAGTTCGCCAGATATAGCCATCCGGTGTTTCAATCATGTTGCGCGCTGCAATAAGTAATGCTGCGTTACCTGACAAATCTCCAACCCGTTTTCGTGCAATGGCAGCCTCTTCAATGGTCGTGTAAATTCTGGGAGCCGATGCTGATTTTCTTGAGCCGGTAATATGTCGTCTAAGTTGTTCGGTTAAATTTTCTGGCGGTGCAGTAAATGGAATGAGACCTTCGACCATGGCAAGACGTTTGATCCTTTCGGGTATAGTGGCTGCGATCATCGCGGCCACGCCAGCTCCTAATGAATGGCCCAGTAAAGTGAACTGCTGGAGTCCCAATGCGTCTGCCGCCAGAATGACATCGGCAGCATAGTCCACGAAATGATATGCGTTGGAACCAGTGCGGTGTTCGGACTTGCCGTGTCCCGGAAAGTCGATAGCGATCAGTCGCATGCCGGATAAGAAGTTCGCTAACGGAGAAAAACTCGCTGCATTATCCAGCCAGCCGTGTAACGCGATCACCGGCGGGTCCTCACTGTTATCGGAAATCAGCGCACCAAGACCCAGATTTGCTGTCTTGATGAACTCTTCTTTCAGGTTCAAACTCATTGAATCTGATAGTTGACGGAATTGAATTGTTGCAGATAAAGGTGCATAGCCATGCTCGCTGAAAATCTCCTGTTGAAAATGACTAATGTGAATGATGAGTCAAACAGTGACTCGCTTACAGGAGAAAGGATTTTAATCAATAGTCGATTGGGAAAAGAAGTCGTCCGCTGGAAGCGGGTTCATCCAAAAGTCTCGTAGTACAATAGTTCGTCCGCGAACGCGCCAAGTTGAATGATTGGCAGATATTGGTGAAACTATGGCTCAAGAACAAAAAAAAGTCGTTACTCTACCCGCGAGGGCAGTTGACAAAAATTCCGTAACCATGACTGACAATCGCACTGGTCAGTCATACGAATTTCCGATTCTTGACGGCACGGAAGGCCCGAGTCTTATCGATATATCGCAAATGTACGCCAAGACGGGTATGTTTACATATGATCCTGGATTTACATCAACGGGTTCCTGTCAGTCAGGCATCACATTTATCGATGGTGAAAAGGGTATTTTGCTCCATCGAGGTTATCCCATTGAGCAACTGGTTGCTGAAGCGTCATATCTGGACGTCTGTTATCTGCTGTTGCACGGAGAGTTGCCCGCCCAGATTGAAAAGCGCGAGTTCGAAAAATCAATCACGATGCATACAATGCTGCATGAGCAATTGACATCATTCTATCGCGGCTTCAAACGTTCCGCTCATCCGATGGCAGTCATGGTTGGTGTGGTCGGCGCTTTATCTGCGTTTTATCATGAAGATACGGATATCCATGATCCACTTCAGAGAATGATTGCCGCCCACAGACTGATTGCAAAGATGCCAACCATTGGCGCCTTTGCATTCAAATATTCGTTGGGTCAGCCATTTATGTATCCAAAGAACGAATTGAGCTACGCGGAAAACTTGCTACGAATGATGTTTGCAGTACCAACTGAGGATTATGAAATCAACCCCATATTTGCGCGCGCAGTCGACCGTATTTTGATTCTTCACGCCGATCATGAGCAGAATGCTTCAACTTCGACGGTACGTCTGGCAGGTTCTTCTGGTGCAAATCCATTTGCATGCGTTGCTTCAGGTATTGCATCGCTGTGGGGTCCGGCTCATGGTGGAGCAAACGAAGCAGTACTCAACATGTTGGGTGATATCGGTGATAAACGAAACATTCCGAAATTTATTGCCAGGGCAAAGGATAAGAATGACAATTTTCGTTTGATGGGATTCGGGCACCGGGTGTACAAGAACTTTGACCCACGTGCCAAAGTCATGAAAGAAACATGTCACGAAGTGCTGAACGAATTGGGAATTAAAGATCCGGTATTGCCTATCGCTCTGGAATTGGAGCGCATTGCTTTAGAAGATGAATATTTCATTGAGAAAAAGCTTTATCCGAATGTTGATTTTTACTCTGGCATCATATTGCGGGCATTGGGTTTTCCAACACAGATGTTCACAGTGCTGTTTGCCATTGCTCGAACAACGGGTTGGGTTGCGCACTGGAAGGAAATGTTTACCGGCGATGACAGTCATAGAATCGGCCGCCCGCGTCAGCTCTACATCGGGCCCAAGAAACGGAATTTCAAAAGAGTCGAAAACCGCAAAAAATCCATGCCGGACTGGCTGAAAATGTGGGGAGGCAGAAACGGTTGAGTCCGTTCAGTCGTCTAAGTGGGGGCGATTCCGTGAGCCTGTAAGGATTTCACGATCAGGCGCCGAAAACGATAAACCATTATAAAGATTGCGACAGAGCAAGCCACACCCACTGACCACATGAGTCCGGTTGGGCCAGTACCCATGTGAATCCCGAATAGCCATGCAAATGGAATCATCACCACCCAAAACGCAGTAATCAGTGTGCGCGTAATGAACCACATGTCCTGGTATCCCCTCAGCACACCAACAGAGACCGCCTGAAGGCCATCTAGAACCAGAATAAATGCCGCGGCGATCACCATCGGAACGGCAATTGTCAAAACCTCCGGGTCCTGGCTGTAAAGCCGGGACAGGAATTCAGGTGCAGCAAAAAATAACGTTGCAATCAAACTCAGAGAAATCGCACCTAGAATCATAGCTGTCCAACCGGATAGAGCTGCTTTTTGTGGACTGCCCTGCCCCAGGAAATTAGCCACGCGAACAGTAGCAGCCATCGAATAGCCCAATCCGATCATAAACGCAATTGTAATAAGGTTCATCCCGATTGTCCAGGCTGCGGTTTCAAGAACCCCCATATAACCGGCAAACAGTGTCATAACCAGAAATGATGCGGATTCCATACCATGGCCAAGTGCTGTTGGATAGCCAAGTTGGCGAAGATTCTTTGAAAATTCCCGAAATTGGCGTAGCTTCCCTACAATGCCGTAGCGGATTCTATCAACAGCGTAAAACACATAACCCAATAGAATCAGAAAGCCAGCCCACCGAACAATACTGGTCGCGAGTGCAGCGCCTTCTGCACCCATTGCGGGTGCACCATGATTGCCAAAAATGAACATCCAGTTGAGATAAAGGTTCAGCAAATTTGAACCTAATGTGACAACCATTGCAGGTATCGGTCGCTGCAAACCTTCAAGCAGTAAAGAGGTCGTGATGAAGCAAAGGAGTCCAGCCAGCCCCAGGCCGTGCATGGCCAATACGCGCCCGGCTCCGACTGATAGCTCTTCACTTTGGCCGACCAGACGGAAGAAGTACTCGCCAAACAGCATGAGAATTCCGAGTAAAATTCCGATAGCAAGTGCGTGCACCAGTCCGACACGCCAGATCGCACCGCAATTTGCAAAATTTCCAGTCCCTTCGTAACTTGCTGTCAGTATTGCAACAGGCAGTACCGATCCGATTCCGATGAGAATCAGCGAAACATGGAGCCCGTTTGCAAGTCCATAGAATGCAATTTCCTTGGTGCCTGCATAACCACACATTGCAACATCAACGGTGATGATCAGTATTGCGCCTGCGCGGGCTAGTAGCACGGGTGCTGCAAGGCGAATGATAGGCCAGAGTTCGTGCTTGGAGATGACCAAAACAGTGGTTCTAATTTTGTAAGGAATGATGTGGTGCGAGAATTACGCAAAAACGCACATTGTACGATTTATTCCAGGTGCGTGAAACTGACAGAATTGCAAGCCCCACTTGTGGGTAAGGCTTGCTTGTCGGTTTTCCTGAAAATTTGGTTTAACGTCAGTGGTGCCACAAAAACTGACGTTAAACGGTGCTTGAACTCTTTTCGTCTACTAAGCGGATATTGAGATTGCCAAAATATTCGGATCATGAGTTGATGTCATTCAAAGTCTGCTATAGATTTCAGACTCTGGGTGAAATGCCAGCCACGCAAAAGCAAAGTGTACGCCATTGGTGACATCTACCAATTCCTTACCGTGCAGCGGCCCGGCGACAGCCTGTCCGAAAAGATTCCATTGCGATCCAGTCTGCACGTCATAAAAGTTCCCGTCGTCACGTTTTTCAAAATCCAGCTGAAGTTCATCTAACTGACGTCTAAAGACAGTGGCAGAAGGGATGATTCGTGAGTCTGCAATACTGCGTTCATCGAGTGCAGAAGCCGCATCGTCCATGCTGAAAATTACAATTGAAACACCGTTGAACCTGTCATTAATGACTGGCTCTTCGTCAAAAACGGAGAATGGATAAACCCGATGTTTACCATTGACTGATACATTGACGACTCTTTCCATAGCGGGCAGACGGGAGTCCGCGGGATCGCTGAGTAAAAAAGGAACGTTGTTGATGTCATCGTAGCCGCGGTATGGGTTGTCTCCATAGTTTCTTCTGAAGCCTGTATCCCTGGACAGTACCTGACCTTCAGGATAAGCTAGGGCGAACTGTTCAAAGGACGTAATTTGAGATGGCAGTAAATCCAGATCAACCCCTGCATAGTGCCCAACGATACCACTACCTGTTATTTGCTGCCACCAGGACTCAGTCTGCCGGTCATACATTACCAGATCACTTTTTCGCAGATTTCCGGTTGTACCGAAGTCAAGTATTTCACCATCAAGATTTCGGTCAAATACGATGGATGCATTGCAAAGCGGGCAGAATGTCACGGCGACGAATCGGTCGTTCAACATGTCATTGACAATCTCGTGCCATATCAGAATCTGTAAGGGATAGGCTTTGGCCTCACCCAAAATATCCAAAACAATGACCGGCTCTCTAAGATTCAGCCATTTCAATGCGGACTCAACTGATACAAATACTGGATGATCAATTGACGGAATGCCATCTTTCGGAGGACCGCCTGATCGAATTTCGGAGAGTTCGATTACACTGTTTTCGAAGTCCGTATTTGGCCAGTCTTTAAATCTAGGAGAAGTTTGTGCCTCGAGGGTGGGAATCGCGATCCAGAAGATTGCGAATGTTAGGATCAACGACAGAATGTGAGCAGGGCGCATTAGTTTAAGTTCGTTTTTTTTGTTCATCTTGGATTTCCAGAAAATAGTTGGCTAGTAAAACAGACTGGTTTTTTGTCTAAATGTTCTGTTATCCGCGCATTGTCCCGAAAAAATTATTCTTGCGCAGTTCAAACTGGTTCGCGATTCGACATTTTCAGCATCGCCAGTGGGCCAATCATAACAATAACACCGAGTGTTAGAAATGCCGCACCCCAGGCGGTAGGACTATGGCCGCCGCCAGCCAGGTCCAGTACCACACCAAAAATTATGGGACCAATGAACGCGCCAACAAAACCAATCAGAGTATGTACAGCCATGGTTGTGCCTCGAACTCTGGCATCTGCTGAAGCAATGACGGCGGATGAAATTGATGCGGAATCAGCGATCGACAGGATTGCATAAAGACACACCAGACACAGAATCAGAATCATTGACAGTTGGCTGGAGAAACCAAGAGCAATCCCGGTCAGCACAGCTAACAGCATGACCGAAATTATGACCTTGATACGATTTATCCGACCCGCAATTTCATTGACAATCACACTGAACGGTTGGGCGATAAACGTGGCACACGCGACAATTAAGGCCGGATTCCAGTTGCTGCCAAAAGTCGGTAAATCTCGACCCGACATCGCAAAAACCAGAAAAGTAACCGTCCATGACCGAAAAACAAACAACTCCATGTTGTGCACGCTGTAGGCAATGCTGAATCCGATTGCCTTACGATTTTTAAACACTGGTTTAAGGTCTGGTAGCAAAGTAAACTTTTCGTTGGCCCGAAGTGGTGATGACTGTGGGAGAAACAAAAGTGCGATGAAGAACGCCAGCAAAGCTCCGATCGAGGAAGCAGCAAAGCTGTGCTGCCAAATCATCATATCCGCCAAAAGACCGGCAGTCAGAAACGACACAGCAACACCAACACCAAAACACATGGTGTAGACTGCGACGGTTCTACTTTGAAGGTGGTTAGGAACTGCATCGACCAGAGACTTGAGTCCTGGCATGTAGGTACCGGCTAGTGCGATTCCCTGAACAAAGCGCCAAAAGCTAGCGGTGGCGACACCCGTATTGAGAAACGCAAATCCCAAAGGTGCAAGCATGGTCAATGCCATCGAATAGAGATAAATTTTTCGGGCATCAATTCGATCTGTCAACGGCACGAGCAGAATAACACCGAGCAGGTAACCTCCAAAGTAAATCCCGGCTACCCAACCGATTTCAGTGTTAGAGGCTGCCCACTCAATTTGTAAGGTCGGAATCAGTGTAGGATATACCGCGAACGGAACCATACCTAGGACGTGAGCAACACAGATCAACGCGATCGTAATTTTCAACCACTGCATGGAAAGTGTTTGTCTGGATGGTATTGGTGAATTCGCGAGTCGTTGATCGACGTGAAATCTGAAGTCATGGCATGGAATCAAAGTTGTTGGCGTAATTATCCTACGCTTTGTCACCTTTAGAGGACTATGGATTGTTGGTAGGATTCGCTCTTGCAGAAACGATTGACAAAGCCGATTGTCATAAAATAGAAGAAAGCCAGTCCGCCCGGTTTTTATCTGAATCCAAACGCCTGAACTTTCATGTTAACGAAATTCCTATTTACGATCGCGGTGATCGTGGTTGTTTTGCTTGTTTACCAGGCTCGATTCAGGCCCGTGTCCCAAGCTGTACAGAAAGCGAAACACAGCACTGCTTTTCCGAACAAACCCTCAAAATGGGTGGTCTATACAGTGGCGGGTATCCTCGCGGTGTCCTCCGGAATTGTCTACTTCTTCAAGTGGCAATCTGACAACACGATACTCACCATACGCGTCATCAACGCTCAACAGGAAGAACCATTTAGTTACAAGGCACGTCAAAAGGACATCAAGGGCCGAACATTTACTACTCTTGACGGCAGGGTGGTGACATTAGGTGCGTCAGACAGAATCGAATTAATTGATGACTGAGTTTAGATCGAAAAATCGGACTTAGGTAAAGACATGCAGATCACTATTGGCCTGATAGGAATGTCGATTTTTGTCACTCTTTTGAGTGGTTTTGGTGAGTCTGCCGTAATCGTAACCAAGACGCTGATCACCGCCTCATCATTCGGGGTATTGGATGAAATTCGATCAGGTGAGCTGTGGCGATTAATCACGCCCGCATTTATTCATTTCGACATCTATCACCTAGTTTTCAATTTGCTGTGGGTCTGGGTTTGTGGTGGAGCAATCGAAAAGCGCCGCGGATGGTTGGTCTACCTGTTCATTTTTGCAGTCGCTGCATCAGTTTCCAATTTGGCGCAATATTGGTATTCCGGACCGGCATTCGGTGGTATGTCTGGCGTTGTGTACGCATTCGTGGGCTATATTTGGATGCAGATGAAGTTCAATCCCATCGGTTATGCTGGAGTGATACCAAGAGCCGTCATACCGTTGATGATGATCTGGTTTATAGCCTGTTGGCTCAATCTGATCCCGAATGTCGCCAATATTGCACACACGACAGGATTGATTCTAGGAGTGATTTGGGGGCGAGTTGATGCCATGATTGCGTTTAATCGCTATCGGGCACTCTGACAATGCGTTTTTTCCTTTTACGATCAGGATGTTCTGGCCTGGTCCCTCTGCTCGGGTTATTGTGGTCTCTTTCTGCACTAGCCGATTCTCAATTTCTGCCACTACCAGGCGCTCCCGAAATGCCGATGGAAGTTCGACAGGCTATTGATCAGGTTTGGAAATCCCGAAGTACAGACCACGAAATTCGAACCAAGCACCTTCAGGAGGATGGTACGCCCCATTACGCCAATCGTCTGATATTGGAATTGTCCCCCTATTTGAATCAGCACGCTCATAATCCCGTCAACTGGCATGCCTGGGATAAAGAAGCTTTCGAGCTGGCTAGACAGCTTGACCGCCCGGTGTTAATTTCGATTGGTTACTCTTCGTGCCATTGGTGCCACGTGATGGAAGAGGAAAGCTATGACAATCTAAAGATTGCCACGTTGCTGAATAAGCACTATATCGCCATCAAAGTGGACCGGGAAATCAATCCCGATATTGATGAACTTTACTTGCTTGCAGTCCAGATTATGGGCGGCAATGGTGGCTGGCCACTCCATATGTTCGTCACACCAGAGGGCAAACCGTTTCTCGGACTGGTTTATGTGCCACCTGAAGATTTCGAGGTGTTGCTGAATGAAGTGCATTTAGTTTGGAAAAATGACAAGGCGGAGCTCGAAAAAATTGCCAATCAGGTAACCGAGGCGGTCCAGTCATTTGGTGCGACATCAAGCCAGGATATTGAGATTGGAAAACTGCAAATTGACCATTTTGTTACCGAGCTCTTTTTGGAAGACCAGGCGCTAGATGAGTTTTCGCCGCCAAGCTCAAAATTCCCATTGGAATCAGAACTGCTTCTGTTGTTGGATGTCGCAATTCGTGACAACAATGAAACTGCGTTGCAACTGGCAGAAAATCGACTGACTGCGATGGCGATGGGCGGCATCCGCGATCATGTTGGAGGCGGGTTTCACCGCTATTCGGTTGACAATGAATGGCTGGTGCCGCATTTTGAAAAAATGCTCTACAACCAGGCACTTCTGGCTCGAGCTTACCTTAAAGCATTTGCACAGACTGGAAAGAACTTGTACAGAAGGGTTGCAGAGCAGACTTTGGATTATGTGTTGCGCGATATGCGAAGCGAAGAGGGACTGTTTTGGTCAGCAACCGATGCAGACAGTGAGGGACGTGAAGGAACTTATTTTCTCTGGACAGTGGATGAAATCGTCAAATCGGTTGGCACTGATGCTGAATTTGTGCTCAATCACTATGGTGTGACTGAAGTTGGCAACTTTGAAGGAAGAAATATTTTTTTTCTCTCCGAACTTCCAGAAGACCGTGCGTCCGCGGCTGAAATTAATGTCGAATCTTACCTAGACAAACTATCGGTCGGTGTTGAAAAGCTGCGAACCTCTCGAGAGCTCAGACCCAAACCCTATCTTGATGACAAGGTGATCACGGCATGGAATGCCATGATGATTACAACGCTTGCCCAGGCTGGTTCAATTTTGGATGAATCGCGATACCTAAATGCCGCAATCACTGCTGCAGAACGCCTCTGGATGCACACCTGGGACCCGAATGAAAAACATCTTTTTCGGATTTTACGTGATGACAAACTAAGCGAATCCGGCAAACTTCGAGACTATGCGTATTTGTCTCAGTCCTTGCTTACCTTGTATGATGAAACTGGTGACGAGTTGTGGCTTAAGCGGAGTCAGTCTATAGTCGATTCGATGGTTGAGAAATTCTGGGACCGGCAGAAAGGTGGTTTCTTTTCCGTTTCAGAAAACGATGCGGCGGATTTGATTGCCAGACACAAAGATCGCTTTGATGAATCGCTACCATCGGGCAATTCTGTTGCGGCAAGTTCGCTGTCCAAGCTGCATCGCCGTACAGGTCAGCAAATTTACGCCCGACTTGCGGATCAACTATTCCAAACATTCGCAGCAGAAATTGTGCAGATTCCAACGAGCTATGGCTATGCACTGAAAGCCTTGCAGGATCATCGGGACGGGTTAATTGGCCCTTTGGAATTTGCTGGTTCTGGCAGTGTTAGAGCGACGGTTCGCGCAGTGGATCGAAGCGACAACCAAATACAGACAATCGTCGAAGTGGCCCTTGCAGATGGCTGGCATGTTCAGTCCAATCAGCCATTGGCTGATAACTTGATAGCCACACAGGTCTCAAGTGTGTCTGAAGATTGGCAGTTAGAAAATGTGACTTATCCGCCGGCAGATGAAGCTTATCTATCGTTTCAAACAGACCCGCTATCGGCCTGGAGCGGGACAGTACAGATTCCGGTTGAATTCAAAGCAGTGGGCGAGCCTGACAGTGCTCTGCAGCTGAATCTTCAACTGCAGGCTTGTAATGACGAGTTATGCCTGTTGCCAGAAAACGTGCGACTGGAGTTGCCACTGGGTTTAGTCAGGGACTAAGGGCAACCAGACCGCCGTCGATCAATATGTTTTGCCCGGTTATATAACCTGCGTGAGTACTGCAAAGAAAGGCGCATAGTGCGCCAAATTCGTCCGGTGAACCGAAGCGTCTGGCTGGTATGTGCTGTTTGCCCTTTTCCAGCAGGTCTTCAATCGATTCGTCAGCTTCAGTGGCAGCTCGCGTCATGCTGGTACGAAGTCGGTCGGTGTCAAAGCGGCCTGGCAGAATCGCATTGACAGTGACATTGAAAGGAGCGACCTGCCGCGATGCGCCAGCGAAAAAACCAGTCAGACCTGAGCGCGCACCGTTGGACAGGTCAAGGTGTTGAATTGGCGCTTTCACAGATGATGACGTTACATTGATGACCCGTCCGAATCGTCTTTCAATCATGCCATCAATAACGCGCTGGAAGAGATCAATCGGCGTGAGCATGTTGTTGTTGAGGGCAGAACGCCAGTCATCCAGAGTCCATTCCCGAAAATCACCAACCGGCGGACCACCGGCGTTATTGACGAGAATATCAAGATCAGGTGTTTCATTCAAGGCCTTGTCGCGACCTGATTCTGTCGTGATGTCGCAGCAAATGATGGCAACATCTCCCTTGGCAATGGCTCCTATTTCACGCTGGGTCGCTTCCAGAGTGTTCGGGTCTCGGCCGTTAAGCCAGACGTTTGCGCCTTCTGCGGCTAAAGCACGCGCACAGCCCTTGCCGATACCTTTACTAGAGGCGCACACCAACGCGTTTTTTCCTTTGAGACCGAGTTCCATGTTGAAATTCTCCTGTGATGTCAGGGACTGAAGTGATAGATTAAATGGCTAGCGCTGCCAACAATCTCCGGGGAGCCACCTGGATCGTCGGGTCTGCCGTAGTTGCAACGGTCATGAGTTCCGGCGTTCATGAACTAGCCGGGTCGATACACTCCGCGCAGGCGGTATTCATACGCGGTGTCATCGGTTCACTCCTTATTCTTGCATTCTCGTTACCACGCTCAGATTTCAGTATACGCACCAAGCGGCTTAAACTGCATATTGTACGAGGGGTGATTGGCGTTGTCGCCATAAACCTAGGGTTTTATTCACTCCAGATCCTGCCTCTAGCGACAGTCACAGCGCTCTTTTTTACAACACCACTGTTTGTGACTGCTCTAAGCATCCCAATGCTGAAAGAAAAAGTTGGCGTTCGGCGGATCATGGCATCAATCATCGGATTTTTGGGGGCAGTGCTGGTGATTGGCTATCTACCGGAGCCATTAAGCATCAAGTGGTTCGCACCAATTTTTGCATCTGTTGCGTTTTCGCTGACTTTGGTTACGGGCAAACAATTGTCTTCAACCGAAAACCCTGGCACTATCGTGCTCTATTTCTCAATGATTTTGGCAGTGGGCAGCTTACCGCCTGCCATCATTGTCTGGCAGACTCCCAACTGGACAGAATGGGGACTTCTCACCATGATTGCGGCGATGTCGGCACTTCGAAACTATATGGACGTACGCGGTTATGCGTTGGGCGATGCACAATTTGTCTCACCTTTTTTGTACACCCGAATCATTTTCATGGTGATCGTTGGTTACTTTGTATTTGATGAAATCCCGCAGATTTCGGCACTGATTGGTGCATCGATCATCATTATGAGCACGCTGTATATTCTTCACCGGGAAGTAAAAATTGGAAGACAACAGTCATAAGTGATGGCCTGAATCTGTGATACACCTGAATGCCAGATTGTCGCCCTGCCAGGGAAGAAGGATTTATGGAAAGTAATTGAACCGATCACCAGAACGCGCTAAACAAAATAGCCGTGATGTATTCAAATTTGCCATAGATGAGTAAAAAAATTGTGAGAAGACCTATTCTTCCAATCCACGGACAAATCCAACCGGGTCGAACCTAGCTGCGTCGAAAGCTATCTGATCGTCCAAAGAAATTTAGGCTCGGCGCTTTTGTTTCAAATTTTGTACTAATGTTGTCTTACCAGCTCTACGTGGCCCAGTGAGCAAAACCACTGGTATATCCGAAAGTGCTTCGTTTGTTTTTCGTTCTACGAAACGCTCATATATTGCGATTGCTGCCTATGACAATTAGAACTGTGATCAATGATATTTAGAATATTAAACAATGACAATTGGTACAAAAATCCGTAAAAAGTGAAGTTATATTCATATTTATTCCAATTAGAACAACATGATAACCATAATCTCTAGATTACAGTTAAAGTTAAGGAATCAATTCAAGTAAATGATTATGACCTCTTCCGGCTAGCTGTATTTTTCCGATTAAAATTTTTTGTAAGAACGATTACTTTAAATCAAACAGTTCAGTGTTGTCATCGTCTGAGTTTATCGCTCTGGCAACGAATTCGAGTTGAGGACAACATGGATGCTGGCGACATCTTTCGGGCAGTTTCAAGGTGGTTTACGCTTAATCAAATCTGGTTGTTTCAGTTAGACTCCCGTCAATTGGAAATACTTCTGAATTGCCGTAGACAGTTGGAACAGGCTGCTGAAATGACTCAATCCGCTACAGCTGGTGAAGAGTCGATTTATGGAACAAAAATCGGGTTTGGTAAGTTAGCTAATACTCAGCTAAGTCTGCAACAGAGGTTTGATTTGCGGAAATGACCTGATCTTGTCACACTGTTGTGGCGTAGGGCCCACCTTATAGACAGCCTATAGTACGGTTGAGTATGCAACTAGAACCATATGCCCTCGAAGTTTTGTCGGTTCCGCGTATTGACAGAAATCACTAATCGCCCTCATTGGTGATTACCCGAAGCGGGGTTTCAGTTGGCAAATTGACGGTTGTTGTCGGAAATGCAATTTCAGCACCGTGTGAGTTGACGATATCCATCGTTTTCACCAGCACATCCTGTTTGACAGCTTGGAATTCGGCCCAGGCTGTTGTGCGAGTGAAACAGTAAATGAATATATCGAGAGAGGACGCAGCGAAGCGATCGAAATTAACCATGATGGAGTTGCTCTGGTCAATGTCAGGATGATTCTCCACCATAGATTTGATGTCTGAAACAATAGCCTCAAGTAGAGCAGAGTCGTCGTATCGGATTCCCACATATTCATAGATTCTTCGATTTATCTGACGGGTGTGATTGCGTACAGAGATGGTGGCAAATGCTGCATTTGGAACGTAGAGCGTACGCGTATCGAAACGTTGAATGATCGTTTGACGCCAGCCAATTTCTAAAACAGTCCCTTCAATTTCTCTTTCTGGTGAAGTAATGGTGTCTCCAACCTGGAAAGGTTTATCCAGAAAAAGCATAATTGCACCGAAGTAATTCGCAACTAGTTCACGGGCAGCAAATCCTATGGCAATGCCGCCGACCCCACCGAATGCCACGATTCCGGCTATGCTCAAGCCTAGACTTTGCATGGCGACTAACGCACCTAGAACAACAGCTGATGCCCGCAGAATTTTGCCGACAAATTCGACCGTCGTTCGATCGTAACTCGAATATTCAGCGACTTTTTTCTAAATATCGTGGCGCTCATAAAAACGACCGAGTTTCAGCAGGAACCAGGTCAGCGTTGCGATGACCGCGACAATTCTAAGAGTAGGAACTGAATCAAAAATCGGGGTTTGATATTCAGTTCGAACAAGATCAAGAGAAAAAGAGACGCCAGCGATCCATATGAGTAAAGCAGCAGGCTGACGAAGTGCCTCGACAATCGAAGTGCTCCAGATATTTTCAGTTGTCGAGAGTTTTCGTTCGACCCCGTTGATGATCACATGGCGGATGCGACTGGCAATCAAAGTAATGACCAGCACGATAATGATCTGCGCCCAAATGTGCGTTACCCAGTTTGAAATGACTGAGAGGGTGTTTTCCATGATCAGTTGAAAGATTTGAGTGGAGATTCCAGACTAAACAATCTTGATTAGGCAATCAAGTAATGCATCAGGTTTTTCGGACATGATAGTGTGTCCCGTTTTTTCAAGTACAACAGTTGTCGAATTCGTCATTTGTGCAGCCAAGGCTTTGGCCGCTCTTGCAGGTGTCAGCATGTCATGTTGTCCCAAAATTAGCATTGTAGGACATTTCACCTGGCGGGCCGCTTCCATACCGTTTGTGTAATTGTTGCAAGCCAAAAGATCATTGTGCAGGACACCTACCCCGCCTCGTTCAAAAAGACGAATAAGCCCACCAATCATCCACATACCGGGCGTTTCATTGCCGCCAAAATGAGCACCAGGGCTGTGTCCCCAGGCTGTTAGCATTTCAATAGCCTCATGTACATTATTCTTAGCAGCATCCAACAACTGGTCGGTGACTGGCATTGGAACTGCAGTGCCAACCAACACCAGGGCTCTAATTCGATCGCGGTAGCGTCCAGCACAATCCAAAGCTATCAGTGAACCCATGCTGTGACCAACCAGTGCTGTCTCATCAATTCCTGTCGCATCCAGAAAATCAACCAGCCAGTCAGCATAACCTGAAATTTCGGGTCGGCAATCACCCTCGGAGAGGCCATGTCCCGGCAGATCGATAGCCAGCACGTTGTAGCCGCGCCGAGCAAAATGCCGCGCCGGCAAAGTCCAGACAGTGTGATCTAACGAAGCGCCATGCACAAAAACAACGGTCGGACGCTCCGGGTCAATTTCGCGACCGCCTGTAAATGCATAGGCCGACGAGTTGTTCACCTGAACTTGCATGACCGAATCAAATATCGTGTGATCTGATTGCTGTCAATCAAAGATTGCGCTGGGAAGCTTTGAGGCCCGCGTTCAAATCAGCGATCAGGTCATCAGGGTCTTCAAGTCCCACTGAAAGGCGCACTAGGCCTTCCGATATGCCTGCCGCCTCCAGAGCTTGAGCATCCATTCGATGGTGAGTTGTAGAGGCAGGGTGAATGACGAGCGACTTTGCATCGCCAACATTAGCGAGATGGGAAAACAGTTTCAGTTTTGAAATCAATTGATGCCCTGCCGGACGGCCGCCTTTAACACCGAATGCAAAGACTGCCCCGGCTCCCTTTGGGAGTTGTCGTTTGGCCAGTTCATAGTCCGGGTGTTCTGGAAGTTCGGGATAGCTCACCCAGTCAACAGCTGGATGAGAAGTTAAAAATTCAACAATTTTTCGGGTATTTGAAACATGCTTTTCCATCCTGAGCGGCAGGGTTTCAAGGCCCTGCAATACGTAAAAGGCGGTGGTAGCACTCATGCAAGCGCCGAAGTCTCTCGCACCTTCCTTGCGCGCTCTTGTGATATAGGCAGCAGGCCCAAATTCTTCAGCAAAATTGAGTCCATGAAACCCGTCATAGGGTTCAGTCAATGTGGGGAATTTCCCAGACTTGATCCAATCAAATTTACCGCCGTCAACCAGCAGTCCTCCGATTACCACGCCATGGCCACTCAAAAACTTTGTAGCAGAATGGAACACAATATCAGCACCTAAATCAAATGGCTTACAAAGATATGGTGTGGTAAATGTGGAGTCAATCAAGAGCGGAATCCCATGCTCATGTGCAACTTCGGAAACCCTTTCAACATCTAGAATTTCACAGCCGGGATTGCCAACAACTTCCCCAAATATCAGGTGTGTATTTGGTCGAATGGCATTGCGTATCGCATCGACATCTCGCGGGTGAACAAATGTTGTTTCGATGCCAAAGCGCGGCATGGTGTAACTCAACAGATTGTGTGAGCCTCCGTAAATTGATTGAGAGGACACGACATGAGAGCCAGAAGAAAGAATGGTTGCCAACGCAAGGTGAAATGCAGCCTGACCGCTCGCTGTTGCAATCGCGCCCACACCGCCTTCTAAAGCGCAGATACGTTCCTCCAAAACCGCGTTGGTGGGATTGGAAATGCGTGAGTAAACGTGTCCGGTACGTTCGATATTGAACACCGAGGCTGCGTGGTCGGCATCCTGAAAAACATAGGAAGCAGTCTGATAGATGGGTGTGGCACGTGCCCGGGTTGTAGAATCTGGATGCTGTCCGGCATGAAGGGACAGCGTATCGAACTTCATGAACTTATTTGTCATGGTTTACCGGAATTCAGTCAAATTGAGATTACATTCAAATGTGGCAGAATTGCCACTGTATCGGGGGTATTCATTCGAATTGTGAATTTTAGCGTATGGCGCGTGTCGGGGTGTGGTTTGTCGCCATGACTCATCACTGACTCGCCTAGCGTTACTAATTTCTCAGTCTGACTTACTATAATTCGTCTCACCGTAGCGCAATTAACCGCACCTTTTGTCTCTCGCCGTCAGGCTTCGTAATTGTTCGTTGATGACGGGTTGGTATTATTCCCGGCTTACATGTCAGCGAAAAAGTTGCCTCCATTCAACCAGACACGAGTTTATGGATACCAATAAACCCCAATTCAACTGGGTTCATCCACTTGTCATTGTGACTTGTGGCTGTCTGATCATTCTTGTCGGGTTTGGCATTCGTTCCACGATGGGCGTGTTTCTTGTTCCGATTACCGAGCAGTATGATTGGGGACGGAGTGTGTTCGCATTCGCAGCTGCAGTTCAGAACATCGTTTGGGGTTTTTCCCAACCATTATTTGGAGCGATTGCAGATCGGTACGGATCAGGACGTGTGATACTGGTTGGCGGTGTATGTTATGTGGCTGGCCTGGGGCTGATGATATTCGCTTCGACTCCACTCGGATTCTATCTCTCTAATGGCGCATTGATCGGCTTTGGCCTTTCAGGCACTACCTTTGCGATTGTTCTCGCAGTGGTTTCCCGCTCTGTTCAAGAACGACATCGATCATTGGCACTGGGGATAGTCTCTGCAGCTGGTTCAATCGGTCAGTTTTTGCTGGTACCCATTAGCAACATGATGATTTTGAACTATGGCTGGCAGCATACATTGTTTCTATTGGCCTGTCTTGTCTTGGCAGTGCTTTCCCTAGTATTTTTTCTTTCAGGAAAACCAGAAGTTTCGGGGCCAGATCAAACACTGCGAGAAGCACTGACTCAGGCATCTAGACATTCTGGATATGTTTATCTGACAGCGGGATTTTTTGTCTGCGGATTTCAGGTCACATTTATCGGTATTCACCTTCCGGCTTACCTGACAGATATTGGTTTATCCGCCAATATCGGAGCGTGGGCGTTATCGCTTGTCGGTCTTTTCAATCTGTTTGGCACGCTGATTGCGGGGTACCTGGGAGGAAAGACAACCAAGAAAAACATTTTGAGTTTCATATATTTTGGACGTGCCATTGTTATTTCCATTTTCGTGTTGCTGCCGCCATCACCGGTTGGTGCGTTAATTTTTGCTTCAGCGATGGGTATACTCTGGCTCGCAACTGTTCCACTGACATCGGGTATCGTCGGTCAGGTATTTGGACCACGCTACATGGGAACCTTGTTCGGTATTGTTTTTCTTAGTCACCAAGTTGGAAGTTTCCTTGGTGTTTGGCTTGGTGGCGCGCTGTTTGATGCCACTAAATCCTATGATTTGGTCTGGTGGATTTGTGTTGCACTGGGTGTCATCGCAGCAATTCTTCACTGGCCAATAGACGAACGGCCCATATGGAAAGTACAAAAGCCAATTTCGCAGTCGGTTTGACAATTAATCAACATTCATTCAATTGAGGTAAAGCGTGAGCATTCGAGAAATTAACTCAGTTACTGTTTTAGGCGCTGGTACGATGGGAAGCGGCATTGCCGCGGCTTGTGCATCTGCCGGTTGTAAGACCAACCTTCTGGACATCTCTCAGGAATTGGCCGATCGAGGCAAGGGGAATATGCTGGTGGGCCGTGCACCTATGTTAGAAGATCCAGGTGCAGCAGATCTCATCACAACTGGCAACTTTGATGAATCCCTCAAACTCGCTGCCGAGTCTGACTGGATCTGCGAAGCAATTGTTGAAGACCTTGAAGCGAAGCGCAACATGTTTACCCGTATTGAGTCGATCAGAAAAGACAACTCAATCGTTACAACGAATACCTCAGGCATTCCACTTCATTCAATCTGTGAAGGCATGCCGGAGCGTTTCCGAAAAGATGTTGCGGTAACGCATTTCTTTAACCCAGTCAAAGTCATGCGGCTGCTTGAAGTTGTACCGAGTGAGGATACAGAGTCCGATGTGATTGATTCTTTGGTGGAATTCGCTAGAAATCAGTTGGGCAAAGGAGTGGTGTATGCCAAGGACACCGTCAACTTCATTGGTAATCGGATCGGATGTTTTTGGATGCTGGCTGGTTTTCATAAAGGTTGTGAAGCCCGTCAGAATGGAGTTTCAGTTGAGCGGATTGATGCACTTATGTCAACTGCACTCGGTATTCCATCAACTGGCCTGTATGGACTGATCGATCTGGTTGGTTTGGATGTCATGCACCTGGTTGCCGCCAACCTTGACAACAATCTTCCTGCAGATGATACCGGGCGGAAATACCTCGCTTTCCCGCCGGAAGAGCGAGCGATGTTCGACTCAGGGCAGTTGGGCCGAAAAACTGGCGGTGGGTTCTATCGAATGCTGAAAAACGAAGATGGCAGTCGATTGAAACAGATGTATGACCCAGCAAGCGGGGGCTGGAGTGATGCTGACGGAACATCGGTTGATCAGGACGCTGCGGTACTGATGTTCAATTCTGATGCTGAAGGCAATTTTGTGTGGCACCTGGTATCTGAGACGCTTTGCTATGCTGCTGACCTAGTGCCTGAAATTTCAAACGATATTGTCAATGTTGACCGAGCAATGCGCTGGGGCTTCAACTGGAAAATGGGTCCATTTGAATTGCTTGATTACTTTGGTCCGGACAAAGTGGTTGAACGACTGCAGAGTGAGGGTCGTAGAGTGCCCAATATGCTTAATATTTTGCACTCAAGCGGTCAGTCTACCTTTTATTCTGGGTCAGGCAGCCAATTTCTGACAGTGGATGGCACACATCAGGATGTCCCCGAAGAGTGAAAAACTCGAGTTATTCAGAAATTTTGGCGGTTTTTAAAGGGGAATTATATAGCAGAGTGGCGAAACTTCGTATAGATGAAATTGTTTCAACCACTTAATCGCTCGCATCAACATATTTAGGTCGTCTCTTAGAGTTCCTATTCCTGTATTGCAGCTGTCGCAGATATATCCGCGTATTTGGTCTGTTGTGTGGCGCAACGATTGACCGAACAGTGCGCTATTGAAACATTTCTTATGCTGCGGATTTAAACTTATCAAAACGTTGTGCTAGTCGATCTCGGGAAGGATAATTTTCTCTGCGTCTGGGAAGGATTATTTTGTTACCGTTGAGTTGCTTCAGAGATTCAAGCATAGGGTCATCGTTTTGTTGGAGTAATTGTTCCGACACATGCATGCAGTAATCTGCATCAATTCCAATCAGGTTTTGATCGAAGGCGGCGTGGTGGGTTTTCGAGAGGAGCAGACCGTTCGAAACAATGGGCTGACCTAACATTTCGTCTGTGTCAGGAACAATGTGCGCAGCATCCAGAAGTTGTGGAACAGCCAATCTTGTAATGGCACATTGACTGCTGTAGGCTTTGATTAGAACGTGTCGAAAAGAAGCTTGGTGAAGTCTTTGTTTATGTATGCGCATCGCATAGCGACGTTCGCCCGCTTCAGGAAATACAATGACAGGGTGCTGGTTGGGAACAGCGAATTCCAGTCTGACCTTAAGTGTTCGTGGGTCCCAGTCAGTAATAAAGGTTGGAAAAATTGGAATGTAGAGACTCTGATTAAATCCTAGAAAATAGATGATTGGAATCTTGTTTCTATATACCTCTCGAAGATGAAGATTCTGTCGTGCGTTTGGGTCGGTACCCATGAAAGAATAGTCAACAGAGTTCCTCCCTGCGTAAAACTGTGCACACGCTTGCGTTTGATCATCGTAATGAGCGCGCCTCCGAGGGTAAACGGTTCTAATAGAAAGCAGATGACGCATCTGCCTTGGTTTATGAATTCCTTGACCAGGGTTGACAAGGGCTATCCGCTCTCCTTTGTATGAGAAACCTGCCAGAATCAACTGAGATGTCAGACATCCATGAGTCTCAAACAAAGTTTGCACATGATTGAAGGCTTCTCTACGCATGAGTTCATCTTCGACGCTAGAATCGTTGTTGAAGGCGATTTCTCGTTGAATCATGCTTGAATAAAGATTGTGAATGTGGTCAAAGTAAGAATCTGATTGTAGCAATACATTGGCTAAAACGCCACACAATTCATAATCACCACATATTAGATTGAATTTTGATTCATGTTATCATATGATATGAAAACGGATTGCAAATGAGGGAGCGCAGGTATGCTAATCCTTTCGTGCGATTCATTGTTTTGGATTTGTTGAAACAAGGTCAGGTTTTCACGGAGTTTACATCAGAACGTCCTACAAAATGGCATCCTGACAATGTTGAGAATCCTGAAACCGGAGCGGTGTTTTCGCCTACAGAATGCTGGGAATTTATCAAAGATCTTGTTAGAAGGGGACATCCGATTGAAGAGATTGTTCTGGACCATCCAGAAGGTGCAACTGGCTACGTGATGATCGTGCCAGGGGATTCGGTCGAACGCGATATTTACATCAAACTTGAAATTGCCAATGGAAAGACGGGTTTGATTGGTCGCAGTTTTCACTATTCAACGAATTGATTGGAATCTAACTTATGAAGAATACCGGCAAGAAACCAAAGAATTGGACTATTGCCCGAAATAAACAGTGTGCGTTGTGCGGTTCTGACAAAGTTCAAACCAGACATGAAACTAAATTTTTCAACTATGGAACTTTGGAAAAGCAAACAGAATTGCACGCCGAGGTACCTGTTTACAAATGCACAGAGTGTAACTTCATGTATACGGACCATGAAGGTGACCGGTTATGTCACGATGCTATTTGCAATTATTTACAGGTGCTCACACCAAACGAAGTACGCACATTGAGAAGAAATGCAGGCTTGACTATAAAAGAATTCTCAAAAACCACTGGAATTGGTCAGGCTTCAATCAGCAGATGGGAAAACGGTACATTGATACAAAACAAAGCAATGGACTTCTATCTTCGCTTGCTCAGAGTATTAAATAATTTACAAGCTATTCGTAGTCGAATTGACAACACGAACAAACCTGTAGTCAATATCACAGACAAAATTCCGCATTTCGAACCGGTCCCCAGTGCACGATTACACTACCAATCATTTGATTTGTTGCAAACTGAACAAAAAACATTTGCGCAAAAAAAAATAAAGACTGTTGGAGGTCATAAAATCATGACACCCAAAGAAGTTCGTCAAATTCGACTGAATCTGAATCAAACGATCCGTGAATATTCCAAAATTACAGGTATTGGGGCAGCTTCGCTATGCAGATGGGAGCAGGGAAGTCACATTCAAAACAGAGCCATGGATAACTATCTATTCTTACTGAGTTTACCTAACAATTTCAAGTTTCTAGCGAATGCATACAAAAAAACTTCTCTGACGAATCAGAAAAATGAGCGATTGTCAGAATGAATTGATGAGCTAATCCAGGAAACTTTGGCACGACGCACTTAAACACCCCATCAATATCCGAGAACCTAATCCAAATATTTCAGCAATTTTGGTGCATAGGTGTCCCCGCCTTCGGTGAAGATCTTTTGCAGACCCAACACGGACATACAGTGTATACGCAGCACAGTACGGTTTGTCATGGTATGAATTTGGAAGGTCAACCGAACTGGAGTGTCATGAAACCTGACGGCAAACTACCTGCTCCTTCATATGATGCATCCAGTCACACGTGACATCATTCCGACGAAGTGCGATTCATCCTTACAATAGGGTAAGGAAAGCGACTGCGGATCATTCGAACTGATGAAAACAGGTTAATCTGGTGCCCCCAGTTTTTGGTGACACAGCATCAGTAGGATATGGATGCGATCAGCGATTGAATTGAAGCAAGGCTGAAGTACGCTGTTATACCCAGTAGCTCAATCCAGTCATTACTTTCGACATGACGCGCATAGCACCCTTGACAGGCTTTGGCAGTGGAATAGCACCTGCCTGCTCTGCGGTCTTTGCATGCGCTAGTTCATCTTCTCGCATTTGAGAGAGGATGCTTCGGCTGTTGCTGTCTGGAACGGGCAGTCGATCCAAATGTCGGTCCAGATGTTCGACGACCTGATATTCGGTTTCTGCCAGAAAAGCCGCACTGACCCTATCACCCAAAAGGCCTGCAAATGCACCGATCGCATAAGAACCCGTGTAAAACAAAGGATTCAGTCGGCTGGTTTTACCATTCATTTGCTCGATTCGATCCGCACACCAGGAAAGGTGATCATTTTCCTCTTTGGCAGCCTGTTGAAACGTGATGCGCAATTCAGCGGATCGTGCAGTTAATGACTGCCCCTGGTATAGTGCCTGGGCACAGACTTCGCCAGTGTGATTGACCCGCATCAGTCTAACAGACTCCATTTGTTCGGTGGGATTCAAATATTCTGTTCTCATGTCAGCCGCGGGAGAGGGGCGAGATGCCTGTGGTTTTGTGCCAAGCGTTTGCAGCATGCCGTCAGCATGTCCGATTAAGCGATCGGTCAGTGTATATCTTCGCTGCATGGCTCCAGTTCATCCGTTGGTGGCTCAGATTGGAATGATACCTCAAGGATATAATAATTTTGCCCATGCCACCCATGCATTTGGATAAAAAATGGTTGCTGCAACAGAAATAATCGACTCTTCAGAGCAACTCGCTGCCGAACTGGTCTCTATTGTCGGTGCAGATGCAGTTCTGACTGAAACCGAAACGCTCAGACCATTTGAGTGTGATGGTTTGACTGCCTACCGTGAACTTCCGCTTATGGTTGTGCTGCCATCCAGCATATCACAGGTTCAGAATGTGATGAAAGCCTGCTCGTATCGAAAGGTGCCGGTCGTAACCCGTGGTGCTGGCACTGGGTTATCGGGCGGCGCACTACCTTTACCAAATGGAGTTCTGCTCAGCCTGACGCGAATGAACAACATCCTCGAAGTTGACGTCGCTGCTAGAACTGCAAGGGTTCAGCCCGGCGTTACGAACCTCTCGATTTCCGATGCGGTACGCCACTTGGGATTCTATTATGCGCCCGATCCCTCATCTCAGATCGCCTGTTCAATTGGTGGTAATGTTGCTGAAAATTCCGGTGGTGTTCACTGCCTGAAATACGGCTTGACTGTCCACAACATTTTGCAGTTGAAAGTGGTGACTGTTGATGGGCAATTGATGACTGTCGGCAGCGAAGGCTTGGATTCACCCGGTTTTGACTTGCTCGCACTGATGACAGGGTCCGAAGGCATGCTCGGTGTAGTCGTTGAAGTTCTGGTCAAACTGTTACCCATCCCTCCGGTAGCCCAGGTTGTAATGGCCGCGTTTGACAGGGTGGAGAATGCAGGAGATGCGGTTGCGGCCGTCATTGGTGCTGGAATTTTGCCGGCTGGACTTGAAATGATGGACAACTATGCGATCTCCGCAGTCGAAGATTTTGTACATGCAGGCTATCCGGTTGATGCTGCAGCTATTCTGCTTTGTGAGTTGGACGGGACGGCAGAAGAAGTGGCAGATCAAATTGGTGAAGTCGAAGAAATTTTTCGTACACAAGGTGCGATGGGTACTTGGGTAGCCGAGGATGCAGAGACTCGCGATCGATTCTGGTCCGGTCGCAAGGCCGCATTTCCGGCTGTTGGTCGAATTTCTCCTGACTATTACTGCATAGACGGAACCATACCGCGGCGCGAACTCGGTCGGGTGCTGGTTAGAACAGCTGAACTTTCAAAGGAATTTGGACTGCGCGTGGCAAATGTATTTCACGCAGGGGACGGAAATCTTCACCCGTTAATTCTGTATGATGCAAACAACGAGGGTGAACTTGAAAAAACTGAAGAGCTAGGCAATCAAATTCTCGAACTTTGCGTTGAAGTCGGTGGCACTGTTACGGGTGAACACGGCGTTGGCGTTGAGAAGCTGCGACCGATGTGTCTGCAGTTTGAAGATGCGGTGCTTGAGCAATTTCATCAGGTCAAGGCGGCGTTAGACCCCGATACGCTTCTAAATCCTGGTAAAGCAGTACCCACATTGGCACGTTGTGCGGAATTTGGCGCTATGCATGTTCACAAGGGCAATCTACCGCATAGTAATCTTGAGAGATTTTGACGTGGCAGGAACCGATGTTTCTGGCGAGCTGGTAAAAGCGGTTAAAGCAGCTTACCAAAACTCAGAGAAACTGCGGATTCGAGGTGGTGGAACGAAGTCTTTCTATGGCAATCCCGTCATTGGAACAACGCTTGATGTCAGTGAACACACCGGGATTACCTCATATGAACCGTCAGAGTTGGTCATCACAGCAAGAGCGGGGACACGGTTATCCGAGATCGAAAAAGTTGTGGCTGAGGAGCGGCAAATTCTTGCGTTTGAGCCACCATGGTTTGGAGAAGATGCAACACTGGGCGGAACAATCGCTTGTGGATTTTCCGGTCCTAGGAGACCATTTGCGGGTTCTGCCCGAGACTTTGTTTTGGGCATCAACTGCATTAACGGCAAGGGAGAATACTTGTCTTTTGGCGGACAGGTGATCAAGAACGTTGCCGGCTACGATGTATCTCGCCTGATGGTCGGTGCGCTTGGCGCTCTAGGTGTCATTTGTGAAGCCTCACTGAAAGTCTTGCCTCAGCCGGAGGTAGAGACGACACGGGTGCTTGAACTCGATAAACGTGCGGCTCATGTCGAAATGGTGCGCCTGATGGGATTGCCGTTGCCAATTTCAGGTCTAAGTCACTGCACAGGCTTACTCAGGGTCCGACTTTCAGGTACCGAAAACGGAGTTCGCGCAGCTACCTCTGAATTGGGTGGTGAAACGGACCAGGATGGCACAGAATACTGGCAACAGTTGAAGGAGCATCAGCTCAATTTCTTTAACCGCAATCAATCGCTCTGGAGAGTGTCGGTTAGTGCGACCGCCCCTTCATTGGAGCTGGGTGGTGAGTGTTTGTTGGATTGGGGTGGTGCACTGCGCTGGATTTACAACGACAGCAGCCCAGAATCGATGTTTGACGCTGCAAGAAGAGTTGGTGGTCACGCCACAATGTTCAGACCGGATTCAGATTGGCCAGCCGGTCGTTTCGCGCCGATCAAAGAACCCGCAATGGGCATTCACACAAGATTGAAATCAGCCTTTGATCCGAAAGAAATTTTGAACCCCGGAATTCTGTATGCGAACTGCTGATCCCAAACGGTTTCGAATGAATCTATGCAAACGCACCTGACAGATGCCATTTTGAATTCCCCACAGGGGCAGGATGCAGAAGCCATACTTCGAAAGTGTGTGCACTGTGGATTCTGTACGGCAACCTGTCCGACTTATCTGCTATTGGGTAATGAGCTTGACAGCCCGCGCGGGCGAATTTATCTGATTAAGCAGGTTCTGGAGGGAGAGCAGGTCACTGCGCGAACGCAGCTTCATCTGGACCGTTGTCTGACCTGTCGGGCATGTGAAACAACCTGTCCCTCAGGTGTAGAGTATGGGAAACTGTTGGATATCGGACGCGAGTTCGTTGATCAAGAGGTCAGTCGAAAATTTGTTAACCGAATGATGAGAGCGATACTTCAACTGATCGTACCTAATACCCCTCTGCTGAAGGTGATGATGAATTTCGCGTGGATAAGCCGCTCCGTTCTTCCGGCAACTCTGCGAATAAAAATTCCCTCCAAAGAACCGGTCGGACGATGGCCTGCAACAACTCACTTACGCAGAATGATCATTCACCAGGGCTGTGTACAGCGAGTGACTAAACCGGGTATTAACGCAGCGGCAGCACGTTATCTGGACGCGAACTCGATCAGTGCCATTCGAACAAACGATGCCTGCTGCGGTGCCTTGGGACTCCATTTGGGGAATCGAGAGTTTTTTGAGCGATATGCCAGAAAAAATATTGATGCCTGGTGGCCACAAATTGAATCTGGCGCTGAAGCGATTGTTTCAACTGCGAGTGGTTGTGGTGTAACGATCAAAGATTACGGTGATCTACTGAAACGCGATCCAGATTATGCTGAAAAGGCGAGGCGCGTATCCGAATTGACGGTGGACCTTTCGGAGGTTGCGGTTGAAGCGGTTGTACCTTCCGAAAGGAAACGGTTTGGAAAAGTCGCATTCCAGTCTCCTTGTACGCTGCAGCATGGACAGAAGAATGTCAATACAGTTGAAAAAATTCTGAATCAACATGGGGTGGATACAACGCACGTTGCAAACAGTCATCTTTGCTGCGGATCGGCTGGTGTCTACTCCTTGATGCAGCGGGAAATCTCACAACAACTGTTGAACAACAAACTCACTGCGCTAAAAAATGGGCAGCCAGAGTGCATAGTAACCGCCAATATTGGCTGCTTGATGCATTTGGAATCCAAGTCAGAAATACCTGTAAAGCACTGGGTGCAGGTCGTTGCACCGGACTAATGAACAACGGAACACTAAAGTTCTCAATACCTTTCGGATGAGGTGGTCATGAAATTCAACCACATCAAATGGACAGACACGTTTTTGAATAATTTTGAATCTGGCCGCAAGTTTTACTCAGAAATTTTCGATTGGCAATACGTCGATCAGCACGACAATGGACAGTTGGTCTATTCACTCGCTTGCTTGAACACAACCGACAAAGATTTGAACTGGGCACCGGTTGCGGGAGTAGGCCTCTGTAATTTTCCAAAACCTGAAGGTGTCTCCTGGAATTGGGGTGTGTACATTCTAGTACCGAATGTTGAAGAAGCGATTGATAAAGTGACCGCTGCCGGAGGAAGCATTTGCAGGGAGCCGATGGATGTCATGACTGCTGGTCGTATGGGTGTTTGTACAGACTCAAACGGTGCAGTGATTCATTTGTGGCAGCCTCTGGAGCATAGCGGATCGGAAGTTGGGAACGTTCCTGGTGCTGTCTGCTGGGTTGAATTGGCAAGCAGAAATGTGAACAAGGCGATTGATTTTTATGGCGATGCGTTTGGATGGGAAGCGGAGGATTCCAAGCAAATAAAGTCGTATTGGCATTTCAAGGATGGTGAATGCTTGGTGGGCGGTTTGCACGATAGAGTCGAAGAGACAGGCGGTCAGCAAGTCTGGGTGCCTTATTTTCATGTCGAACAGCTAGACAAAAAGTTGGATACATGTAAACGGTTGAGCGGCGGAGTCGTACATGGTCCAATTCAGGAACCAGGTATTGGTACCTTTGCCATTTTGTCAGATTTGGAAGCTAACTTGTTCGGTGTAGCCTCTTTCGAGTAAATCTGAATCTTTGCTATGTTCATTGATCAGCGAATCGCAACTGGTTCACTTCCAGGACATCCAGGACAATCAGCATGAAGTTTATGACGTACAACATTCAGTTCGGACGCGGGTTGGATGGAGTTTACGACCTGGATCGCATTGCGCATGCTGTGGAAAGCGCTGACGTTATCGCCCTTCAGGAGGTGGAGCGATTTTTTCCTCGATCAGGCAATGTTGATCAGGTCAGGGAACTTGCCAGGCGGCTCAAATATCACCACTGGGTCTATGGTGCTGGTGTTGATATTTCTGCGGACGATATACTTCCCGATGGAGAAGTGATCAATCGGCGTCAGCAGTTTGGCAACATGCTGCTTGCGCGAAGTCCAATCATCACCTCCAGAAATCATCTACTACCCAAATTCGCCTCAGTTGGTCCACTCAGTATCCAGAGAAGTGCACTGGAGGGGGTTATCGAATGCAACGGTCATCGGATCAGAGTTTATTCGGTTCACCTTACTCACATTAGTTCCGAAGTGAGATTGCAACAGATTGAGAGACTGCTAGATGTTGATCAACGTGCGGTGAGAGAGGGTGGACCCATTGCCGGTAAATCTGCAAATACCGACTTTGCCGGGCAGGCTGATGTATCTACGCTGCCTCGCGAATCAATTTTGATGGGCGACTTTAACTTTACACCAGATTCCGAAGAGTACGCCCGAGTTGTCGGAATCAAATCTGATTATGGTGGACGCGTGATTAATCCGGAAGGCTTTGTCGATGCCTGGAAGGTGGCGGGTAATTCCGAAATGTCTGGAACGACAGCGGAGCGACGAGGGAAAGATGTGCGGATGGACTATTGTTTTGTTCGCTACTCGCTGAGCGATCGAATCAAGTCCGTAAAAATTCATTCGAAAGAAGTGGGGTCCGATCACAAACCGGTTTCAATGATTATTGAATTTTAGTTGACCGCGCTGCTTTTTTTGGATTGCAAACAAAATACAAGTGCTTTTACGCCGTCACTTTAGAATAAATGAAGCAAACTATATCGATCAATGAAACGATCAGTAAATTTTGGTTCTCGATACCCTGCAAGTATCAAATCTAGTAGGAACTCAAAGATTGAAATTATGGTAATGCTTTGAATTTGAATAAGTTACGAGTAATCCAATAGGAGTATAATTTGAATTACTCTACATAGTTACTTTTCAGAGTGAAATCAGCCACCTACAAATTGATCATGGACCAATTGTAACACTATGGCGACCCGACGTTTGAATTTGCCTGAAGAGCTGGTTTTAATGCTTTTAAACGAGCAGACCGGTTATTTTTATCAAGTACCCGGCTGGTCCCTAAATTGCGCTGTCATTGGAGCCGCACTCGCAGACCTTTCCCTACAGTCGCGAATTGATACAGACATTGAATCACTTTTTGTATTGGACCCGACAGAAACTGGTGATCCAGTTTTAGATCTTTGTCTGAAGGCAATCTCGAAGGACAAGACTCCTCACAATGCCCGCTACTGGATCGAACGACTCGCTGTCCACGCGGAGGACATAATTGATTCCACGCTTGACCGTCTGGTTAAATTGGAAATTCTGAAGCATCATGAAGGCGAGTTCTGGACGCTGGCTCCCACGATGTGGCATGGATACTCTCAAGAACATACAGCTAGTCAGTTAATCAAGTCGCGAATTAGCGATGGTATTTTTTCTGACACAATTCCCCTCCCGAGAGACATCATCATTGTCGGCCTTGTTAATTCGTGTGGTTTGTTTCACTTCATCTTTGAAATTGATGAAAAAGCAGAAAAACGAATTGAGCAAATCTGTCAGATGGAACTGATCGGCCGCTCAATTGCTGCTGCTGTTAAAGAATCTATTGCTGTTCCGTTACTGCAGCGTCCCAGTTTCAAGAAAAAAATACCATCCGTTCCACTGCTTAAGATTCTATCGAATCGACACGTTTGGAACGGTAATATACCTGCAATGCTTGCAGATTTCGCCAAAGAGTATGGTTCGGTTTTTCGGATTAACATACCTTTAACTCAGCCAATGACTTTCCTTGCCGGTATCGATATCAACCGCTGGGTTCATCGTAATGGGCGCCAGTACCTGACATCGAAGAAGTTTTATCAAGGTGTGGAAAATGAATACGGCGGTATCGGGGTGCTAGTCAGTCTAGACGGATCCGATCACTTCACTTTGCGTAGAGCTTTGCAGCGAGCCTATTCGGTCAGGAAACTTGAGAGTGAGATGAATTCTGTTTTCGATATGATTCGTAACCACATGAAGAGTCATTGGAAAGTGGGTTCACACGTGCAAGTGTATGAAACTTCACGGAAATTATCTAATGCTCAAATCATGCCACTTCTTACGAGTACGGAAACGAACGATATCTTTGAGGATGTAATGAAGTGGAAGAACGCGGTTCAAATGATCCACATCGTTTTCAATCCACCCAAGTTTGTGACAAGATTGTTGTTCAATACTTCGCGAATGAAACGCGGTCGCAAAGCTGTTGATGATGCTGTCAAAAGAGTTCAGCAGAACCATACGCCTGAACAACGGGTTGGTCAACCTTGGGAACTTGCTGATGAAACACTTTCTTTGTATGCCAGCGACCCGCAATTCTTCCCCGAGGCGAATTTGAGGTTCATGCTCTCGTCGCCGATGCTTGCAAGCCAGTACTTTTCCGATCTCATGGGTTGCGCCATCTACGCCATGGTAACACAACCCGACTTGTATGCAAAAATTCGCAGCGAAGCCGATGCCATTTTTTCCAATGGCGATCCAGACCCAGAGACCTTAGATTTATCGGATTTCGACGTTACTCACCGCTTTGTGCTTGAGTGTCAGCGAATTTACCCTGTCGTCTATTTAATTCCTCGAAACGTGTCAAATTCGTGGTTGATCGATGACATCGAGTTACCCGTTGGAGAGCATGTTTTCATTGTTATGGGGGCCACACATTTTATGGAAGAGGCGTTCCCAGAACCATTCAAATTTGACATTGACCGTTATCTTCCGCCCACCAACGCGCATCGCAGTACTTCATTTGCTCCAGTTGGACTGGGCACCCATATGTGCCTCGGAATACGCTGGGTGGTGAAGCATATGGCTGTCAATCTGTTGATGATCGCACATCACTTCAGGCTGGAATTGTCAGATCCGAATTTCAAGTTTAAATTCAACGCCTATTCCTCCCTGTCAGTCAGTAAAAAACTGAAAATTCATATTGCAGAACGATGGAAGGATTTTCCTGCCTGAGTGAAGAGGTTGTCATTCGGTCGGGGCCAAGTCTCAATTTGACAATAAAGAGAGCTTTGACTCTCGAAACCTCACAGTTGCTCTTGAAATGAATCAGGGTGTAGTAATCAGCACTTTTAAAGTGTGCACCTCATCTCCAAATCGAATGTGTAATTTCGATGTGAGCGCGGCGAAATTCTGCAAATTGCGCTTAAGCTTTGCTAGCGTGCGTGATGAGAAGATCCTTTCTTAAAATCACTCAGTTTACCCCTGGTTTTGTCCAAGGTCATTAGCAACGGCGGAAACAGCAATAAATCCGCCACCAGCGCAATTACAACAGTTAGTCCCACCAACACACCGAGTGTCTGATTAGCAGACAGTGCCGACGTTCCAAACACCATGAATCCCAAGGCAAAAATTGCTGTTGTTATCAATAGCGGACGGCCCACTATTCGAAATACCGGCCGGATAGCATCCTCAGGCGACTTCCCGCTAGCCCGCGCTCTCAGGTATTTTGTCATAAGATGTATCGTATCGTCCACGATGATACCAAAAGCAATTGCTGTAACAACCGAAGCCGATATATCAACCTGTCCGACGACGTATCCCCATACACCCATAGCCATGATGGCTGGAACGAAATTGGGTATCAGGCTAATCAGACCAAACCGGAAACTTCTAAAGACAAATATCAGTAGCAACGAAACTATGGACATCGCAATGATAGTTCCGATCAGCATTCTTTCTATGTTTCGCATAATCGAATATGCACCGACTATCGTAACTCCGGTTGCTCCGGTTGCCATACCTGGAGTATTTTGATGCAGCCAGGATTTCGCACGTTCGTCGAGTTCAATCTTCTCACCAATCGACAAACCTTTAATTACAGCTGTTAAGCGAGTTTTGGAACGTTCGACATCAATGACATTGTTTAGATCGCGTCCAACTGGCAAAGAGAATTCGTAAAGCAGCAAGTATTGCGCGGCAAGTTCAGAATCCTCCGGCAGCTTATAAAAATTGGGGTCGTCACCATGCAGGTTTTCATTCAGCCGCTTAAGAACGTCAGTAAATGACACAACGTAAGAAACTTCCGGCTGCATTCGAAGCCACTGTGCGAAAGCGTCGACATTGCGCAGAAATTCAACATCAGTAACACCGCTATCGCGACCTGAATTAAGCGAGTACTCGAATGGCTCCAATGCTGAGAAATTTTCCACTATGAAATCGGTGGACCGTCGAAACTCGTAACTTTCATCTAGAATTTCCAAATGATTTTCGTTGAGCTCGATGCGCGTAATTCCGACAACGAGTACGGCTGTTAAGATTAAAAAAGTCCACAACAATCGGGTACTATTGGAAACAACAAATTTTGCCAGATGATCAAAAAAGTATAGTTTTCCTGCTGGTGCAACCCGAGTTCTCATGGGCATAATCGACAACAATGCAGGCAAAAGTGTGACCGAATATACGAATGCGCACATCGCTCCGAATGCGACGATGTTGCCCATGACTCGAAACGGGGGCATTTCCGAGAAATTCAAGCTGAGAAAACCGATAGCGGTGGTTAGTGAAGTCAGAAATACAGGCCACGCGTTGAGTTGCAAGGAATGAATTGCGGCAGACCTGCGTGACATCCCTGAGCGCATACCATCTGCCATCACCTCAATTACATGAACCGAATGAGCGATGGCAATCGCCATTAATACAAACAACGCTGCACCACTCTCTCCAAACAAAGGCATACCCGTCCAACCAGTAAACCCAAGCGCAGAAAGCAACACGGTCATCAACATGGCAACGATCGCAATCATTCCCCAAATTGATCGAAGTACTATTAACGCGACCAGCAGCATCGTGCCAAACGCAATTGGTGCTAGAACGGCTATATCGTTATTGATCGCGTCACGGACGGCGCGATTAAGAAAGAGATCACCATAGAGGTGATATTCAATTTCCGGATTGCTGGTGCGAGCTTCAACAGCAAGGCCATTTAGAAAGTCGACAACTTCAATTTTTGCTGCTTCTCGATCACTATCGGGAAGTGCAAGACTAACAACAAATCCACCGAGACGACCGTCTCGTGAAATAAAACGACCTGCGATGTCCGTCGTATCGAGTGCGATCCTCTGAATTCGCTCCAACTCTTCGTCACTCAGCGAAATTGCATCTTCGAATAGCGGTTCAACGATTAGTTCGTCTTCGAGTCCTTCGCTATGTGAGTAGTTTGCTAAAGAATCGACGCGAACTACATATGGAGTCAGCCAAAGATGTTCGGTCAGCTGTTCGACTGCGGCAAGTGCCTCACGGGTAAAAATGGTTTCAGTCGAAGGTGCGATCACTACAAGTGCGCTATCTGAAAGCGCGAACAGATCCTCCATTTCTTCGAGCTTAACCAAATGCGGATCATCTTTGTTGAAGTGATTTCGAAAATCAACGTCGACAGTAACAATTCGCGTAACTCCCGCAGCGAACACCGTCACAATCAGCAACGAAAGAAAAATTGTTAACCAGCGGTATCTGACTACCAAGTTGAAAAATTCATAAACATTCATTTCAAATATTCACTCGAAAAATGATTGACACCTACACTTGGTAGCGTGGATAACCTATTGGGAAGAATATTCTATCTGCAGGTTGCAGGTAAGATCCGACGAAATCATAAGCATCAGAAACATTGTACTGATCAATTCGCACCAAAGAGAATTGCCAGATGCCCAACTTTGTCAATAAAAAGAAACTGGTGGGCCGTCAGGGATTCGAACCCCGGACCAATTGATTAAGAGTCAACTGCTCTGCCAACTGAGCTAACGGCCCCACCAACAATCAATCAATGCAGGTTAAAGAGAGAGAACAAAATTTTTTATCCGAACCTGTCAATTACAAAGAAAGGTGTTTAATCTACAACGTTCCAATGAAAAGCGTCTTGGCAGAGCAACTGACATATTGGTATGGCGAAATTTATCGCTAGCTGCGCCACCAAAGGTGGAGTTGGAACAACATTTTTTGCTAACCTGTCTGCAATTTTAGCAAATTAGATCCGCGGCCCACGTGTTGACGACCGGCACCGATCCCTAACTGTGGTTATCCAGCTTTCTCCAACTCACACCCGTTGCCACCAGCAACCCGACGGGTTTGATCGGTCTTTTCACATTCGATAATATGCCTACTCCCCCTCAACGACTATTCCAAACATGGACATCATCATTTGCCCCCTGCATTCTTTTCGTCATCAGTTTCACCGCTATCAGAAACTGCCGAAATAGTCTTAGACTTCTTTGGGTCGACGAAACACCAAATTAGTGAAACTAGCCAGCAGATCGCTGCACCGGCCGCGACTAACAGGAACATTCGGATGTTAATTTCAACGAGAGTATTTGATTCTTTCAGAGCCATCCAACCGGCAATGGTATGCCAAAGTGCGATCCCACCGACGAAGTTAATTGAAAGAATTGCAATTCTATGAGAGTGTTTTTTCATTAGCGCAATAAAGATTGGAACATAAAAAATCAACACCACAAATGTATAGAGTGCAATTTGTGAAATGTCCTCAATTCTCATAGAATTCCCACCAATTTATGTTGCTTCGAAATGACTCATGCCGCCTCTGGTAAAGCATTTTACTTTGACCAAACTGACGAAACACACAGGACCTACAACCCCCGCGCTGAGTATTACAGGGGAGAATTGACATCACGAACAGTGTTTGTTTCAGTGAACCAATTCGCGTACGAACGATTTAAAGAAATCGAATCCAGTCGTCGGGCGGAATACGAATACTTGTAGATTCTATAGGAGGAATTTTCTGACTTTGTCACGACAATTCAACTTGTGGCCGCCATCGCAGCGGCGAACGTAGTATTGGAAAGTGTGCCATAGGATAAAATCCATTATTTGAGTGAAAGCCAGTTTGCCAGCATATGTGTCGTGTTATCCTTCACATCAGAACTCCATACAGATGCCAGGGGTTTCGATGAAATTTGCTGGGCGCTGTCAAGCCTGTGACACCAAAATATTGCAATTATTTTCGTAATAACAATATATTAGAAAGCTTGTTGATGACAAAGTTGAGGCAGTAGTGCTCCCGCTAATTGTCTTCTAGAATTCTTGATCAATTTAATTCGAAGTATCGACTCAGGGAGGAGATGTGGCTACTGATCAAAATAAACCATCGTCACGATCGCCAAAAAAAGCGATGAATTCTTCCAGTTTGTTCGGAGACCTGTCCAAGGACGAAATTAGTTCCGTGGCCAATGAATACCAACAAATTTATGAGTCTGGCGAGGAACATCGAAAAGAGACATATCAGAGATATGTCAATCATTATTACGACCTGGTAACTGGATTATTCGAGTTCGTCTGGGGCAGATCTTTTCATTTTGCACCTCGACGATTGGGTGAGAGTCTTAAGTCGTCGAAATTCCGATATCAGCACTTTATTGCAGACCAAATGTCCCTGAAACCGGGAATGCATATACTCGATGTAGGGTGTGGAATCGGAGCTCCAATGGCTGAATTGGCCCGCTATTCCGGGGCTAGTTTTGTGGGACTTAACAATAACGCGTACCAAATTAAACGTGCAAGACAAATCACGCAAGCTGAGGATATTGGGTCGTTGTGCGATTTTGTTCACGGCGATTACATGCAGATACCCGAAGACAACGATTGCTTTGATGGCGCGATCGCCATCGAGTCCATGCAGCATGCACCAGACAAAACAGCAGCGTTCCGGGAAGTTTTTCGTGTATTGCGTCCAGGGGCTTGTTTTGCGGGTCACGATTGGTGTGTAACCGACTTTTTTGACTCGCAGAATGCTGAACACACGCGGATTATTGAAGACATTGAGATTGGGACCGCACTACCCAAAATTTCCACCGCAGCAGAAATTTGTGAAGCATTTTGCGAGGCTGGATTCGAAGTTCTCGATACGTGTGACCTTGCTCACATATCTGGCTCCGATATACCATGGTATAACATCTTTCAAGGTCGTCACTTCACACTTAGAAATATTCTAATCACACCTACCGGTCGTGCAGTCACCAAATTGGTGTTAAGGATAGGTGAGAAAGTACGGGGAGTTCCGAAAGGGACTCACAAAGTCACCACATTTCTGGGCAGGGCGGGGAATGCATTCATCGAAGCCGGTGAGACTGGAATATTTACACCACTATATTTTTTCCTGGTACGTAAACCCCATAATCCAGACAGTTAAATCGGAATTATTATTGCATTCCCCAGCTTGAATTACTCGCCAAACTCAAATAGGCTTCCATTTGTGGTAATTTCTAAACATAATCAATAAGATAAACTACCACAAAGACAGAAAACCCATGTCCACACATAAATTTCATCCAAGCTTGAATTTGCCCCTTTTTCTGACGTGTCAGGTCCCCGTCCGTTTGGAACCATCGAAGGTGATACAATTAAATCTATGCCAAAGACTTGTGAGTTCGTACCGATATTCAGTCACCGTCGGAAGGTTTTGGCGCAGTATTTCTGATGGTCGACACCATTAGTTGTGACTTTTGACAGGATAATATCACCAAAAGTACCAATGATGAAAAATGGCGTTGATGACGTAAACGATTGAACGTTGTTTCAAGGCCGAGGATGAAAACTGAAGTTCAACGTCAAGATAATCGTGCACCCGTCACTCCAGTTGACACGCGAACTATGTTCCAGAGTCGGGTCGCGGTCAGTAACTTCCTTATATCCCAGGCATTTACCACTCTTCTGTTGTAGTGATTAGGAGGTAAAAATGCAAAGTCTTTCTCATCGTAATTACAACCTCGGATCACTTAGCATCTATTTTGCTGTATTTGCATTGGTTATGACGCCATTCACCGTGAGTGCACAGAATGCTGAGGAAATAGGGTTTCAAATTGCAATGGAAGCCCGCCAAAAGCAGTATGGATTTGTTAATTACACGGCAAGTCTTACCATGATTTTGCGAAACAAACAGGGTAAGGAATCTTCGCGCAAAGTGCGGTTGAAAGTGCTGGAAGTTGAAGAGGATGGCGACCGTTCCCTGTTTGTGTTTGATGAGCCGCGTGACGTCAAAGGAACAGCCTTTCTAGTTCATGCCCATAAGTTCGAGCCTGATGATCAATGGCTTTATCTGCCCGCGCTCAAACGAGTAAAACGGATCAGTTCGTCAAAACAGTCAGGTTCCTTTATGGGTAGTGAGTTTGCTTACGAGGATCTTGGCGCGGTTGAAATTGAGAAATATACGCATAAATTCTTGCGCGACGAACCCTGCGGCGATTTGCAGTGTGCAGTATTGGAGCGTGTCCCAATTAGCGCCGATTCAGGTTATTCGCGTCATCTGGTTTGGTACGACCGGGAAGAGCTTCGTGTCCAGCAGGTTCATTTCTTTGACCGTAGAAACGCACACCTAAAAACGATGACCCTTGAGAACTACGAAAAGTATCTCAATAATTTCTGGCAAGCTAGCAAGATCATGATGGTGAACCATCTTACCGGTAAGAGCACAGACATGCTTTGGTCGGATCTGGAGTTTAAGACTGACCTTGATGAAAGCAACTTTACGCAAACAGCGATAAAGCGTATCCGTTAGAGGTGAGTAGAATTGAACTGAGCCGCCACTGAAAAATAGAATTTTGTTCGAGTATAGATTTGATTTAATTTAAGAAGTTGATGGTGCAATAAATTGGTGAGTTGTGAATGAGAACCGTAAAATACCACAGTTTAATTTTCTGCAGTTAGTCAAATATTTAAGGATATCCGTTATTCACCAACCTCGAATCTGCTCAAATTGAGTCACGCTTTGGTTCAGTTGTTGCACGATTCCAATGCACAATGGCACTTACCTTTTTCTGTCTGACAGCGCATAATTCGAATGCCCTGAAGATTCAAGTATTGGATTTATGATTTTTGCAGTGAATGATCAATTTACAAATCAATGTATAGGTTCCACCCAACTGTAAATCAATCCGTTGATAGCCTTCTAGAAGTTTTGCTCAATGACTTTCGTTATTTCAACTCAGTAGGATTATTCGCTTGGCTGAAGAAAATAAAGATTTACCGTCGGTGTTTGACAAACAACTGAATTCTTCTGGGCTGCTCGGTGCCCTGTCCGATGATGAAGTCGATTCTGTGGTCAATGAATATGAAAAGATCTATGAGTCTGGCGAAGAACATCGAAAAGAAACCTACCAGAAATTTGTCAACCACTACTACAACTTGGCAACTGACTTCTACGAGTTTGGCTGGGGCAATTCATTTCACTTTGCACCTCGACGACGAGGTGAGAGTTTTAAGGCGTCATTACTGAGGCATCAGCATTTTATTGCGGACCAAATGTCCCTGAAACCTGGAATGCATATTCTCGATGTGGGATGCGGAGTAGGGGGACCAATGGCTGAATTGGCTCGCTATTCAGGGGCTAAATTTGTAGGGCTTAACAACAACGCGTACCAAATAAAGCGCGCCAAAGAAGTTACACAGGCTGAGGACATCAAGTCGCTGTGCCGCTTCATTCATGGCGATTACATGAAGATACCTGAAGACAATGATTGCTTTGATGGTGCTTTCGCCATCGAGTCCATGCCCCATGCGCCAGACAAGACAGCGGCGTTTGGAGAAATACTGCGTGTTCTTCGCCCAGGAGCGAGTTTTGCCGGGTACGATTGGTGCGTAACTGAATTGTTTGATTCGCAAAATGCAGAACACAGGCGAATTATCAGAGACATTGAGATTGGAAATGCGCTGCCCAGAATATCCACCACGAAAGGGGTATACGAAGCATTGTGCGAGGCTGGATTCGAGGTCCTTGATGCGTGCGACTTAGCTAGCGCATCGAACTCTGATATACCTTGGTATCGCCCCTTGCAAGGACGTGACATCACATTCCGGAGTATTCCCCGTACACCTGCGGGACGTGCGATTACCAACCTGGTGTTGAGAATCGGCGAGAGAGTACGACTGTTTCCTAAAGGCGCTCGTATGGTCAGCACCATTTTGAACAGAGCGGCTGATGCAATTGTCAAAGGTGGTGAAACCGGTACATTTACGACAATGTACTACTTTTTGGCACGTAAACCCCATCATTCAAACAGTTAAGTCAGCTTTTTACAATCGCCGTACCTAACGGCGATGCTGTCAGTATCTGTCGAAATTAGTTAGTGAGATTGAAAGGAAAGCGCTGGGTCCGTTGAGCAATGCGAGTCACGCTGCACCTGAAACAATCCCGTCTGATGCGTTGTACCGGATAGATTAACCTCAATTTCGAAATTAATGTTCCGGTAAGTTTGAGGTCAGTCAGCTACTGTGCAGCAATCAGTGCCAACTTTCACCGACTGACGCATCTTACGTCGTTGCTGGTAGAGGCACAATGCATGCAAAGGAAAGTATTGTCGATACAGGACATAGTCCAACAGAGCAGTGCGAAAAAACACACCAACCATATTTTGCTTTGGCCATGTTCCATCCACATTTTGCGTGTTGAGCAAATAGCCAATTCCATTTGAAATCGCGTGCCAGTTGGAGTCACCTGCCTCAAGCAGTGCGATGAGAGCCCACGCGGTCTGGATAACTTGACTCTCCACAAGCCCGACGTATTGGCCAGTGAAGCAGCCTCGGTGACTTTCTCCCCAACCGCCATCATTGCGTTGGCGCTCTAACAGCCAATGGCAGGCCAGTCGCAGTGCCGGGTCGCCAGGATTCGCTCCCGCCGCAAGCAAACCCCGAATCCCAAACAAGGTGCCGTAAATGTACTGAACGCCCCACACGCCGCGCCATGATCCGTCATTCGCTTGCGTTCGGCGAAGCCAGGCTTCGCCTCTAGAAATGGCGTTCGTTACGGTCTGGTCTGCAAGTTGTGGAAAATGACTCTTGAATTCACTAAGTGCGCTAAGGCACGATGCGGTGCATTCGACAAAGGAGTGCTCGGTCATTGATTCGCCAAACATCTCAGCTGGATTAAGCCACTCCAGACCAAGCATAGAACGTTTTGATTCATAACTGCCAAAACCACCATTTCGATTTTGACTCCGTAACATGAACTGTACAGCTTCACTCAACGTGCTGGTGTCAGCATTTTTGCCATGGACAGCTAGAATTCCAAGTGCAGCCTCTGCAGTACAGTCGGACACCGGCCAGCCATGCCATCCTCCCGCAAAACACCAACCACCTTTAGGGTCGGCACGATTCGCCTCTTGATATCCCTGAAAACTGTTGACAATTTGCTCTTGGCTCAAAAATTCAGAGCCATGTGTGAGTGCGTTCTGAACCTTGTCTAATTCAGCTACCTTCGCCAACGCCTGCAACGCAAACCCGGTATCCCACGAAGCACTCCTTGCACCGGTAACTCGCGTACCTTGTTCCTCGTCCTCCCAAATCCAACCATCCAACTGCGATAGCGCCTGCAACATGTCAGAGTCATTCCGATCATGCAACCACAAGGCAAGAATATTGAGCAAACCGCTGACAGGAGATATGCTTGTGTGGTTAGTGGTTTGCAACTCCCACTTGATTCGTTTGAGCAGTCTGTCGACAGTTTGAGTCCTTTGGCGCTTTAGATGAACTTTTTCATACGCTCTTGTCAGGCAATACCCGGCTCGAAGCCACAGACTCGGCCGGCAAAATAAATCAGCTTCTCGCAAACTGTTTCGGGCTTCGGAAAAATTCACCTTGTCAAAACCTTGGGGAAAAAGTTCTTCTCGTAAAGAGGTGATCGTGGATGTAATCGGTGCTTGGTATCGTTGTGAGTAAACTGTTGCCATAGCCATGTAAATTAGCCTGGTGTGGCAATACCACTTAGAGGGATGTAATACAAACCAACGCGGCAGTCGCCACAATTCTGGCAGTACAGCATGGACTCCGTCCCAGTCGTAGAGATTAAGCAGCGCTAGCCAAAACTTGCCCCAACTTGGAATATTGACAACCCCTTCTGCCTGCAGGAACTGCCTCGCTGGTTCGATCAAAGGATCATCTTGACTGACTCCAAGCAGTCTCGATGTGACATACACAAGGGTGGTAACGAAAAGATGAGGTGAGGAATGCTCGTGCATACCCCATACCCCTTGTTCAAGACGAGTCTTCTCGAAACTAAGCAGGATAAGTTGTCGTCGTTGTGGCTCCAGCGGCTGATCGAGAATGTAGTGTAGCAGAGCGTATTGGGCGGTGAGCATGGGACACCAAACCATTTCTCCTTCCCAGCTGCCATTGTCATTCTGGAGACTCAACAAACGCTCTGTAGCCCTCTCCAAGGCAGGACCAACATCGGGAGAATGAATCTTTTTGGGAATTGACCTGGAATCATCGGATCTCGTTGGAATGGAAATTAGGAATGCGCGGGCTAATGAATCACGGGCAAGAAAGTCTTTTTCGCCACCTCTATTTCGGTCTCTACGTTGGGCGATAATGCCGCGCACCAGCCATACCAACCGTCCAGTGGTAGCATTCATGACTTTGAATGCACGGTTCCAGGGTAGTCTTTCAAAGTTACGCGGGAGTTGTCTAAGGAGCGTAATGGCGACTATCGTGGAAACAGTGAAAGAAAGATGAACAACCGACGTGTTTTCACAAGCAAGTAGACTTACAGTTCCTTTGCGCGCTAAAGGATGTTTTCGCCAATTACTATAAATCGCTCTCCTTAGTTCCGCTGATTCGCGTCGATAGTCAGCAAAAACCTCGTATAAACCCATCGCCAGTAACTCAGGGCCGCGAGTTGCCAAGTGACGTTTGGAGGAAAATGCTCGAAAGTTCTCGTGCATCGCCAAATCGAAAGCATCACCAAAACCGAGAGTCATGCCGACCGCAGTCATAGGATGGTAATTTCCGACTGCGTCGCCTACAAGAACAAGGTTTGAATTCCCATGAGTCGTTCGCGCTCTAATTTCATTGGTTGCAGCATGAAATTTTCCGTTCTGGAGTGCTTCGATAAATCCAGATCTGAGTTGTTCAGGTAGCTGATCGGCATAAGCTTCCGACAACAGCCCAATACGGTCACGCGGAATCCAGTGATTCAACGGCACATCGACGATTATCTTGACGCGATCACGCCCCAATTGGTACATGAGAATCGGACCTGGCCCACCCAGCAGAACATGGCCATAACCCTTCAGTTGCAAGTCTTCCCCTTCAACGATCACCCCCACCATACGCGAGCAGATTACCCGACCAGTCTGCAATCCCAGTGACTTGCGAACAGTTGATGCGCGACCGTCGGCACCGACAATTCGGTTGGCGTTGACAGTAGTATTGGTTCCGTTGAGATCTATGGATATCTGACCAGATGTGGCTTCAAGAACCTTAACTGGAACAATAAAGTCGATATTAGACTCATTTTGTACACTTTGATGAAGAAGCGAGACGAGTGCTGAATGTTCACATGCCAAACCGCGGGACCCGTTCGCATAAGGAAGTACAATCGGTTCCGAGCCGTCTTCCGGAAACACAGCAAACCCGTTGCCGGGGACGCTTTCGATTTGCGATTCAATCTCAACCCCGACCTCGTTTAGAATTCGAAGAGCCGGCGGATGCAACCACTCACCGGCCAGTCGTTTGGAGGCCTTCGGATTCGCTTCGAACAGAGCAACTTGAGCGCCCTTTTTTGCGTAGGCGAGGGCACATACGCTCCCGACAGGACCAGCGCCGACGATGGCGACGTCATAGAATCCTAGACTATTGCTCAATGGAAAATGCCAGATTTTGAGCGATGTTGGTAACGAACCCGACAAGGTTCCTTGGGACCTGTCACCCAACTGCCATAATTCGGGGCAGGAATGTCTCGATCGGTAAAAAAATCAAAGCGATCAAGCAGTACAGTCCAGATCGTTTTAAGTTGCAGGTAGGCAAAATGCTTCCCCATACACATGTGTTTACCGCCGCCAAAACCTATCAAAGTGTAGCGGTGTTGTTTGTCTTCGCGGTTCGGTGATGCAAATCTTTCCGGATAGAACCGGTCTGGATTGGCGAATAGGTGAGGCAAGCGGTGAGCAGCTGCCGGTGATACCATGGCGAGGGTGCCGGCGGGTACGGAATGATCACCGAATTGCACAGGTTTGAGTACTTTTCGAATCAACAAAATCAATGGCGGATGTAGTCGCTCGTTTTCGCGTATGGTGTACTCCATCAACGATTGTTGCTTTAAGGTGTCAATGTTTGAAGCGTTTTCATTTGCATAAACTTCCTGCATCTCGTTCCGCAATTTGTCAATGTACGACGGCGAATTCAAAAGTTCCAAACAGGTCCAGGTTGCAAGAACTGCGCTAGTGTGCTGACCCGCGAACAATACGGTCAGTAGAATTCCAGTAATCTCTTCGTCGGTAACCGCACGGCTATCTTTGTAACGACTTTCCATAACTTTCTGCATGAAATCATCCGACCTAGCACCCGTACGCCGTCGCTCCATGACAATTCGTTCAAACATTTCGGAAATGGATTTCCGTGCCCGGTCGCGACTTCGATGCGCCGGTGTCGGTAAATGAGGAAAGAAAAAGCCTAGGGTGTTGATTCCATTCTGCAAATCGTGATAGCTTTCCGCAAACCCAGCGTTCAACTGATTACGGACCTCAGGACCTATGAGGCAGTGACTGGCAATATTGATCGTAAGCTGATTCATCGCCTGTGGTAAATCCAATTCTCCTTGTTGGCCCATGGCATCAGCAAAATTCATTGTCTCCTCAAACATAATGTCAGAAAACTTGCGTAACGCGGATTCGCGCAGTTCCGGGTAGAGAAATCCCAACTGCTCAGACATCAGTTCGGGGGAAACGTCGTAGGCTACACCACGACCAAAAATTGGTACTGTGAATTGATAGACATCTTTAGCACTCATGTGATCTCGGGGCGCCCTGAAATAACAATCATGCGCTTCGGGACCGGCAAACAAGACGAATTTACGCGTACCGAGACGAAATTGAAACAACTCTCCCTGCTCATGCCACCCACGGATCAACATCGAAACCGGATCCTTTAAAAACTCCGTCAGATGACCAATCAAGGGCAATCCACCGGTCAGCATCGGAATATTCTTAGCCGGTGGCGGTGTGTGATGTGTTGAGGAAAGGGTCGTCATGGATACTTCCTTGATTTGTTACTGCCGCTAGTAGACAAACGGTAACATTGAATAACGGACTCGCTGTTTGTAGCGCGTCCACAGATCGCCATACTTGGCACAACAGCGTTGCTCATCACGTAGTGAGCGGTGACACAGCAGTACAGTCAACCATACAGGCAAGAGGTAGGGTACCCAAGACTCAAATCCTGTGGTCAGGGCAAATGAAAAGTAGACACAAATTTCACCCGTATAGTTAAGGTGGCGTCCAACACCCCAAAAACCGGAGATCAGCAACCGACCTTCCAAGGTACGGGCGGGTTGACCCCAAATCCTAATATCAGCTTTACGTTTGAAGCGGTGCTTTTGTTGATTGGCGCCGCGAAATAGCCAGAAACCGAATCCAAATAACAACACAATTGCTACTGCGGCAATAGGATGCAGCACATCAGACGGGTGCACCAGCCACCAACCCACCAAACAGTAAAAAAATGGCACCAAGACATAATCTCCCCAAATCAGCATCCATCCAAAGCGCTCACTGATCATGTCCCATGTGTGAACCATTCCCTGTTCAAACTGGAAATAGTTGAATACATACAAAAAAGTGAAGATTTGATATAGCATCATTGCCAGCGTCAGTTCACCGTAAGTTTCGTATTGCATGACGGCGAATGAGGCATTAAAGAGTGCGAGACCAATGAGAGAGGGGCGATAGCTAAATAGCTTAATGTCCACTCCGAGCCAGGTCGGATTGGACAGCGCACCGAAAAAATATCCACGCCAAAAGCCAGTAGTGGTTTCCTGATTACGGGTAGCCCGGAAATAAAGCCATGTAGCAAGTAAAAATGCGAATACGTTTGCAGCCACGAACAAAGCGGCAAATTGCGAATACAGCACCGAAAGCGAAAACCAACCCATTGACTGGACAATAGCTGTCACAAATACCGTAATCAGAAACAGCGCAAGACCATTGAGTTTATATTCGCGCGTATTGCCCTCCATATCCGGACCTTTGATTCGGCGTCCAGGTACCACTACAGAACCCAAAAACAGCGCCCCAACGAATACCAAAACCATGCCCGCCGCTTCAAGCAGGTTCAGGCTCGTCAGCATTGTCAACATCGATATAAAGTTCGGTTCAGGCATTATCGAAACTGTTTTCCATGGATTCACGGGCCAAGTATTCTTCCCACTTGCGAACAGTCAAATTTTGAAACTCGCGTACAACCGGATTGAATTCAATGGGAGGTGCGTCCCAGTGTGCCTCGTAACCCAGTTGTTCTGCCTCGACGGCAACTTTGTCCTGAGTTAACAAGGGAGCAATCATCATGCGGTTTGAGATTTTCATGGCTGCGCTCATTGCAAAACGGGGAATTCTTATGGGCAGTAAGGGTATTTTTAAAGATTTGAAATAAAACAGAAAAAATACTCGTGTGGTCCGTTCGTCAATTGGTAAAACAAATAACCAGTGTTTTATCCACTCATCGGTATTCGACCACTGGTAGGGGTATTGGAAGCAAAGCGTCATGCTGTTGGTATCAAATTTGTCGTGCTCCACAAAAAATCCCGAAATCCGCCCGCGTCCGACCTTCGTGTCATAAGCAAGATGAACGTTATCCCCAACCGTCTCATATTGGGTGAGGACGGCATCCTGAAACGGACGATACTTGCGGTGAAGATAGGCGTGCGTGAAATCGCTGACGTTATCGATAATCATCGAGTGATGGGCTGACCAAGTGAAGCTGAGGGGTACACAGGCCCAGCGTTTTGGCCCTTCAAGTTCGGGAATATCCGGAATCTCTCGTTGTTCAGAGCGTTCAGCCTTGCCGGGAAACAGCCAGACTAGACCATAGCGAACCTTGACAGGATAACTCTTGATTGAAGGCTTCAGACCTTTGTTTCCGCCCGACTTCGTCTGTGGGATATCGGCCCGTCGACCGGTCTGGTCATATTCCCAGCCGTGATATGCGCAGACAAGCCGACAGCCTTGAACATTCCCTAGTGAGAGTTTGAGCTGGCGATGTGCGCATCGGTTTTCGAGTGCGTAAAATGATCCATCTTCTGCACGATACAGCGCAATAGACTGTTTCCAAAAAATAACTTCGACTACGGTTCCAGGTTTGATTCGACGCACTTCTTCGACTGCGTACCAATAGTCGGGGTCCATGCCGGTTGCCCGAACTTTCTGACGCAAATTTCCAGCTTGCTCAAAACTTGGTGGTGAATTATGCAGCGAACTCAAGTTGAGCCTCCTTGTGGCGTTGCCTGTAGATTCTTGTTAGTCATGGTACTCGCCGTTGCGAATTCGGATTTCTCTGTGGGAAATTTTGCATCCGGATTTATTATTGCGTTCGGACGGTTGTAGTGAAACGCATAGGCGTCATTAATCGCCTCTCGAATACTGGTTGGCTGATAACCTAGTTCCTGCCTGGCTTTTTTGAGGCTGGCATGACGACGCAGCCTTAACAGGCGGATGGCACCAGGGGTAAAGCGCTGATTGAAATCCGGATGAAATCGACTTAAATAAAAACTTGCCACTTCTGAGAAAGCCAGCATTATGGGGGATGGTATCTGTCGAACCGGACGCGCAATTCCGCTAACCTCCTCGAATAAATCCAGAATATCTGAGATGGTTTTGAACTCGCTGCTAAAAATGTATTTCTCGCCCGAACGTCCATGCTCCATACACAACAGATGTCCTTGTACGATGTCGCGTGCAGCGACAAACTCGAATCCACCATCTATGTAAGCAAGTAGTTTTCCATTGGTGTAGTCGCACAAGGTTTTTCCGAGTCGCGATGGAAAAAAATCAGCGCCACCGATTACAGCACAACACGTTGCGACAATGACTTCCTGACCTTTTGCAGCTGCGCGCCAACACTCGTGCTCGACTTGCGACTTGCTGCGCTCATATGGCATCGTGCGTACCATGGGATAGAATGGCATCGTCTCATCACTCGGTAAGGAGGGGTTGTCGAGATCATAACCAACTGCACTGAATGAGCCTGTAACCACCACTCGACCTGCTTCGGTCTCACGCGCCGCTCGCAAAACGTTACGGGTACCGAGAACATTAGTCTCGAATATTTCCCGACGATGGTCACGATTACCATCGATGGTAGAAATTTTCGCTGCAACATGATAGACACCTTGGCAACCTTCCATTGCGTCCCGGGTAGCTTTTAAATCCCGAATGTCACCATAGCGGCACTCAACATCCAGATTTTTCAGTCCTTCATTGTTGTCCTCGTGCCTTAGCAACACACGAATTGGAATGCCATCATTAAGTAACCTTCGCACGAGATTTGATCCTACATGCCCGGCTGCACCGGTTACAAAAACGGGTGCATTGCGTGAATTATCAATCGAGTTCAAAACCGAATCCGTAAATCAGGTTGACGATTCACCGTTCGGTGAATAGGGAGCACTGGTCGGTATATTGCCAATCAATTTTGAATCTTTTTTTGGGAATAGATTAAATTTGTTGCAACTCGTGAAAAATTGATAGGGCCGACAGCAATAGTCGGTCGACATTCTGATCTGACTTGGCATTCGTCCAAATGTCATAAGCGTTACAGCTATAGATCATCAATGTGGGTTGACGGTTAGCTGACCACTCCATCGTACTCCTTACAATATCAAAACTTACTAGATTTGCAACATGGTTGCAATCGTAGTTGTTCCCTCCTAGAACATTTGTGGTTAATATAACGCCACACTTCAATAATCATTATAGATCAAGCGGTTGACTGTGATTCACTGCGCATTTCCTACAATGAAGAAAAGCGACAAAGCCGCATCAGTAATTTATCGTAATCTGGCAACAGTCAATCCAACAAAGTAAAAATTAAGGGGAATATAAACTTGACTAAACCAGCGCAATCATTGATCATTTGCCCATTAGTTCAACCAATTGAGCAATTCAAATGGCATCTAACAGAAAAGCCCCCGGCAAGTCGCATCGCAACGGCATTTCGCTTTCCCAATTGATGCAGATGTTTCCCGATGAAACCTCGACCCGCAAAGTGGTTTGAGTCGATCATCTGGGAGGCTGGTGTTGCAAAGTGTCACCGATGCGACGGCACCAAAACCTACGAATTTCCAAGTGACAAGCCACTGCCGCACTGGTGTCGGGACTGCTGCAGGTATTTTTCATTTCACCACGACACACTGCTGGAGGAGTCCCATGTGCCGCTGCAAAAGTGGGCAATTGCCATTTATCTTCTGGTGACCAGCGAAAAGGGCGTGTTGTCGATGAAGCCGCACCGGGACCTGGGCATTACGCAGAAAACCGCCTGGCACATGCAGCACAAGATTCGTCATTCGCTCCGTGGCAGCGGGATTTCGATGTCCGGCACGGTGGAGGTTTATGAGACCTGCATTGGTGGTTTGGGAGGCAACAAGCATGAGTCAGACAGACTAAAGGCCGGGCGGCACAACATTCGTGAGCTTGATGCATCGGACAGATGGCCTCGGTTGTGTCGGGATTGATGGGTCGACGGCTGATGGACAGGGAGTTGACGGGTAGCGCTGACGGTCGCGTGCATTGACGGGGGAGGCTGGTTATGTTACAAGATCAAGTGGAACCGTCGCAGTGCCAAGGCAACGAAGGTGAGCATACAAGAGCGAAATGGATTGCGCGCCAGAAGCTTTTAACACCACCATTGAGAAGGAGCAGGGACGAAAGCAAAGACAGTCGAAAGAAACAACCGGTCTCAGAAAGGAAATAGTTTTCGTTTTGAGGCATTTTTTGGGCAAAATTATCGCTGTTTTAGTCAAGCATATAATCCCCCTTATGTTGACAATTACTGACAACATACTCCTGCTTTTGGAAAACGAGGATGGAATATTTGTTGCCGATCAGAACGAGTCCATCAACAGTGTTCTTGCGGGTGCTGTTCTGCTTGACCTTTCACTTTCAGGACAAATTGACACCGACCTAAACTCGCTAATTGTTTTGGACGAAACGCCAACGGGAAATGTACTAATGGATCACGTTCTGTCTGAAATAAATGCACATTCCAACTCTGCCGATACCGAGCATTGGATCGAGACACTCGCTTCAAGTCGATCACTTCCCATCCAAGAACTTGCATTGGCCAGTCTCGCGCAAAGTGGGGCGGTGGAACAGAAAGACAGAAATATTCTATGGCTGTTTCGCTCCCGAACCTTTCAAACGACTGATTTGGATTCGAAGGAAGACATCAAAGTTCAAATCAAGGATGTGGTGCTGTCCGACAATATTCCTAATCCCGCGGATGCCGCCATCGCATGTTTAGTGGATGCCTGCGGATTGCTTCCTGAAATCTTGAGTGATTCGCAAATCAAACAATGTCAGCCGCGAATGAAAATTCTGCGTCGTCTCGATCTCATCGGAAGAGAGGTGATTAATCGAATCGCCTCAATAGAACGCAGGCAAATCCTGAAGATTCGAGCCCAGACAGCGCGCAGGCAGAAAGCAAATTTCGTTCTGTCGATCGTTGGATGTTTTTTTGCTGTTGCAACTCTTTTGTCGCCACGGGTACCGATTCCAAATCAATTTGGTCCTACCTTGCTTGAATACTTGTGGAACGATTCCCTATGGCAACAGTGGACTGGCTACTTGCTTCTTGGTTTCAGCCTGGTGGGATTATTGATTGTCATTGTGCTTAAAAATCGACTGCTGACCCGATTCGGAAACTATTCCACCTGGCAACTCACGCATATCTTGCTTGGATTTGTTTGTGTTCTCACGCTTTTTCTCCATACCGGATTTCGCCTCGGTGCGAATTTGAACACTGCCCTGATGCTGTTTTATCTGGTGGTGCTGATTGCAGGTGCACTTGCCGGCATTCTGATTGGAGGATCATCCGAATTAAGGAAATGGGGGGTTCCTGTAACAAAAAAAATGCGTAAGGCACCCGTCAAAACCCACATTGTTTTTCTGCTTCCCTTGCCCGCTCTCCTTGTTGTCCATATCCTTCTCGTCTATCTGTATTGAACAGTTGTTTGGAATGTCGAAAAATTTCATTTTGATTTCGAGTTGGTTCCTAGCAACACTGATTGCGATTGTGATTGTTGGGGTTTGGATGACGGTTGGCGGCAGTCGTCAGTTGCTGCTTGTGGGGCAAACCACCGATGCTCACCACCAGATAGAGGTGGCTTGTGAAACCTGTCATAAAGCACCAATTTTCAGCGGCCCAGCGGTCGCTGTTAAAGCCATGAACAAGGCCTGCAGAACATGCCATGAAGATGAACTGGCCAAATCTGATGACAGCCACCCGCGCAAGAAATTTCGCAACCCGAGAATGGCACAATTCTGGGACAAGCTCGATGCACGATTATGCACAACTTGTCACACCGAGCATCGACCGGAAATTACGCGAGAAAGTGCAGTTACGGTCGCAACGAACTTTTGCATTGCATGTCATTCTGAAGGGGATCAGGATGTGCGATTGATTCGAACCAGTCACGCAGATCTTTCATTCGATACGTGCGCAAGTTCGGGTTGCCACAACTACCATGACAACCGGGTGCTTTACAGCGATTTTCTGGTTAAGCATGCGCAAACAGATTGGCTCACGCAAAAACCTGTTCACGAGCTTACCCGTCAAGCGCGTCTCACATACAAATCCGAAGAAGAGCGCCTGATGCACCACGATGCGCAAGCCCCTTCAGCTGCACTATTTAACCCCGCCATCCTTCGTGATTGGGCTGATTCGGCTCACGCAATAAACGCAATCAACTGTACCAGCTGCCATGCGCCTGCAATTGCAAATGGCTCAGATTCAGCTGGTGTTGAGACTGTTTGGGAAGATAAACCGAGTCAAAAAATTTGCGCCGATTGTCACAAATTCGAGCAGAATACTTTTCGTAAAGGTCGACATGGCATGCGTCAACACCCCAAGATTGCAAACCCACGCGACATCGACGGCAAACTGAACTCTTACGGACTCGCACACATTACGCCTTCATTCATTAAAGAGTGGTTTTCCGACCCGGCAGTTCCAATGTATATGACGGTCGCCGAAGCGCGGTTGCCAATGCGAAGTGAAGCGGCTGATCTATCAGTAGGTTGCGGTTCCTGCCACGACCCCCATTCTGTCAATGTTGCGTACGCCGCAGTTGACGCTTGCCTGACCTGTCACGACGACATGCACAGCGAGGCTTATCGTAAAAGCCCGCATTACACATTGTGGCTGGCGGAAGTTGCAGGTGAAGCAAGTCTTGGTACAGGGGTCAGTTGTGCAACGTGTCATATGGCAAAAGTAGAAAGGCGGGGAAATCTTGTGACTGATCACAATCAAAACGATATCCTCAGACCGAACGAAAAAATGATCCGTCCTGTTTGTCTCGACTGTCACGGACTCAAGTTTGCATTGGACTCCCTTGCTGACGACGAGCTGATCAAGCGCAACTTTCGCGGCCGGGCAGATGTTCATGTTGAAAGTATCGAATGGGCGTTACTCAGAGAACGGGAGAAACAGGACGATTAGCCACAATTTTCCAACAAACAATAAAAGTCTGGCGAGGTTCTTTGAAATTTGTACAACGGGGACAGTTCTGTTTCTGCCAGAAGTTGAAATTGAACGAAGATCTGACACCAAATGGTTTTCTTAGGGATCAATTATTTCCAAATATTCACTAAAATCTGAATTAGCTTAACAAAACAGCGAGAAAGACGATGAAAAGGCGCTTCAATATATTGGGTATCTCGGCACTTTCGTTGATGTTCACAATTACTATGGATGTCTCTGCGGAAGGCCTTTCGCATGAACAAGTAGCAGATATGCTATATCTGGTAATCTCCGCTGATCGGGCTGTGTACACTCAGAAGGTAGTTCAGCGTCTCACGGAAGAAGAAAAGGTCATCACTGCTTCGGAATATTTTGATGACGATGCGGCTTTACCGCTTCCGGCACAGATGTTCAGGTTCGGTTCAGAATACGTTTCAGATCTGACGGAAGAATTTTCCTATTCCCTTGTTTCACTGGATCCGATCAACAAGAAAAATGGTCCGGTAACGGATTTGGAAAGGGAAGGACTCGAGTTTGTTGCAGATAATCCCGAGGAAAATTTTTACGGTGAAGAAAAACTTGGTGGCCTGTGGTATTTTGCGGCAGTGTACGCAGACATCGCAGTCGCTGAAGCATGTGCGAGTTGTCACAACAACCACCAGGATTCCCCTCGCAGCGATATTGAGGTCGGTGATGTGATGGGTGGTGTGGTGATTCGCATACCGATTGACTGAATGCTACTTCACTCAGAATTCTGCTGGCTTCGGTGGTAACCGCTGGAAGTTCTCCAGAGCGCGCACCGAAATTAAGCATCAAATGGGTCAAAAAACATCCATCAGCAAAACTTGAACCACTCGGCAAATTCTAATCGCGACTCTGCAAAACGCGATACCAAGAAGATTTGGGTTGGAACTCAAAACTTCTTGGTAGAGTTAAGTTCGGTGACGGCGGACGCTCCGCTTGCATAAATCCTCAACCCCCATCATTGGCGAAGGTTCGCGAGATTGTTCCGTTGCTATGGAAGAACGTTGAGCCTGAATCCTTGAATTAATCACAGATATAATTTCAAATAACTCGTCAGTTCGGCCCGAACGAACTATCAAAAACTGTAATCGTGCGTATGTAACACCCGGCCGCACACAGGTAACCATCGTAAATTCAGTACTCTGAGCAATAGACGGGCAATTCCTAAGTCGCATAAAATTGAAGCATAATCAACTTGACTGTCGGTCGACACCCATACCTACACTTTGCTGAATTTAGTTTGGACGACATCATTTGATTAACGTGAAACATTCGGAATGATAAAGCGTATTCTGCGTATTCTTCTACCCGTCGGCATCATCGGAATCGCCGTAGTGGGGTTTGGAATACTTCAATCCGACCAACCCGAAGTAACACCGGATGTGCCACAAACCAGGCAGTGGTTGGTTGATGCACAAATCGTCAGCAAAAGTGCGCAGATTCCAACTGCAAATCTGTTCGGCCGAGTTGTCACACCAGCCAACTCTGTTCTCAGTTCGATTCTCGATGCCAAAGTGGTTGAAGTCAAAGTTCTGCCTGGCCAGGCAGTCAGCACCGATGATGTGCTCGTGCGGCTGGACTCACAAACCATAGAAACTCAAATCAGACAGTTTGCAGCTGATGTTGCGAGAATCAATGCGTCAGTTAACCGGGAAGCGGAGCGACTGGAGACTGACAGAGAAATTCTTTTTCACGAAGTGCGATTACTGGAGTTGGCAACTGAATCATTGCAAAGATTTGAAACACTAAAGAGCCGCAATGTGATCTCCCAAGCCGAATTTGATGCAGCGGAACAGGCCGAGCAGCAAGCCCGACTGGCTGTAACCGCCCGCGAGGCTGCAATCAGGGAATACAACAGTCGGGTTATGGTTCTGGAAGCGGAGTTGGGACGAGCGCAGGCTACGTTGGACAAGGCACTGATTGACTTGGAAGAAACGGTTATTCGCGCACCTTACAACGGCCGAGTTACGGCGGTTCATGTCGCAACCGGAAGCCGGGTCAGAAATGGTTCATTGCTGGTCGAGATGTACGATCACACTCAAACTGAAATTCGCACACTTATTCCAAATCGCTACATCGAACAGGTTCGAAAGACAATTGAGCACCAGAGTACTATCAAAGCTGTTGCTGAACTGGATGGGCGAAACCTTGAACTGAATCTCAACCGGCTCGGTACCGCGGTAGATCCGGGCCGCGGTGGAATTGATGCCTATTTCGAACTGGTTTCAGATTCAACCTACCCGGAATTGGGACGTTCAGTCAGCCTGCAAATGTTTTTGTCACCTGTTGAAAACGCGATTGCTTTACCCTATGAAGCTGTTTACGGTTCAAACAATGTGTTCAAAATCACATCGAACCAGTTGCAGCGAATTGAAATTGAACGATTCGGACAGATTACAACTGATCAAGAGACGTATATCGTTGCCGTTAGTGATCAGTTGAATGAAGGGGACTTCATTCTCACTACCCAATTGGTTAATGCGAACGATGGTCTTACAGTCAAAATATCGAATCAAAACGAGTAGTTCTTCTCACCACGGCGCAATTCACTGATATGGAACGGAAGGGTCTGCTACTAACATTTGTGACCCATCCTGTCGCCATGAACATACTCATGGTGTTCTTTCTGGTGGTGGGCGGCTACGTCTGTTCACGTATCAATATCCAGTTCTTCCCTGATATTCCCTTGAACTTCACGCGGGTAGTGGTTGCCTGGCCAGGCGCATCGGCAGAAGATGTTGAAAGATCCGTTACCAACCGTCTGGAACTCGAACTCAAAAACACTGACAATCTAAAGGAGATGGCATCGGTATCCCAGTACGGCGTTTCGAGGATATTTATTGAGTTTGAGGCAGGTACGGACATTAGTGCTTCGACTGATGATATCAAGACCGCAGTTGATCGGCTGATTGTCGACTTACCGGAAGATATTGAACGGCCAGTTGTCAGTGAAGTGGTGAACTATGAAGCAATTGCAAAGCTGATTTTGGCCGGCAATTCGATCGAACAGTTACGGATTCTGGCGAACCAGAGCAAAGACGAATTGCTTTCCAGAGGCTTCGGAAAAATTGAAATTGTCGGTTTGCCGGACGAAGAGTTGTCGATCGAGGTTTCAGGCCAAACCCTGCGAGACCTGGGATTGTCTTTGAATCAGATTGGCAATCGAATCCGCTCACAATCCCGCGACAGTTCAATTGGAGTGCTGGGACGTGATGATGCCGGACGGGAGCTGCGTATCGTCGATCAGCGACGCTCTGAGCTTTCGTTTGAAAACGTTCCAATCATTGCCGATTCCAACGGGAGTTTCGTGGTTCTTTCGGATATCGCAAGCATTCAAAAGCAACCCAAGACCGAGCAGGTATCGCTGAGTTTCAACGGCAAACCTGCTGTGATTTTGGATCTTCGACGACAGGGCGAACGCGATTCATTGAAGAGTGCCAAGGCCCTCTCCCAGTGGATCGACGAATATCAGCCACTTATGCCGCCTGATGTTGAAGTTGTAGTGTTTGACAATTCGACCATCGCTTTGCGGGACCGGATTGGCCTTCTCGTCGACAACGGCATCGCCGGACTGATCCTGGTTCTGATCGTGCTCTATCTGTTTCTGAACACGCGTATTGCAATTTGGGTGGCCGCGGGCATTCCAATTTCGCTGATGGGCGCGGTGACCGTGCTGTTTCTGCTCGGCGAGACGCTCAACATGATCACATTATTTGCATTCATCATGACGATCGGCATCATCGTCGATGATGCAATTGTGGTGGGGGAAGCGTCACTGACCAACTACATTGAGGATCAATCACCAGTCGATGCGGTTTACCGCGCATCAAAGCGTATGTTCATGCCCATTTTTGCGGCGTCAGTGACGACAATCTTCGCATTTTTACCAGTCCTGATTGTCGATGGAATTATTGGTGTCGTTCTGGGCAGTATCGCAATGGTTGTCATCTGTGTGGTTGCAGCATCTTTGATCGAGGCGTTTCTAATACTGCCAGGTCACTTGCGTGCCTCTTATGACAAGATTAAAAGTTCCGGTCGAGCGATGAAGGGTGCACTCGTTGACCGTTATTTCGCAATATTTCGCGATATATGGTATCGAAAAACGTTGGAAGCAGCGATAAACAACCCGATCACTACCATTTCAGTTGGTGTAGCCTGCCTCATTCTGACCTTTGGACTCTTTGTATCCGGTCGGGTGAGTTACAGTTTTTTTCCGACTCCCGAACTGAACTCCGTCTGGACGAACGTAACTTTCAACGCTGGAACGCCTCGGGAGACAGTTGAAGAATACCTGACGACAGTCGTAGACGCACTTTACGAAAATGAAAAAGAGTTGGGCGGAAATCTTATTTCGAGTTCGTTTACCACGCTTGGCGCGATATCTGAGGAAGAACCCGGTCGGATCAGCAGAACAGGATCAAACTTAGGCTCAGTCGCGGTGGAACTTGTCCAATCGGATTCAAGAGATGTTCGTACCAGTACATTTCTTCGCAGCTGGCGGGATCGGTTGGAGGATGTACCAGGACTTGAAAATGTAGTCGTGTTGACAGCAAATGCCGGGCCGCCTGGACGCGATATCGAAGTCAGCCTGAGCGGCGCATCGAAATTCGAGACCAAGGAAGCGGCACTAGCCTTGGCACAGCTTCTTGAAGATACGCCAGGTGTTTACGGTGTATCAGACAATACAAACTATGGTCGACAGCAACAGATTTTGACCCTTACGCCGCTGGGTCATGCGCTGGGATTAACGATCAATGAAGTCAGCCGACAGCTTCGATCCTCGGTGGAAGGCCTGGACCTCCAGTCGTTCACAACGCGATATCAGGATATTGATGTGAGCCTGTCCTTACCTGACGAGGAAAGAAATCAACTCAGTGAATTCGAAAACATGCACATCATTCTGCCTTCTGGCGAACCTGTTCCACTGCTCGATGTTGTCGTCATTGAATCTGCCAGGGGGTTTGATCGACTGTCTCATGCAAAAGGTGAGTTTCACATTGAAGTGTCCGCGAGTGTGGACGCTCTGATTGCAAACACCACGCAGATTCTTCAGCAGCTCGATACAGCAGTCAAACCCGAATTTACCAGGACTTACGGCGTGACCTGGAAGTTTGGTACCCGTCAAGCTGATCAGAAGCAGACGGAACAGTCGATGAAGGTTGGTGCGCTGATTGCCGTTCTATTCATCTACCTCACGCTCGCGTGGATTTTAGGTTCTTACAGCTGGCCCCTGTTTGTCATGCTGGCCATCCCATTCGGGTTAGTCGGCGCTGCCTGGGGACATTTTCTACTGGACCTGCCGATTACAATCATCACGATCCTTGGGTTCATTGGGCTATCCGGAATCGTGGTGAACAACGCCATTGTGCTGGTTGTCTACTACAAAGACAATCTCGAAAGCGGCAAAGAACCCACCCAGGCAATGATTGATGCAGGATGTCAGCGTTTGCGGCCCGTGGTTCTTGCGAGCCTGACAACAATTGTGGGATTGCTGCCAATGCTGTTCGAAACGTCAACGCAAGCCCAATTTTTGATTCCTATGGTGGCGACCCTTGTATTTGGACTGAGTTTTTCCGCGTTGTTGGTCCTATTTTTCATCCCTGCTGTACTTACCCTTTATGACGGGATCGTTATGCGGCTGCTGAAAGGCAAAAAGTCACTGCCAACAACTGGAACTGAACACGCAAACTAGTTTTATGGGAATAATTGTGAATGGTTGACAAAGCGGTAATTTTTTGTAATTTATTCTTCAGCATGGGAAATTGAGTTTTGTCTGGAAGAGCATTGTGCACAAGAGCAAGAATGATCGATACGGATCGAATACATGAACCTGTTTGAAACAGATCATGGGGCTTTTCTTCATTTTCGGCGCTTTACATTTTCTATTCATCATGAAACCCTTCGCTGTGGGCGACCCGCTGGGTGTGTACGTTGCTTACTGTCTCCTGCCTACCCGAATGCGCCCGTTTGGACGTTACAAGATTGCCAAACTGGACAAGACCGGCGCGGCCCTGGCAATTACGATGATCCCGACCGGTCGCGCGTTGCGATACCGTCCAGATCATCAGATTGTCTTTGTCAGATTCGACGGGAGTGAATCACATCCGTTCACCATCAGTAAGGCACCGAGCGATGATTGAAGCATTCGTGTAACGGTTGCACGTCTCGGTGATTTTACGAGCAATTTGAGCGGGTCACTGATGGTCGGAACAGACGTTCAGATCGAAGGCCCGTACGGACGCATCAAAAGATCTTGACCTAAGAAACCCGAACTAAGGATTGCAGGTGGCATTGGCATCACGCCTTTCGTCGCTTAGGCACACAGGATCTGGGTCGGAAGAATCAAACGGTTAATCTCGTATACTGCGTCAAGAGCGAGGAAAACGCAGCTCACCTTCAAGAACTGATGGTAGTAGCGGACACGCTCCCCGACTTCACGCTGAATATTCATTTGTCAGAGGTGCTGGGTAGAGCCACGGTTGACACGATTCTGCAAACCACACAACTTGATGCAGCGAATCCGTCCATAGCTTTCTGCGGGCCGGATCAGATGCGCAAGACTCTACTGAAAAATTTCGCAGCACGAGGCCTATCTGTTAGGAAGATCAGGTATGAGGAATTCAAGATCCGCTCTGGAATTGGTTTGAAAGCATTAGCTACGAATCTGGTGGAACGCGCAAAAAATCGCGATACGGATTGGTTGAAAGTGCCGGGTAAGAGCTGGCTAACTGGTTGTGACTGAGCATCCTCGAAGGAACAAATCTTCATGTTTCAGTGGCTGCGGAGCGCTGCCCATTATCAAAGTTCAAGTGTTTTCTTTCCACCAACATGGCTTCCATCAAATTTGACTTGCAGTCAATATTTTGGCAACAGGAAACAACTATTCCCTCACCTGCGCTTTCCTCTCATTCAGTCCAGTGCCTGTCAACCTTACCATCCTTAACGCTGTAAAAAAACATCTCGTGTCCGAACTGTTCTGTTAAACCTGTGTTAGGTGGAAGTTTGAAGACGAATATCAATCTACCATCTCTCTGGTAGACTTCAATATCTGTCCACTCTACCAGGTTTTCATCAGGTTCAGCAAATTCCACCCCTTTCATTTCAGAATATTGGATCGATGCGGCTGGGACGTTGATCGGAATCGCGAAGTAGAACAGAAAAATGTCAACGTGCTTGAAGTATTGAATTGCAAATAGCTCCAGTTTCCTGTTCAGCTCATCGAATTCTTCGAAACCGGTAATGAACATTACCCCGCCAAGTCCGTCTTCAATGATTTCTTTCACCTTTTTTCTCAAGTCTGATCGCAGATTGATGATCAGCATGTCAGAGCGAAATGACTCGCGTGCGCTGATGGCAGACATCGACGGTTCAAATTCTCGAACCGCATTCAAACCGGTTTGAATTTCTGCAGAAAGTTGCTGTAATTCGTTCAGATCCAGCACGGGTTCACTTGACTCTTCCATCAGCAGACGTTCTGCAAGTTTTTCCGCATCAGATCTTTCGGGCAGTTCAATCGCTTGGTCGCTGGAGATCACTTGAATTTCCAATGTCGAATCATCGGCCAAATTCACACTTGTGAATGACAGCAATAGAATCACACAAAAAAGACAGGTAACTTGATGACTGAATCGTTTTACAGGAGTGGTAAAGACAGCCAAATTTCTAACTTGATTGCGAAAGAACGATGGATGGGAGGACATTTGAACGTCAATTTCATTGAAAATCTTATTGAGAATTCGAACTGTTAGCACTCGCCTCGATTGCCGCACATCGCTCCATCAATTCACCGAACGGTTCGTTCTCATCCGGGAGCATGCCAGCATCTTGCATTCTTGCGTAGTCATCGGCAAGCACCTCATATGCGTCTCCGACTGGAACAAGTTGCAAATTTCCTGAGACTGCCGCCTCGTAGTCAACTTTCTTGCCGCTCGCGTCATTTTCTGCAAAGAATAAGGTCTTGTGGCGAGCAACCGAAAGCGCAAGCTCACGGTCGGCTAAGGCATTCGCAACCAAGCCCGCTTCCTCTAGGCGGGCGAGGTCGTGCCAATGCCGTGATAGTCGCTCGCCCCGTCGTCGCTCCTGACGGCAGAAGACGTGAACCGCAGTAGCCTTCTCCCAAAATGTCCGTTCCACTAGCATAACTGTAGGACAGGCTTCGGGAAAAACCAGATCGGGCAGATATGTCGCTGCATCACATACGATCGGAGCAGGTTTGTTCGGCTCGCCTGTGGAACGTGCGCCAAATTCAACCACAACCTCGGGACGCACGAAACCTGTCCCTTTGAGCAGCGATTCGTATTTGATAAAAAGACGGTGCGCATCCACATCAACCTTGGCGGGAAAACAGATGTGCGCGAGTCCTCTTTCGACGATAGGGCCTGCTTGATCCCGAACCCAATCGATAAGGCGAGTGCGGATAGTCTGTGTCCAGCGTTTTTGTTGGCTACGCGTCTTTGGCAATGCTTCATCGCCGGCACCAGCCACGAGATCTGGAGCAATAGCACGGATGTCATAGGTGATGTCTACATCTTCCGAGAAGCGGCGGATAGCTCGCCAGACCTTTGCGAGCGACGTGCCCCCTTTAAATGTAAGGTGTTTTGCGAACGGTGCATCGAATAGTACCGAGAGTGACGCAACCATCCAGATATCCTTCTCAAGTAAATATGCACGGTACTGGCCTTCGTCTTGGGCCAATCTCAAGGCGTAAAGGCGATCTTCATTCGAAAGGTTTGAGTAAAGCACTTCAGCCATGTGCGATGTGTGTACTCAACAGCTCAGCCATCCAGTTCGGCAATACGGCGCGCGCGGTGGCAAGCTCATTTAACTCGTCAGGGGAAAGCTTAGACCAAACCACCTCGAGGTTGTCTTCAATTTCATTGGGACCCAACCATGCCAAAGCACGGATTACGGTACCCGCTCTGCTGTGAGGCGCCGTTAACTGCCATCGTGGGGCATGACACAGTTCGACCGTATGTCTGCCAAATTGCAGACGCCGGTTGTAACCTGACGTCAAATAGACCTCACGTACCGGATTCTGGGTGCTTAGTCCCAGACAGTTCGCAGCCGAACCACCACACGGTACGATTGTTTCGCCCCATAGAGCCGATAACGCAGCAATCGCCTTGTCAATATGAGGCGTACATTGTCCGAAACGGGTTTCGATTGGGCGCATATAGACACCTTGGCAAATGCGTAGCAGATTGCCTGATCTCGCCAGCCGGGATAATGCTTGGTCGATTGCCGCTCGATTGCTGAGATGAAGCAAAGCACCTGGACACAGTGGCGTGCCTTCGGGGAGGGTCTCGGCGTATTCCATGATGTGCTTGGGAAGGCCCCACATAGTTTGGTGTCTCCGGAATTATGTCAGAAATTTAAAAGCAATTCTATCAAATCAGGTCGAACAAAATTGTCATTCGTCTTTCCCAGTCAAGGTGAATTTTTGAGTTACTGCTGAAAGTAGTGCGTGACGGAAAGTGATCATCAAGTGGCTACCTGGTCATTAAATTGTGTCACCTCAATTCCGTCTTTGAATTTAATCCCTTCAATCACTTGGCCCAATTGCCTGAATCCGCGCAATCAGCACCATTTTTTTCTCGGCACACTGGCCCAGTTCGAACATCATGCACAGCATGCTGTTTCAATTCAGATACCCCTTGGAGCGCCGGGTCCGATGCCAGAATCGTGGCAAACGTCGACTCTTTCGGATTGGTAGTGCGGATGCTCTGCCAGTGCTTGGCCGGAAAATCGTAAACCGCCTTCAACACTTAGCGGTCCTTACGCAGAAACTCTATACGTAAGAGTCGCATGATCATGTCTGAATTCAGACATGTAACGCATAAACAGTCATGAAACAGCGAGCAAAGACGAGTTCTGTCCCACCGATGACCGATTTCGAGTTTGACGATGTGATGAGAGTGTTGCTGGGAGTTAAGCCGAAAGGTAAACAGAAAAAAATGAGGAACATCAAGCAGAAAAACGCACATGTAAAAAGGGATAGAACTTTGCATCAACAAATCCGAAAAGTCAGGAACGTAGGATATTGATCAATGCAACATGCTCCTAGCGCAACTGGAACAGAAATTCAGCCAGGTGTTTTTCGCTATCTTCAAGTGCAAAAGTTTTTCATAATTTTTCAATCTTTTGGATCAATTTTAACCCTGTCAACTGTACTACGATTAATCCCCAAATTTTTACCAAAATTTCAGGTGGGATCGCTGAAACTGGAAGTTTCAAGATCGTTAATTTTGTTCCAGGGCAGCAAAGTGCCAAAAGTTCGATTTTGCAACTGCTCCCCTGCATAGATCACAACATTACTGACCGAATCGAAACATTGAAAATGCTTCTCTACACGCTTGATTCCGGATAACAGGTTGGTGGTCGCCGTTTTCGAAGCTTTTGCATCAACAAGCACAATTGAATTTGCCTGCTGGATGATCAGGTCTACTTCGGCACCATTGCTGTCTCGATAAAATGATAAACCCCGATTTTCACCAGCGTGCCAGCGCCTTTTGAAAATCTCCGAGACAGCCCAGGTTTCAAATATCGAGCCAAACAAAGGATGGAAACGTAGCTGATCTGCAGACTGAATTCCCAACAAAAAACATAACAGCCCTGTATCGACGAAGTGCAGTTTTGGCATTTTGACAATGCGTTTGCGTAAATTTCCGAAAAAAGGCCTTAATCGGTATACCAGGTGGCTAGCCTCAAGGACGCTCCCCCACGACTTCGCGGTGGGTTGAGAAATTCCACAATCTCCGGCCAAAGATGCGTAATTCAACAGTTGCGCCGACCTAGTCGCACTCAGTTCAACATATTGTTGAAATCGCGTCAAACTGTCAATGTTTTTGACCATGCGGACATCTCTTTCCAAATATGTTGCAATATAGGACCGATACCAGTCGGTTGTGTTGCATCCTGTATCATAAATCGGGGGAAACAACCCTCTGAACAAAGTTTCCTCCAGACTTTGTTCACAATCACCGATTTGAGTGAGTTCAGAGAGGGTGAATGGAAAAAGTTGACGGACAGAGGTGCGTCCAGCCAGGGATTGACTAACTGTTTGGGAAATTGTCAGATTTTGCGAACCAGTTAAAATCCATTTCCCGGCTGTCCGGTCACTGTCAATAATGGATTGCAGGTAGGAAGGGATATCAGGTACGCGTTGAAATTCATCCAGAATTGCACCGTCTGGCAGATCAGCTAAAAATCCGCGGGGATCTTCCTGTGCGAATCTGCGAATGTCAGGCGACTCAAGATTAACGTATTTGTGATCTGGGAAAATTTTTTGACAAAGTGTAGTCTTGCCACTTTGTCTCGGTCCGGTCAGGGTGATCGCAGGATATGCCGCAGCATCCGAAATCAACAGCGGTGTAATTTCTCGTTCAATAAACATCATTACCATTGTACATAATAATAGGATAAATGAAACTATGACTTTTATTTAGCCTATTACTTGGATCCTAATATTGAACGATACTGATAGGGTTCCGAATCTAGGCAAAGTCACTGACAGGTGCATCATTTGATTGTCCAGGTTTATCTGCTAGACCGTGCCGGACAACGAAATCCCGCTGCCACTGAGTGGATGACTAAAGCAAACAAAGTCTCAGGAAACAACCAATTACAGAGAGGAATAATTTTCGCTTTTGGGACGTTTTCGGGCAAATTTTTCGAAGTATGTATCTTCAATAATTTCTATTGGTGATAGGCCACCAGTTTGAATTCAATGTAAAATTTTGGTCGATTTAATGACTATTGGTAATAGTACTAACTACCATCAGCAAGTATCCATCTATGAATGAACAGAAAACTATCGCCTTTTTTCCAGAAGGTGCCTTTGGTCCAGCACTGAACTCGGTCGGGATTGCGCAGGCCTGTACCGAAATGGGGCACCGATGCGTATTTCTGACAGATCCGGGATTCGCCGGTGTATTTAGTGATTATGGATTCGAAGAGCGCACTATCAGGTTGTCAGAAGAAATGCCTCCGGAAGAGATGGCCAAGTACTGGTCAAACTTCATCGATGGACATATACCGAATTTCAATTTGACGCCGTACCAGCAGATTGACAATTATGTGAAGGAGTGCTGGGAAGCCATAGTTGATACAGCGAAATGGGCAGAAAAGGATTTGCACTCTGTACTGAGTGACCTCAATCCCGACTTAATTTGTATCGACAACGTCATTTTGTTTCCGGCTGCCAAACAGTTTGGCGTGCCTTGGATTCGAATCATCTCCTGTAGCGAAAACGAAATTGAAGACCCAATGATTCCGCCCCACCTGTCGGGTTGTGGTGAGAATGACCTGGAATGTTTTGAAGCGTACCGCAATCACTTCAACGAAGTCGTAAAGCCGGTGCACGAAGACTTTAATAACTTTCTTAAGACCTGCGGTGAAGAGCCATACTCCATAGGGCAGTTCTTTGAAACCTCTCCCTACATGAATCTACTACTGTACCCGGAGCCACTTCAGTACAAGCGAAAGCACCCCTTAAACCCGGAGAAGTTTCAGTTTCTTGAAGGATGTGTCAGATCCGATGAGCACTATGAGGTACCGGAGTTTAAGAAGAATAACGACGCCCCGCTGATTTATCTGAGCTTTGGTTCGCTAGGGTCAGGTGACACAGATCTGTTAAAGCGAATGATTGGAGTTCTAGGCGAACTTGATTATCGAGTTCTTGTCAATATCGGGGATTATGGCGATGCCTATGATTCAATACCCGACAATGTTCATATTGCCTCATGGTATCCTCAACCGTCGGTCATTGAGCAGTGTGATGCTGTCATTCACCATGGTGGCAACAACAGCTTTACTGAATGTCTGTATTTTGGTAAACCAGCTTTGATCATGCCTTATGTATGGGATGGCCACGACAACTCAACACGTGTACAGGAAACTGGACATGGTCTGAAAATGCACCGTGCTAACTGGACTGAAGAGCAGTTTGCTGGAGCGATTCATACCTTACTCAACGATAAGGATATGCGAGCCAAACTTGAGGCAACGAGCGCACATATGAAAAGAGCCAATGGACGCCAGAAAGCAGCTCAAATTATTGATCAGCTGCTTCGCACGAATTAGACGCGCTGGACAATACCAGCGGATTCTGGTTTAGACTTTGACGTATACCTGGTCGTCAACAACTTTAACAGAGTACGTCTGCAAGTCTTCTTCTGCGGGTTCTTCGATCACTTCACCTGTGGTGACACTAAATTCAGCAAGGTGTAGTGGGCAGACAATGCGATCCTCCTCGATGTAACCGTCAGAGAGGCACGCATATTCATGGGTGCAGACATTGCTGATGGCATAGACGTTATCGTCCATTAGTACCAATGCAATTTCTTCAGTGCCGACATCAACCGGGTAGGGAACCCGGTCTTCCAGATCTGACATCGAAGCGACGGCGTGATAGTTTTCCAAACTTTCGTCCATAACCTGTTGAAGACCCCGGAAAATTGTGATTGATTTTGGTAGTTTGCTACCCGTAAACCACGGGTTGTGGCAGATTAGCAAAACCCAGCATTATAGTTTGGGACTCTTGCAAAATTGCCAGTTATGGTTGAGCGTTTTATCTCAAATAGCCTTCTGATTCTGTTTGGTTTGGAGCCGAACGGACAAAAGTCAGATTGCTGAACCTTCCCTCATTCAAATGACAAAATTCTAGCGCTTAAAGTAATCATAATGAAAGTCAGTTGTTATTCACCCACAGCACCCACGCTACAGAACTACTGGCATCGATGGTTAGTTGGACAAAACCACTAGTGTCCGGTTGAATTATCGAATAACATCAACTGCTTAAGTCCATCAGTCGGTTCCGCTTTGTATCCCCTGTCCGCAAATAGTTGATATAGCGTGGTTTTCTCGAACAGCGCGGTGTCAATGGTCTGCGAAATAGTGTAGAGGCTGGCCTCCAAATTCAGCTGTTTTTTCATAATCGCCAGCAGCACGTAAATCGAAACGCCAATCCAGATCTGAGTCTTGACCGCATTTTCGCTCTGTCCGTAGAACGACTGAATCCTCAAATGCTGCTTCAGCCACCGGAAAAATAATTCAACCTGCCATCGGTTCCTGTAAATCTTCGCAATCGTCAACGGCGGCAGATAGGTGTTGTTGGTCAGAAAGATCAGCGTCTTGTCGCGCACCCGGTCGACGAACTTGATGCGCCGCAACTGATCAGGATAGCGCTGTGCGCTTTTCTTCCCGGTCAGCACGCCGCTTTGGTCGTAGATCACCCCTTCGTCCCGATTGTTCGCATGCGAATAAATGCGGCGGAACCTGATGTTCGATTTCGCGCGCACCACAAAGTAGCTGCCAAGGCTGTGAAACACATGCAGCCGCCTGTAGTCCACATAGGCGCGGTCCATCACGTAAATCGATCCGGGCTCGGGCAGCAGGTCGTCAAGAATGTTCACGTCGTTGACCTTGGCATCGGTCACTTCAATGAACGATGGGATGTTTCCCTGCAAATCCAGCAGCGCATGCAGCTTGATGCCAGCCTTGGTTCTGCGAAACGGCGCCCACGGAAACAGCGAAAGACAAAGGTCGATGGTGGATGAATCCAGCGCATAGACGGTTTCGTGCAGTTTCAGCTCACTGTCTGTTGCATCGTACAGCGGTCGGGCCAGGTTGATCAGGTGCTGCGCATAGTCGGCGTAAATACGCCAGTCCCGATTTGCGTTGGCGTCTGCCAGAGTGCTGCGGGAGATGCCCGCGGGCAGGCCAAGGTGGTACAGCTTCTCCCGATGCGCTTTCAAACAGATGACCAGATCGCGCAAACTGCTTCGGCGATTCATCTGCGCAATCGCCATCGCACGGTACTGCTGGGAACAGCCGAATGCGCGCACCCTGTGATCTCCCTGGTAACGACTGACACAGCGGTGAAACGCTTTCCATGGCTGATGTGCCATGATCTGTGAGAAAACATACTTTCCATCATACATGACGGTATACTCCTGATTGATTGAGACTCTGTTTGGAGGGAATCTGGATGCTTCCGCTTCCGCTGAAGTCTCGGACACCCTCCAACAGGGTTTTATTCTAATAGTTTCAATCAGATACATGACATTATTTCCCAAACAACCGGACACTAGTG
>JAJDXD010000099.1 GCA_022823405.1 Gammaproteobacteria bacterium
GCCGTAGGCAATGCTTACCGTGCGCTCGGTGGTGTCTGTCGTCTCCACCGCCGTCAGTGTTAGTGTTGCTTCAGTTAATCCGTTGCCGCTCAGGGTCACCGCCGGGTTCTGTGCACTGTGCGGGCTGGAAGTGTTAAGTGACACTCCGGCAGGCGCGCTCTTTAGGGCAAGCGTGTAGTGCGTCGTTACCGTGGCCCCTGTAACAGTCAAAGGCACCGTCACGCTTTCTCCTGTTTCAAGCGCGCGTCCCAGGGTAATTGTGATATCCTCGGTGCCGCCCGCCTCGTCAATGAAGCCGCTGCCGGCTCGTGCCAGCGTCACAGTCGTCGGGTCGTCATCGGTAATGGTGCCGACCGCGGTATCGTCGGAAATCGAGGTGCCATCGCTGGCATCGGTCAATTGAACCAGAAAGGTTTCGCTGAATTCATCGACACTGTCCTCAGTGGTGAGTACAGTGAAGGTTTTGCTGAGGTCGCCAGCAGCGAAACTCAAAACCTGTGCCGTGGTTCGCTCAGTGTAATCGGCTGAACCTGCCGGATGCGCACCGTCCGTGTTTTCAGCCGTACTCCAGCTGACGGTAGCGGCATCTCCAGCTGCACCCGCGCGGGTGACCGTGAAACTGATTACATTGCCCTCGGTTGCCGAAGCATCACCGATTGAGAATGAAGACGCTTCATCATTATCTGTGACTGTTACCGCCAGTGCCTTGACATCCACATCATCGTAACCCCCGCCGCTCGCGCGGTGCTGGATTTCCGCTTTGCGCTTGTCGTCAACGTTGTTGCGATCATCCTCCACACCGGTTACATTTACCGTCTGGCGCGTATTCCACGTGGTCGGCGTAAAGGTCAACTCAGTCTGATCGGCTGCTGCGACAGTCGCATCGGAACTCGATATCGATACTGTCACATCCCCGGTCGGCTCAGTGCCCAGCCATACCTCATAAGCCCCCGTGGCACCTTCATCAACAGTCAATCCGTTTGCGGGGTCAAGGTTGATTCCAATTTCATCGTCATCCTTAAGAGTGATCGTTGCAACTTCCACAACCAGATCCGTCCCACCCGCGGTTGCCGTGCCTTGAACTACAATGGTTTCATCCATTTCGCTAACTTGATCGTCGTTAGGCGTTAGCGAGAGACTCACAGTATTTGCACCGGAGGTGGTTTTTGGCTGAATCGTGATTTGCTTGTTTGCTGGTGACCATGATGCAGCATAGTCCGTATCAATTGTCGCCGTGCCTGCAAGGTCGAGTACTAAAGTGGTTGTGTTGGTGTCATCTGCTACGTCCGGATCGAATGAAGCGCTTACTGTAACTGTCGCCGGCTGACCACTCTCGCTGATGGTATTTTGGTCAACCTTGATGGTAACCGCAGGTTGTGTTTCGTCATCCTTGACGGTCAAAGTGACAGACCCGACCGGCCGACCCGGTGCATCACCTCGAATTACGATAGTTTCGTCGCGTTCCAGTAGCTTATCGTCTACTGGTGTGATGGTTACTATCTCAGTTCCCAACCGGGCGTTCGCCGGAATAGTAACTTTATCACCACCGCTTCGCGTGTACTCTCTAGTACCTGTCGTCCCGCTCCACGCGAGTGTAATTTCCACGTCCTTGGAAAGCGTCGGGTCTGTCGCATCGGCCCACTCTGCAGTCATTGTTAGTTGCTGAGCACCACCTTCCTCGGCAATTTCATTGATGGAAGTGGAAAGCTTAATGCCTGCGGCATCAAGAATGCGGATCTCGACCGGGCGGACAAACTGCCCCATGGCTGAATCTGTGTCACCCTCAATTCGAAGCGTTTCTACCTCGGCCTCATTTTTGAAGTCTTCTATGGCAGTGAAGAGAATCCCGCTAGAGGTTGCACTCTTCTGCCATGCTGGGATTGTCACGCTAAGTGTTCCGGTTACGGAATAGTCGTCGTCACTCGCTGATACATTTATAAGCTTCAACGGAACTTCCAAATCCACGCCATGCGCAGCAGAGACTTTGTTTACTCCAATATCGAGTGCCTGCTCGCCTTCACCTTCTTGAAATGTTGATTGATTAACGTCTAATTCGAATCCGATTTGACCGCCATAGATTGAGCCGCGATTCGCTTGCCCACTTGAATGACCGGTGAATTCAATCACACTGCTAGGCACCATGCCGCTGATCGTTCCGCAAACTGTTGGGTCCTGCTGACTGCACCAACCGGTAAACTTCACTGCACCTATAGGTATTTCGATCACTCCATCAAAGTCAAAATCACCCGGCTGCACAATGTACTCGCAGATTACGCCATTTGTGTCTTTTCGGGTTATGCAATCCGCTGAAGACAAACCGCTGTCAAGTTTGACGTCCATTCTCGGAGGGCCCGTGATCGTAACAGGAAAATTGGTAATCCAATGTCTCCTGAAAACTGGATCGCCAACCTCAAATTCTGTAGCCGGTCCCCAACCGAAGCCAATATTTTGTTGATTCGCCGCACTGAAATCAAAATCAGGATCAGGGGGGCCATTAAATGCAAAAATCTCAAGACCTACTTTAGTATTTTCGCTAGGTGATGCCGTCGCGTCATAAACCACTTGATTTGAAACACCTGCTCCTTCAATTGCATAAATGAAATTGAAGGTTTTTGTTTCTGATACCGTTCCATTGGCAGGGATTGAGAATGTCATCGAATCAGGATCAATTTTTGCAGTGTCCCTAGCGGTATAGGTCACTGTATATTCCTCAGTCAGTGATGGTCCGTCTACAACCTTCACGAAACACTCGACTGCTTTTTCTTCACCAACATATTTTGGCATTGCCGTGAAATCACAGAACAAATCAAAGGTAATAGGCAGGTCGGATTCTCTGATAGAAATAACCCCTTTTCGTCCTTCTATTTCAGCAGTTGCTGATACAGTTAGGGTAGCGACGACATATACGCTTTCGTAGCCTTCTGGAATTGCATCATCAACAACTGTAATTTCTGGAGTTGTGATTGAAAGCGTACGAGTGTTTGCAGGAAATTTGAAACTAAAACTGTGTGTTGGCGTTTGTGAGGAGCCGTAGTGATAATCGCTAGTATCAGCCCGGTCCGAAATTGTGGTCATCTCGTCGTGCTTGATCGTGCCGGCAGTTTCTTTCTCAAGCGTGCCACCTCCTCGCAGTTCGAGATCGAATTTCCGCGTTCCTTTCTCGCCTTCATTAAGATTCTCTTGGACTGGAACGGTTATCAACAGAGCTGGCTTTGTCTCATTATCGGTAAGCGGAACGTCGACTGTGTCACTTGCAACACCCGTCGCGTTGCCAGTAATGCTGATGGACTCATCACCTTCATAATATCCGTCGTCTACAGGATTCAATACCAAATCCGCTGTGCCTGTCAGCTGTCCAGCGGGAATCGTGATATTCGGAATTTGCCCAATTACTTGATAATCCGTTGACTGAGCCGAGCCGGCTATAGTCAGGGAAATGGATGTGTTGACACCGCGAGCTGAAGATAGTGCAGCGGTAATCGTAACAGTCGTATTGCCTTCACCTTCGGCAAACTCAGCATTTGCCGGCACTGAGAGCGTCATACTCGGGGGAGTCTGAGCATAAGCACCAACAGTAAACAAATGTGCAGCCACATATAAAGCCACACCGGCAAAGACAGCAATAGACTTCGTGATTATGCTTGTGATACGTGGTGATTTCATCGCCATTAAATGCCCTGAACTGAAAGCGGCTGGGCCGGGTCCTGCGCGACAAAGAGCGCAAAAGACGCAAAAGACTTGCCCAGCGGTAGTTCCTGCGCGCCGCTTAGTTCATTCCTACTCTCAATTTAGCAGACATCCGGGGGTTCCGGAGGGACGGCTGTCGGCGAAAATCGTAAATACCGCGCACTTTCGCAGGCGACTGCCAAAATGCGCCGCCGCACTCGGCTTTTCGCTTTCCCCCGGCTTCAATACTGATCAACATTTACGGATTCTGCTTAAAAACGGGTGATTTGACACTAGAAAAAAATCTTATATGGATTCTGAGAGACAGGTGATAAAGAAATATTTAGAGGCATTTCCAACAATCTAATTCCTAGTAGTGTGTGGGTTAAACAGACCTGAAAAACCAATGCCACTCTCCTAATCATCTGCGTGCGAGGCTGAAAGTAGCAGTAATGTAGCATTCCCCATAAATGTGAGACTCTCAGTCAGCTCCCGGTAGGACGCTGTCCGAAGGGAAGCAGACTGAAACGTAAAAAATCAGGCAGCATTTTGCACATTACTAAACAAACTACAAAAAAGACTACCCGATTCAGACACGATTATTAACACTTATTCACACTCTATATTTTATCGTAACAGCAAATTTGTCGACTGCCCCCCCCCCTCTGAAGACAGAACCGATATAAGAAATTACCTTGATAATCAATAATATATAGAATGTTTATGGGCGGAAGCATTGTGAAAAATGGAGACATCACAGGTTCTTGGCTGAACTCTGTCTGAAGGAAAGCGTTCAACATCTATGCACTGGGTAGATAAACTCAAGGCGAAATGACGCTGTGACGGTGATTCCCCGAATTCGATCAAACCACTGCGCTAAGTTTTACAGAAAGTGGGTAAAGTTCAGTTCAGCCTAGAATACTGTGTCTGATAAATTTTGACAAATTTCTGGTTTAGGTTTCAATTCGGTGACGCTACAGTTTGCTGAATTCGCCGTTTCAGCAAGATTGACGTCGCAAATGGTTGATGCTATACGATGGGCAATCCTCGATTGTTTCGCGGTCATCCTGGCAGGAACCAGCAGTGAAGTCGTAGCAAGAGTCGCTGACGGACTTGTTGTCGACGGACAGGGCATCGTCCCTGTTTATGGGATAAATTGGCAAACCTCACCGAGCCTGGAAGCATTAATCAATGCTGCAGTCGACACCCATCCAACCGTCGTATTGCTACCTGCGTTGCTGGCGGTGTCAAATAACAGGCCGGTATTCGGACAGCAATTGCTGACTGCATACGCGGTTGGCTTTGAATTAATCGCCCGACTGGGTGAGTCTGTCACTTTAGATCACTACAACCGGGGGGCGCTCCACTGCAACCATTGAGTCAATTGGCTGTGCAGGAGCAGTCGCAAAACTGCTCGATCTTGACGTCAGGAATACTACCAACGCGTTGTCAATCGCAGCGACTCAGGCGTCGGGTTTTACCTTGCAAATCGACCCATGCCAAACCACTGCAGGCAGGATTTGCTTCGAGAACCGGTGTCGAAGCAGCCTTGCTTGCCAAAGCGGATATCACTGGAAATCCTGACATCATCGAAAATGAGCGGGGCTTTACCGGGATTTTCGGTGCTGCTGGGCCACTCGTTACAAATCTGGGTGATCCGTGGGCTTTAGTAGAGCATGGGACCGCGCTGAAACCCTGACCAACTCCGAACCGCTATGGAAGTCGAGATGGTTGAAACCACCTGCGGTTTTTCCGTTAGTATCATGTCATATATGATATGACGTATGATTTATAATCACAATCCCATTGATGCCATATTTGTCATCAGGAGTGTGAATATGAAACGCTACATCATCACCTTGGAACAGTCCGAACGCAGCCTGCTGAGGGAGATTACGCGCAAGGGCTCGCATGCGTCGCAGAAGATCATCAATGCGCTGATTCTTCTGAACTGCGACGAAGGTGATTTCAATCCCCGCCAATCGACCGGAGAGACCATCTGTGGCGTGCTTCAGATCTCTCCGCGCAAGGTGGACCGGGTCAAGCGCCGCTTTGTTGAAGAGGGGCTGGAGATTGCGCTTGGCGGACGTCAGGGCAGACGCGAGCACTATGAGGTCAAGGCGGACGGCGAGTTCGAGGCGCGGCTGGTCGCCCTGTCGTGTTCTCAGCCACCGGAAGGTTATTCGCAGTGGTCGCTTCGGCTGCTGGCTGAGAGGGCGGTGGAACTGGAATATATCGACAGTGTGTCTCATGAAACGGTGCGAAGGGTTCTGAAAAAAACGAAATCAAACCCTGGAGACGCCTCGAATGGGTGATTCCGCCGAAAGCCAACGCCGAGTTTGTGGCGGCAATGGAACAGGTTCTTGACGTGTACCGTCGTCCGTACGAACCTGACCATCCGGTGGTTTGCATGGATGAGACGCCGCACCAGCTGATTGCCGAGACGCGCGAACCACTGCCAGTAAGTGCGGGGCAGCCATGCAGGGTTGACTATGAATACCGTCGCATGGGGACGTGCAATGTGTTTATGGCGGCAGAGCCGCTGGCCGGAATCAGAATGACGAAGGTGACGGAACGGCGCGCCAAGCGTGACTTTGCGCAGTTTCTCAGCGACATTGCAGAGCGCTATCGGTCGGCGAAATCCATCACTCTGGTGAAGGATAATCTGAACATGCATCGTCCCGATGCGCTGTACGAGGTATTTGAGCTAGGCGTTGCCAGAGCGCTTTGGGACCGGTTTGAATTCGTGTACACGCCCACAGGCATGGCAGTTGGCTGAATGTCGCTGAATCGGAGATCAGTGTCATGGTGCGTCAGTGCCTGAATCGCAGAATTGACTCGATTGATGAGCTGCGCAGCGAAGTGAGCGCCTGGCAGGCGCAGCGGGACCGAATCAATGCGACCGTTGACTGGCAGTTCACCAGCGAAGATGCGCGCATTCGATTGAAACGGCTTTACCCGACACATGATGCATGACATAACACTAGGCACCCCATCAAATCCAATCAGCAAAGATCAACTTGCCAAAAAGTTTGTTTCTTGCTCCGGTCTGACTATGGCCGAATTCGATCGGTTTCTGGAGTGGCCTACATGCAACAACGTCAATGAGTTGTTCACTACCAATGAAGCCTAGAGATACAGATGCCGACCGACAGGTTAAGCTACAAATATTCTCAATCAGGTTGGCCTGCTAATGCCCGGATCATTTCTTCTCCGCACTGATTCGGCTCAAACGCAGAAAGGTTTCCTTGGTTTCGGGGTTGGAAGCATTCTTTGCAATTTCAACGAAGACTTGACTCAGCGTTGCAGGTGGCAACTGAGCTTGAGGTTCTTCCGTGACGCCTTTTTTCTTGCGCGGTGTATTTCGTTTTCCATCAACAGCAACTCGTATCACTATCTCTTCGAGGTCTTCGAATCCACACTGAATCAATTGAGAAAGAATGGTTGTTTGACTATTGATGAGTGCGTGCGCCCAGGTTGGAGAATTAACGGTTACAAAGAGTGAGTTCCCCTCAATCTGCAACTTGGTGGTGTTGTCAGCAATGTTTTGCCCGGCTGCTTTTTTCCAATGACTGAATATTGTGGTCTCAGCAAATGATTCCGGCGCGCTCGGCAACTCAACTCTGGTGAGGAAGTCAGATAGTTTTGAGTAGTTGGAATCTGACATGGAAGTCAATTTAGATTGGATTTGCCGGAATCAAAAAAACGGGTCAACATTCAATAAAATAATAGCCTGCACAAGTTGTTTATCCGTAACTAGTCCCTATTTTATGTTGTACCGGGACTGTCTGAAATTCTGTACAGGAACCGGCAACAGACTGCACCTAAACAAGTTCAATGAACTGCTCTTGCTTGTAGAGTCAATCACAAGAAAAAAATTATTAAATTCGTCTGCTAACCGATATTGTTCTGCTCACCGTCCATCGACTGTAACATTAGCCATTCGATCACCACAATTTCTGAATTTTTATGATAGCTAAAACCCTGTCCAAAGTTTTTGGCAGCCGTAATGAAAGGCTGATCAAAGGGATGTCCAAGACAGTTGGTGTCATCAACGATCTTGAACCTCAGATGCAGGCATTGTCCGACGCCGAACTGGCAGCCAAAACACCTGAACTCAAGAAAAAGTTTGCCGACGGTGTTACGGTTGAGGAACTCTTGCCAGAGGCGTTTGCGGTCGTTAGAGAGGCGTCATGTCGAACCCTTAAGCTGCGCCATTTTGACGTACAGTTGATTGGTGGAATGGTGTTGCATGAAGGCAAAATTGCAGAAATGCGCACAGGTGAAGGCAAGACGCTGGTTGCGACCTTGCCAGTTTATCTCAATGCAATCGCCGGTCACTCGGTTCACATCGTTACGGTGAACGACTATTTGGCGCGCCGGGATGCTGCATGGATGGGAGAGATTTACGACTTTCTCGGCATTTCAGTAGGCGTGGTTGTTCCAGACATGAGCCATGTTGAAAAACAAGCAGCCTACGCATGCGATGTAGTCTATGGCACGAATAATGAATTTGGGTTTGATTATTTGCGCGACAACATGGCATTCGTGGCTGCGAACCGGGTTCAGGGAAAACTGACATATGCCATCGTCGACGAAGTTGACTCGATTTTGATCGATGAAGCCAGAACACCACTGATCATTTCAGGGGCTGCGGAAGACAGCACCGCGCTTTATGCGCAGATGAACAGGGTTGTTCCAAACCTTAAACGACAGGAAGAAGAGGACGGTCCGGGCGACTACAGCGTTGATGAAAAAACCCGGCAGGTTTATCTGACTGATGAAGGGCACGATAACGCAGAAAAGTATCTGTCGGAAGCAGGTTTGCTACCCGAAGGAACTGGACTTTACGATTTCTCCAATGTTGGACTGGTTCATCACCTAACCGCAGCGCTGCGTGCGAACAATCTGTTCTCACGCGATGTGGATTACATTGTGCATGAAGGTCAGATTGTTATTGTAGATGAATTTACCGGACGCATGCAGCCCGGACGTCGCTGGTCTGACGGATTGCATCAAGCTGTTGAAGCAAAGGAGGGGGTGCGAGTACAACGAGAGAATCAGACGCTGGCATCGATTACCTTTCAGAACTATTTCAGACTATATGACCGTCTTGCAGGTATGACGGGTACAGCGGATACCGAAGCAGAAGAATTTCAACAGATTTACGGTTTGGAAGTGGTTGTGATACCAACGCACATGGCGATGGTTCGTGAGGATCACGCGGATCTGGTGTATCGTACTGCGGGCGAAAAATTCAAGGCTATCGTCGAAGAAATTTCCGAACGTCGCAGCAATAACCAGCCCATTTTGGTCGGTACGGCATCAATCGACACCTCTGAGTACCTGGCTGGCTTGTTAAAACAGAAAAGAATTCCTCATGAGGTGTTAAATGCGAAACAACACGAAAGGGAAGCCAACATCATTGCTCATGCTGGTCGTCCAGGTTCTGTGACGATCGCAACCAATATGGCGGGACGTGGGACCGACATTGTGTTGGGTGGTAATCTGGAAATGGAACTGCGTGATATCGGTGAAAATGCTGACCCTAGCCGCATCGAAGCGATAAATTCCGATTGGCAAAAGCGACATGACATGGTTGTCGACGCAGGTGGTCTGCACGTGTTAAGTACAGAAAGAAATGAGTCGAGGCGTGTGGATAATCAGTTAAGAGGCCGCTCAGGTCGACAGGGTGATCCGGGTTCGAGTCGATTCTACCTGTCATTGGAAGACAATTTATTGAGAATCTTTGCCTCCGACAAAATGTCCGGCTTGATGGAGAAGTTTGGACTTGAAGATGGCGAAGCGATCGAACACAACTGGGTGACGAAGGCCATCGAAAACGCTCAGAAAAAGGTTGAAGGGCGTAACTTTGATATTCGTAAACAGTTGCTAGAGTTCGATGATGTAGCCAACGAACAGCGAAAGGTTGTTTATGAGCAGCGTAATTTCCTGATGGAAAGTGCGGAGGTTACCGACGCAATTGAAGAGATGCGTGCTTTGTATGTTGACAGCGTCGTTAATTCCTGTCTTTCTTCGGATAATAATGACGAGATGTGGGACCTTGATCTTTTGACCAAGGAAATCGAGCAATCATTTAACGCGAGACTACCCGTTGCTGAATGGCTTGAAGCTGAACCGGAACTGAGTCAGGAAAGTTTGGCGGCAAGAGTGGACGAGGCACTGGCTGAACATTATGCAGCCCGAACAGATATTGAACAGGAAGCTGAACTTCGAACCATCGAGAAAGCTCTGATGCTGATGGTTTTGGACAACTCTTGGAAGGAACATCTTGCGAACATGGACTTTCTCCGTCAGGGTATTCATCTTCGCGGCTATGCGCAGAAAAATCCCAAGCAGGAATACAAACGCGAAGCTTTTGAAATGTTCAGCGCCATGATGCAGAACGTTGCACACGAAGTCATTCGATTGCTGTTTCGACTTGAAATAAAACCACGTGAAGACGTTGAACGAATCGCACAACGCGAATCTCCGACCACACAGAAGCTGCAATATTTGCACTCCCAGTCAGAGTCAGCGTTAGATGGCGGTGCCGTTCCAAAGCGACAGCCAGAAGTTACCACCTTTGTACGAGAAGAGCGGAAAATTGGACGAAATGAACTCTGTCCGTGCGGTTCAGGAAAGAAATACAAACGATGTTGCGGAGTGGTTGCTTGAATCATGGCAGTTAACCTGACTTCACCGTCTTCAATTCCGCCAGTGCCAGGTATCAGGATAGGTGCTACAGACGCTGGAATCCGTAAATCATCAGGGGAAGATCTGGTTGTCTTCGCAGTACCGGAAACAGCGACTATTGCAGGTGTATTCACTCAAAACAAGGCCCGAGCGGCACCGGTTGAAATCGCGATTGAACATCTCAATTCCGCTGGAGCGCGACAGTCGGGTGCGAATCGTGCTCTTGTAGTCAATAGCGGCAACGCCAATGCAGGACTAGGCATTCAGGGAATAGAAGACTGTTTGGTAATCTGCGACATGGTAGCTGCCGAATTGAATATTACCAAAGATGCTGTTCTTCCTTTTTCTACCGGTGTTATTGGGGAGCGTCTGCCACTTGAGAAGTTTTCTACTCACCTAGGAGAATGTATTGCCACACTCTGCCAAGACAATTGGGTGGCAGCGTCCCGAGGCATTATGACGACGGATACTGTTTCAAAAGCGGCATCGAGAACAATTGAGGTGAATGGTGGAGAACGCGTTGTGATTTCCGGAATTGCAAAAGGGTCTGGGATGATTGAGCCGAACATGGCAACCATGCTGGCGTTTCTTGCCACTGACGCCAAGGTTGATCCCGCTTATCTGCAGAGTGTTCTTGAGAGTGCGGTAGATGAAAGCTTCAATCGCATTACAGTTGATGGCGATACTTCCACCAATGACGCGTGTATGCTGATTGCCACTGCCGAATCCGGTGTTGAAATCGGTGAAAAATCTGACTCACGCGTGAAGGAACTCTTTACTGATTCAGTGCGCGAGGTCGCAACACAGCTAGCCCAGGCTATCGTCAGAGACGGCGAAGGTGCGTCCAAGTTCATAACGATTCGCGTTACCGGCGACATGTCCCAATCAGACTGTAGAGCAATCGCCAAAACTGTGGCTAATTCACCTCTGGTTAAAACTGCGCTGCACGCTTCAGATCCCAATTGGGGTCGAATTTATGCAGCCATCGGGCGTGCCCCGGTTAAAGACTTGCACTTGGACCGTGTCAACATCAAAATCAATGGTGTCGTAGTGTTGTCAGCGGGTATGTTGAACCCCGATTATCGGGAAGCGGATGCGGCCGCAGCAATGGAAGACGCAGATATTTCCATCAGTATTGATTTCGGAGTTGACCAGTCAGGTGAGTCGGTAACCGTTTGGACGACCGATCTCAGTTATGAATACATTCGTATCAATGCTGAATATCGAACCTGATAGAATCAGCGTTGCAGTTGGTCTGGTACTTGATTCGCGGCACCGTGTGCTCATTGGTTGTCGAACCGTACGAGATCAGTATTTCGGGAAGTGGGAGTTTCCAGGTGGGAAGATTCAAATTGGTGAATCGGTGTCGGATGCCTTGAAACGGGAGCTCGATGAAGAGATTGGAATTCTGGTAATTTCCTCTACACACTTTGACAGTTTTAACTATGATTATCCCGACCGAAAAGTGAGGCTTAATTTTCGGCTGGTAGAACGATATTCTGGAGAACCAAACAGCCTTGAGCAGCAGGACTTACGCTGGGTAGAAATCAACGACTTGGGTAGGTTTGACATGCTTGCACCAAACTTTAGAATCATTGAGCAATTGAGGAAAATGAAGGGCAGGCTACGGATGGCGAAATCTCCATTTAAACGATATTCCGGTTTCTCCCTGTTTCGAAATGCGCTGTCGAACCATCGTAAATGGCCGCGGGCTTGGCGCGATCCGGAACCTAGAAAGTCTTACGATGTCATCATTATTGGTGCCGGCGGTCACGGTTTAGCAACTGCCTACTATCTGGCCAAACTACATGGCGTCAAGAATATCGCGGTATTGGAAAAGGGCTGGCTAGGCGGCGGCAACACCGGACGCAATACCACAATAGTACGATCCAACTACATGCTGGATGGTAACGCTAATTTTTACGAGCATTCACTCAAACTATGGGAAGGGCTATCGAAAGACCTGAACTACAACGTCATGTTCAGTCAGCGTGGTGTGCTGAATCTGGCACATAGTGATTCTGAAATGGAATCTTTTGCGATTCGCGGAAATGCAATGCGGCTAAATGGAATTGATGCTGAGCTGTTGTTACCTGATCAGATTCGACAGATGGTGCCGCACCTTGATTGTTCTCAAACAACTCGTTATCCAATATTTGGTGGGCTGTTGCAGGAACGGGGAGGTACTGCACGACACGATGCGGTCGCCTGGGGATATGCCCGAGGTGCTGATGCACTCGGAGTCGATATTATTCAAAACTGTGAAGTTTCCGGAATACGCGTTAAGAACAACCGTGTGGTTGGTGTTGATACAAACCGAGGGTCGATTGATGCTCCAAAGGTGGGCTTGGCAGTAGCGGGAAATTCCAGTCGACTAGCCGCTATGGCAGGACTTAAACTGCCGATCGAATCTCACGTGCTGCAGGCAATGGTGACTGAACCACTCAAGCCAATTATTCACACAGTGGTGACATCTGGTGCTTCGCATGTTTACATCAACCAGACCGACAAGGGTGAGGTGCTGTTTGGCGGTGACCTCGACCTTTACAATTCATACGCCCAACGCGGCAATCTACCGAGAATCGAGTATGTTGTACAGTCAGTTCTGACTCTGTTTCCCTGTTTACGGCGGGTGCGTCTCATGCGTACTTGGGGCGGTGTTATGGACATGTCAATGGATGGTAGCCCAATCATTGGTAAATTGCCGATTGATGGGATGTACCTTAACGGTGGCTGGTGTTATGGCGGCTTTAAAGCCACTCCGGGGTCTGGATGGTGTTTTGCCCATACGATTGCACATGATGAACCGCATGAACTGAACAAAGCACTTAGCCTTGAACGATTTGAAACTGGCGCACTGTTGGATGAAAAGGGCAGTGGCGCATTCGCATTTTCCCACTGACTCTATAGACTGAATACAAGAACGGCCCACGTATGCTATTGATTCCTTGTCCTTGGTGTGGTAAGCGGGCTCAAACCGAGTTCACTTATCGCGGTGATGCAACTGTTGAGCGACCTGACCTAGCAGACAGCGATGCACAATGGTATGACTACGTTTACACCCGGGACAATCCCCGTGGAGAGCACACCGAGTGGTGGCATCATACCGGCGGCTGTCGAAAATGGTTCAAGGTGCGTCGCAATACCTGGACTCATGAAGTGATATCAAGCGAACCCCCGGTTCGAGACTAACGCGAACAGGAACTGACAAGACAAATGGGTGCTTTCAGAAATTCCTCCGGCGGTACATTGGATCGAACTCAACGGATTCGGTTCCGGTTTGACGGCAAGCAATACTCTGGATTTCAAGGCGATACCCTCGCCTCAGCGTTGTTGGCAAATGGTGTGCGAGTGGTGGGACGAAGCTTCAAGTATCACAGGCCCCGCGGTGTATTCGGCATGGGTGTTGAGGAGCCCAGCGCAATGGTGCGTTTACGAACTGGAGCGAGAGCAGAACCTAATGTCCGGGTGACCGAAGTTGAACTTTTCGATGGCCTGGAAGCGCATTCCCAGCATTGCTGGCCTTCCGTAAATTTTGATCTTGGTGCCATCGCCAATGTCATGTCACCCTTGTTGCCAGCCGGATTCTACTATAAGACCTTTATGTGGCCAGCGACCAAATGGATGTTTTACGAACACTTTATTCGTAAGGCAGCGGGGTTTGGCAGTTCAGCGACTGAACCTGACCCGGACAACTATTCAAGGTCCTATGAGTTTTGTGATGTTTTGATTGTTGGTGCTGGACCTGCCGGATTGTCTGCCGCACTGTCAGCAGCTTCTAGTGGCGCCAAAGTAATGCTTGTGGATGAAACACCGGACGGCGGTGGCAGGCTCCGATTCGATGACGAAGTGATAAATGACCAGCCTGCGGACAAGTGGTTGAATGAGACATTGCATGAGTTGTCGAAAATGCCGAACTTTGATCTTCGATTTCGAACGACAGCTTTTGGATACTATGACGAGAATATGGTCGCTGCCCTTGAACGGGTTTCAGACCACTTACCGGAACCGGAACCGGGACAGGTCCGCCAGCGCGTTTTACAAATAAGGGCGAAGCAGGTGGTTCTCGCCAGCGGATCAATCGAACGTTCAATTCCTTTTGGATACAACGATAAGCCGGGTGTCATGCTGGCATCGGCAGTACGAGGATATGCACTGAAGTATGCCGTGGCCTGTGGCAGGCGAGCTGTGGTGTTTACCAACAATGACAGTGCCTACGCGACCGTCGCCGCACTTCACGCAGTTGGTGCTCAAGTTGTTGCGGTGGTTGATTCTCGTACACAGTCTCCTGGCAAGCGAGCACTTGAGCAACTTGGTGATGTAAAGTTGATCCAGGGCTCAGTTGTGATGAAGACCAAAGGTTTGCGCTCGGTTCAGGCGGTCGAAATCGGACAGATAACTGGTGAAGGAGATTCACCACAAAAATCCCATACCATTCGATGTGATTTGGTGTGTGTATCTGGTGGCTGGACACCGACGGTACATTTGTTTTCACATGCCCAGGGAAAACTAAACTTCGACGATTCCATCGGTGCATTCGTTCCGGGAGCCGACATTCCGGCGTTACATGTGGCTGGCAGTGCAAACGGCGAGTTTTCACTCGCAGCATGTCTTCGGCAGGGTAGTGATGCGGGAATTGAAAGTGCGAAACAGGCGGGATATGAAATTACTGAATCAGTCTCGATTCCGACCGCACCAGAGGAGTCTGTAAGCGACATGGAACCCTTATGGGGCGTGCCGCGAATGGGGAGTAGAGCCAAGCGATTTGTCGACATTCAAAATGATGTCACAATTGATGACATTGAACTAGCGCACACAGAGGGTTTTGTTTCAGTTGAACATCTCAAGCGATATACCACGCTTGGCATGGGTACTGATCAGGGTCGAACCAGCAACATCAATGGGTTGGCTAACCTTGCACGGCTGCGGGAAGCAAAAGTTCCCGAAGTTGGACACACGACATTCCGTCCGCCATACACACCTGTATCGCTAGGTGCGCTTGCTGGAATTGACTTCGGCGAGCACTTAAGCCCTGTAAGACGCACACCACTTCACCAATGGCATGAACGCAATCATGCTCACTTGCAAAACTCCGGTGCATGGAAACGTCCGGCGTACTATCCTCAAACAGGTGAAAACGTACAGGATGCGATCTTGAGAGAAACCAGGCATGTAAGGGAGAAAGTCGGGATTACAGATGTGTCTTCTTTGGGAAAAATCGATGTTCAAGGACGTGATGCAGCGGAATTTTTAGAGCGAATCTATATCAATCGATGGAAATCTCTGCAGATTGGCCGCTGCAGGTATGGACTGATGCTAAGAGAGGACGGGTTTGTATTTGATGATGGGACTTCGACCCGTCTGTCGGAAAATGAGTTTTACATGACGACCACAACTGCGAATGCAGGACCAGTTCTGGAGCACATGGAAATCTATGCACAGACCGTGTGGCCGGATTTACATGTTCACCTCACTTCGATTTCCGACCAGTGGGCTGGAATGGCACTTGCCGGTCCATTTAGTCGAAATGTTCTAAGCTCTGTGATTGGTGAACAGGCGGCGAGTAATGAGAACCTGCCATACATGGGTGTCATCAAAGCTCGAATTGCCGATGTGTCAGTTCTGGTCTTTCGTGTAAGCTTTTCTGGTGAACTTGGGTACGAAATTCACATGCCTTCCAGGCAAGCTGAATTGGTTTGGGAGACGATTCTGGCCGCGGGACAGGAATGGGAAATTGCTCCCTATGGTTTGGAGGCAATGACTATTCTTCGAATTGAGAAAGGTCATGTTGTCGCTGCAGAACTTGACGGTCGCACCACAGCTGCCGACTTGGGATTTGGGCGGATGATGAAACCTGATGGGGATTATGTTGGTAAACGGCTGGCTGAACGAAGTGCATTGACAGCCAATGGGCGAAAACAGTTGGTAGGCATCAAGTCCATTGATAGTAGTCCAATTCCGCGCGGTGCCCAGATTATCGCTGAACCCAGCAAAGGCAAGCCTGCGCAGACTGTTGGACAGGTTACTTCTGCGTGTTTCAGCCCGCACATTAACCGGGAAATTGGGCTTGCACTCATTAAGGAAGGGCGTCTGATTTACGGGAAAACAATGTATGCCGCCTCACCCTTGACCGGACGAGAAATACCGGTTGAGGTCGTTCATCATATTTTTATCGACCCCGAAGGTGAAAGAGTCCGTGGCTAATCGAAAGTCAATTCCAAGTGTCCTTGTACTTGAGATTGAATTCAGCCTGTTGTATCAGGTACATGGGCTGACAACTGAAAGTTGTGGTAATCGGCTGAAAGAATTTGGAGTTCATTTATTGCCGGCCTATGGAAAATCTGCAGTAGGTGATGATTTTGAAATATTAAGCAATGGGCCTGGGATGTGGATGGTTCAGTCGCGAAATAGAGAGAGCGAATTGACATTGGTGCACTTGCGTGAATTGCTGGCTGACACAGATGCAACCGTTACGGATTTGTCGTCTGCAAGATTGACCGTTCAAGTGGCAGGTGTCTCAAGTCGGACGTTTCTAAAGAAAGGTTGTCCAGCTGACATTGACTCGCTGGAATCGGGTGACGTTATTTCGAGCGTTATCGGCCATTTAGGCGCAACCATTCATTGCACAGGTGACGATTTTACCGTCTATGTATTGCAGAGTTTTGGGACCGATTTCTGGGAATGGTGTCGTCTGAGCACAATGGAATTCAACATGTGAATGAAGCACGCTTCAGCTCACTGGTTCAAATTGGGTTTTCAAAGCCAATGACTTGTCAAACCGAGTGCTGTATTCAATGCTCTGAGAGAGGGAGAATCTTTCTTTCTGCAAATTTCTGACAATAATTTCCCGTTCAGTTCATAGCTTACCCCTAGCTATCAATTCTCCTGATAGAGGTTGCTACCGCCTAGTGCATGGGTGGCACGTTGCTCAGTTCCAATCCTTGCCAGTCGACTGGTTACAAACCTTAATAATTAAATTAGCAAATGGCGTGACAGAGCCGAAAGGTCGGTGTGAGCTTTTGCGAAGCTGGCATATTAGAGAAGTATTGCAGATTGATTGTGTCCGTATCTGGGATATCCGTACTGCTAAAGCCACAGTTAAGGACCAAATCAGACAAATCATCGGGAGCAAATTCCGTGAGAATCGGTTCGCCGCGTCTTGCAACGAATTTTGCTGACTTTTGATGAGCCACAACCCACTCGCTTGGCACTTGATCAAGCACAACACGAAAATCGAAAAATAATGCTGAACCTTTTACCGAGTTATCTACAACACTTTGCAAAGTTTGCACGATGGTTTCGCGCGGAAGGTAGTAGGTTACTCCAAACCAAGAGAAGGCGGTCGGCTTTGAAGTGTCAAATCCATTCTCTTTCAGGGCGGTAAAAAGCGGCACTTCGTTTAAATCTGAATCGACATAACGCACGTTCTTAGGTGTCGGGATGCTAAATTCAGCCATTCTCCTAAACTTTTCTTTTTGCGTCCCTGGTTGATCGAGTTCAAATACTGTCAATTGATTTTCCAGATCTGTTCTTCGCATTGCAAATGAATCATAACCTGCGCCAATAATTACATATTGCTCCACGCCTTGTTCAATCATTGAATCAACAATATCCTCACAATAGCGTGCTCTGGTAGCAATCCATGGTGCCAGGGGGAGAATATCCCTAAGCATAAAATCTATCACGAACCAACTCAAGAACTTGGAACCCAAGATTCTTCGCCAGCCATTTCCGCAAAAGTGAATCGCAAATGGGTCTACGAAAATTGGCGGATTGTAGATTTTCAAGTGGCGAGCCCGAACTGCTGCGACGAGATCTGCTGTTTTACTAGGTTTTGACGCGTCCATGTCTATTCACCTTGAATCGTAATATACTGAATTGTCGCGGTAGGGGGAACCTTGCAGGTGATTCCCACGCTACAAATTTTAAGTTAAAAGGCTCTGATGTGCAGCAACTGAATTGTTTCACACAACCACGGCCTTTGGACTTATTATTGGATAAATTCGATCGTTAACGCACAAAATTGCTGCTGCACGACTTGAATTTTATGTTCCAGCCGACCGAAGCCGACCACATTTCCAAGCACCCGCCGAGGTCTCCATGCCTGTCATTTCGATTTCGAATCTGAAGCGCACATCAAGGCGGTGAGAAATGTGCGGTGAGCGCCCCTCTACGATTGAGTTTGTTAGAATTTGTAACGTTGGCACGAAACTTCAGTTTGTGTACTCCAAGTATCGGAAAGCAAGCATACTCAGTTAACCTACGGATTATTTTGCTGTTGGTTCAGTCAATATCACGTGCTCAAATAGAGTCGTCTGATTCAGGGTGTTGTACCAGTACATTGCACTATCTGGAAAGCATTGAAGTATTCACCAACGTGATTTCTTCGATCCAATTCTTGAATGATGTTTTCAAAGGTCATTTGTAAAATTGACTCTGAAAAAAAATTTCTCAATTATTTAAATGAAATGAATTTGTCGGGGTAATTCGACTAAATTCGACTCAAGACAAATCAATGGTTTGCTTTGTGGTTATTGAGAGGTAGTGTGAACTATGACAAGACTTAAAAACGACTGGTATCTTTGCACAATCGACACAATGCTGGTTTGGAGTCTGGCTTTGTAGTACCTCAATGCTTCGACAATGAAATTGAAAGATTGTCATAAATCGAGCATAACTTGATCACTAGAAATTCATACTCATTTTGCTGTAGAGAAAGTTTCGACATCGTTGAAGAGTTGGAATATAGGAGAGATGTTCAAAGTTAAACTAGAAGAACGACAGGGTACGCAGGAAATGCTTGTGTCCAAAGGAGAACGACTTCTCTATAGTGGGCTAGGCAATGGTTTCAATTTGGCACATGATTGTGCAAGCGGAGTATGCGGCACCTGTAAGGCGGTTTTAATTTCTGGTAAGGTTTCATCGCTGTGGCCGAACGCTCCAGGCAACAAAATTGTCAGAGAAGAACGCAACGAGTTTCTGATGTGTCAGGCAGTTGCTGAGTCCGATGTTCATATTAAAGTTCGACCAGCAGTACCATCGCCAGCTCCCAAACCTCAACCAGGGACGTTAAAGGGGGTGATCAAGGGTCACCGATTCCTGAATCCGAATGTAGCGGTCTTTCAATACCATTTATCGCAGCCAGTTCAGTTTCTGGCGGGACAGTTTGCTACAGTACAACTGGAGGGTATTCCTGGTTACCGTGCCTATTCAATGACAAATTATTCCGCTGAACCGACTCAGTCGCTTGATTTTGTGGTGAAACATATTCCCGGAGGAAAATTTACCGATTGGCTTTTTCAAGAGAATAGGGATGGTCATGAATTAATGGGTTTTGGACCTGTTGGACGGGCTGTTTTCGCCCCGGAAAGTGACGGTGACTTCATCGTTCTGGCAGGTGGATCTGGAATTGCTGGAATTATGGCCATTCTCCGGCATGCCTCAAGTTGCGGTCACTTCGAAAAGTACCAGGGAGATATAGTTTTTGGTCTCAATGGACCGCAGGATGTTTTTTTTATGGATGAACTCAATTCGCTAGCGGGCAGACACAAAAATCTACGGGTCATTGTCGCGCTGGTTGAACCAGATGGAAGTGGTAATCTAACGAGTGATTACGTCAATTTGGAGTTTTCTGAAGGTTATCTGAGCAATGCAGCGAATGAAGTTCTTGGAGATTTATCCGAGATAACAACGGCGTTTGTCGCCGGTCCGCCACTCGCTGTTGAAACTTCCCAAAAAATGTTGGTAATGGAACGGAAAGTCTCTGCAAGAAAAATGAGATTTGACCGATTTGGCTAAGCACCGGAATTATTCACGCGAGTTTACCGCGTTAAGTTCGCTGATTCTAACTTTCCAACACCTTGGCAGACTTGGCAAGTGTCAGTGCATCTTCTGCAAGCAGATCTAGATGTTTTTCCATGCTGAGTTCCGCAATTTCGGGTGTACGGTTTTCAATGGCCTCCAAAATCGCTTGATGTTCCGCATTCGATTCTTCAATCCGATGTGGTCGAAAAGTAACCAGTCGTCGATAAGGTGAAAGACGCTTGTCAAGTGAGGCGATCTGTTCAGTCAAGGCTGAGTTCTTTGCTGCAATAAAGATCCGCTCGTGAAATACCTGATTAGCAGTGTAGTAGTTCAAAGGATCAAGGGTTTTTGCTGCCTCAATACACTTTTCGTGTGCCTGTCGAATTAGTGCCAGATCTTCAACTGTCGCTCGAATTGCTGCTTTTTTAGCTGCAAATGATTCAAGAGTCGCAACCAATTCAAACATTTCCATAATTTCGTCAAGCGAGGGTTTGACAACGAAAACACCAGCATTTCGACGCTTCACTACCAGTCTAGCAGCACTCAAGCCTTCAAATGCTTCACGAATGGGTGTTCGAGATACACCGTATCGCCTAGCCAGGCGACTCTCATCCAAATGTTCACCGGGACTGAATTCTCCGCGAATAATCGCTGTCTCGATTTCCTCCTGAATCAGCTGTGAAGTGGCCAACGATTCAGATTCGCTAGATTTTTTGTGTGTAGGAATTTCCATGGTTGTCGAAATTTCCGTCATGCACATTAGATTTTAATATATGAAAAATTATACAATCGTTATAAGATTGTATACAATCCTAAATATTGCGAAACACTTCAAACGGATGGACTAGGTGAAGGATTTCGAAAGATTGAATCGGCACTTCGAAAGAATGGCCAATCGTACGGACTTGATGTGGCTGGGTCGAAACACGAACCACATCTCGACTCATCCGGCGGTTCGCGAGGCAATGCTCGACAGCATTCGTAGTGAGGAGTACCACAGTTATGCACCACCTTATGGCTTGCAGGAACTGCGCCAGTTGGTAGTCGACGAACTTGACCTCAGTGACATGTCGGCAATAGTTACAGACGGCGCTGTATCAGGACTTTATCACACTTGCCATACGTTCCTGAAACCTGGCGATGGACTGATAACCACCGATCCAACATGGGAGTGGACTGTTAAGTTTGCGACTTCAATTGGAGCGACAGTCAAAAAACTGAAAATTTACGGAACTGAATTCGATTACCGGTTGAGCCCGGTGCGTCTCGATGCCGCCATTGATTCAAACACTCGATGCATCTATCTGATCGATCCGAACAATCCTCTTGGAACAAGTTTTACAGAGAGCGAGATTCGTGACGTTTGCGACATTGCACGATCTCAGAATTCCTTCCTAATTCAGGATTGCACTTATCGGGATTTTTCCCATGATCATCATTTAGCAGCACACTACTACCCTGAAGGTACCATAACCATGTGGAGCTTTTCCAAGTGGCTGGGTGTGGCTGGACTTCGAGTCGGTGCAATTATTGCGAATGCTGACTTGATTGAAAGATTGAGCTTCGCTCCTCCCAATATTCTGGGATCAAATATTGTGGCACAGCGTGGTGCAATTGAAGGGTTGAAGCATAAATCTGAATGGTTTCCTCAAGTTCTTGCAACGACTCGGGCAAATCAGTTGATGGTTTTCAATCAAGTCGATCAAATTTCAGGAATTACGGTACCAGTCTATCCTTCTGATGGAAATTTTCTGATTTTGGAATGCTCAAATGCTGGAGAAACGCCAGAGTCAATCTGCCGGTTGATGGATGAGCGAAACATCATGGTAAGACAGGGTAGTTACCATTCAAAACAATTTGGCTCCCGTTTCATCAAGGTTTCGTTAAGTGTTCCAGAAAAATGGGTTGAAAAGTTTTGTCACTGTCTGCCTGAAGTTGTGAAGGAAGCCAGATCTCTGAAACTGGAGGGTGCTGAATTCTTGGGTTAATCGAACGACCGCAACCGGGTGAGAAACAGCCGCATGGCTTAGAATCTATCAATTAACGCTGCGAAAGACTTATGGAATTTGAATTAGGCGGAAAGAATGCATTGATCACAGGCGCTTCTCAAGGTATTGGGGAGGCTATTGCGTATGCTCTTGCTGATCAGGGTGTAAATTTGCATCTGACAGCTCGCAATGAAGAGAATTTGCAAAGGGTAAGAGAAAAAATTCTGTCCAATTCCGATGTTCGAGTCGATATTCATCCCATTGATTTGACCCAACAGGGTGCCATCTCCAGACTTACAAATTCGATTGGAGAAATCGAAATTCTCATCAATAACGCCGGTGCGATTCCGGGAGGTGATCTTACCCATGTCGATGAAATCACTTGGAGACGCGGATGGGAGCTCAAAGTGATGGGCTACATCGATTTATGTCGAGCAACCTATCCGAAAATGAAAGCCAATGGTGGCGGGGTTATCATCAACAACATTGGAAATGCGGGGGAGGTTTTTGATTCACGTTACATTGCTGGTACATCCGGAAATGCCAGTCTGATGGCATTCACCCGGGCTTTAGGCGGCCGCAGTCTTGATGATAACATTAGAGTGATTGGCATCAATCCAGGGCCGGTTGACACCGAGAGAATTTATGCACTCCTAAAAAATCGTGCCCAGACGGAGCTTGGTGACGAAAATAGGTACAAGGAGTTGTTGGAGAGGTACCCCTTGGGCAGACCAGCTTACCTTCGGGAGGTGACTGACTTGATTGTATTTTTAACTTCGTTTCGCGCAGGCTATATTTCTGGTACCATCATTACTGTCGACGGTGGAATCTCGTCGAGGAGTTCAATCATTTGATGGACAGCACAACCGAATGGATCGCCACGAGTGATGGACTCCGTCTCCACGCAGAGATAACAGGCAAAGGAGCCCCAATCGTATTTGTGCATGAATTCGGTGGCGATCAGCGAAGCTGGGAGCCACAGGTTCGCTTTTTCTCAGGACGTTATCAGTGCGTTACATTTAATGCCAGAGGATACCCGCCTTCAAGCGTACCTGAGGACCCTGCAAAATATAGTCAGGCACGCGCAGTCGATGACATTGTTGATGTCATGAATTACATGGGGATTGATAGATCTCACATTGTCGGCTTGTCTATGGGAGGATTCGCGGCACTGCACTTTGGCCTCCAGCACCCCCACCGAGCTGTCTCACTGGTTGTAGCGAGCGCTGGATTTGGAGCAGAAAAAAAGCATGATGCCTACTTCAAGCAAGTCTCTCACGAAATTGCAGATCTGTATGAGAAGCATGGTGCTGAAGAATTCTCACACATTTATGCGCGATCGGCACCACGCATTCCTTTTCTAGTCAAAGATCCAAATGGGTGGGAAGAGTTTCGACGAATACTTGGTGATCGCTCTGCACTTGGCGCGGCACTCACGATGCGGGGTGTACAGGCGGCACGACCGTCAATTTACGAATTCGAAGACGGTTTTAAATCCATGAATCTGCCCACTTTGATCATTGCAGGCGATGAAGATGACCATTGCCTGCAACCCGGACTGTTTTTGAAGAGCGTGATTCCAGCGAGTGGATTGATGATCGTACCCAAGACAGGACATACCTGCAATCTTGAAGAACCGGACCTGTTCAACCAGATCGTGTTGGAGTTCCTCACCGCCGTTGAGGCGGAAAGATGGCTGCCCCGAGACCCAAGGTGTGTGCCGTTGGAAATTCTCAAAGAGAACACCTGACGATGTTAAGTGATACAGTTGAAGTTAAAGTTGCGAGTCATGTAAATGAGCATCGTCTCTGGGAGCGGCTGATGCAACTCGCAAAGTTCGGAGCGACAGAATCCGGTGGGGTTTCACGATTCGCACTCTCGAAGGAAGAATCACTCGCCCGTCGATTGCTAATCGAATGGGCTTCAGACCTAGAGTTGGAGATTAGTACGGACGACATCAGCAATCTCTATTTTCGATTGAATGGTAAAGATAAACAAGCTGCTCCCGTCATGAGCGGCTCACATATTGACTCGCAGCCTAACGGTGGAAAATTTGATGGGACGTTTGGAGTGGTTGCGGCACTCGAAGTTCTGCAAGCGATTCGAGAATCCGGCACTCAGCCAGATCGGTCAATCGATGCAGTGGTGTGGCTCAATGAAGAGGGCTCAAGATTTTCTCCTGGGATGATGGGTTCAGACGTATTTGTCGGTCAACGTAGCTTGGATGATTGCCTGACAGTTAAGGATTCGAAAGGGGTTTCAGTAGCTGAAGCGCTAGAATCGACGCACAGTCAATTTCAGTCGCTGCCCAAGCGGTCGTTCGGCGACCCGGTGTACCACTATGTTGAGGCACATATTGAGCAGGGACCTCTGCTTGATGCTGCAAAGATTCCAGTGGGCGTTGTCACCGGCATTCAGGGATCAAGAAGGTTTCGAATTCGGGTTACCGGGGAGCAGGCCCACGCCGGAACCGAACCGATGGAGAATCGAAAGGATGCACTGTTTACAGCAGTTGATGTAATTCAGGAAATTCGCAGCCAGCTTATGAACCGCTATCCAGATTTGAAGTTGACCATGGGCTTGTTTGAGATATTACCCAATGCGCCTTCAGTGGTGCCTTCCAGCGCATATTTTTCAATTGATATTCGACATCCGAAGGACTCTGTCCTCGCTGAATCTCGGTGCATCATCAGTGAAATCTGTGACGCCAACCACAACAAGTGTGAAATTGAAGTGAATCAGATCGCAGTATCGAAATCGCTCAAATTTCCTAACAGCATACGTCAGCGAATCACTAGATGTGCAGACATTCTCAGCATCAATTCAATGCCCATATATTCAATGGCAGGGCACGATGCTCGTCAATTGCACTATCACTGCCCGAGCGGCATGATCTTTGTGCCTTGCTACAAAGGCATCAGTCACAGCGATAAGGAAGCCTGTGAGTCAAGTGACCTCTTTTTGGGAACTCAGGTGCTCGCCGCATCGCTAGTAAACATGGCCAATCAGCAAGAAATGTGATCATGAACACATCCACACAAGAAACTGCAATGCTGGCCCAACGAGGCGCACTTGGATTTCACAACTTGTACGTAACGTACTCCGCTGCACAGGGGGCCGATGCAGTTCACGCACTTGAGAATATCGACCTCAGTGTGGACTCTGGTGAGTTTGTATCGGTAATCGGGCCTTCTGGATGTGGAAAGAGCACAATGCTTCGGGTTGTTGCAGATTTGGTCAATCCAACTAGCGGCCAGGTCTCGATTGGTGGAGATTCACCAAAGAGTACCAGACTGAAGCGAAAGGTCGGCTTTGTGTTTCAGGATCCCGCATTGCTGGAGTGGCGAAGAATATTGCAGAATGTCGTATTACCGCTGGAGTTGAAAGGTGTATCGCGTTCCGAGCGGGAAAAAATCGCACTTGAACTCATTGAAATGGTTGGACTTATCGGGTTTGAACGTTCCTATCCGAGACAGTTGTCAGGAGGTATGCGTCAGCGTGCTGCCATTGCCCGTGCAATGTCAACTGAACCGGAAGTGATGCTGATGGATGAACCCTTTGGCGCGCTGGATCAAATCACCCGGGATCGATTGAATCTTGAGTTGCTGGGTTTGTCACAGCGAAAGCGCATGACCGTCATATTTGTTACTCATTCAATCAATGAAGCTGTTCTGCTTTCAGACCGAGTTTTTGTCATGACCGCGCGTCCCGGACGGATATGCGGTGAAATGAGGATCGATTTGCCTAGACCCCGTTCACTGGAAATACGACAAACTGAAGAATTCATTCAGTATGTAAAGCAGGGTGTTGCCCTTCTTGAGCAAGGATTTGAATAACATGCAACCCCATCAGTTAGGTGGCGCTGAAAAACGAATCAGGCATTCGAGTCTGACTTTTGTACGCGAATGGACTTGGTTGGTGGCGCCTCCAATTGTCATGTTTATTCTGGTTGCCGCAGTCTGGGAGTGGGCTGTTGCTTTTTATCAGATCCCACCTTACATACTGCCGTCTCCCGGAAGAATATTTGAATCGCTGGTTAAGGATCAGGGTTCAATTCTACGACACTCTGGCATCACGCTTTTTGAGGCAGTGTCGGGTTTCCTGATCGGATCATTTCTTGGCGCAGTTCTGGGTACGGCGTTCGCATACTCAAGACTCTTCGCTCAAAGCCTGTTGCCATACGTGATCGCTGCAAATACGATTCCGGTAGTCGCTATTGCACCCATCATTCTGATCTGGTTTGGACATGGCATCCCGTCGAAAATCGCAGTTACCGCTTTCCTTTCATTCTTTCCACTTGCACTGAATATGATGAAGGGTCTACGTTCGTATGATCCGGTCATCATGGACGTCTTTCATGTATCAGCTGCCAGCAATTGGCAGCGTTTCATCAAAATGCGATTGCCTTCCTCCTTGCCCTACGTATTTGTGGGACTTAAGCTGAACGTAACTTTTTCTGTCATCGGCGCAATCATCGCCGAGTTTGTCCAGGCCGACCGAGGTCTTGGATTTGTGATCATGACCGCTTATCGAACATTGAACATGCCGCGTCTTTGGGCAGCAATGCTGGTCTCTGCAGCGGCTGGAATTCTATTTTTTGCATTGGTTGCACTTGCCGAACGTTGGATTATTCCATGGCACAGTTCAATGCGAAAAGTAGAGTAAATTAACTATTAATCAACCATTGGGAGAGTAAATCATGAAATCTAAAATTTCAATACTCAAGCACTCGCTTCAGATGATGACCGTACTGGTCTTGTCGATGTGGGTCGCTGTATCCTCTGCAGAAACGATGCGATTGGAGTGGGTAATTCAAGGTCAGTTTGCAGGTCCAATTGTTGCCCTCGACAAAGGGTACTATGAAGCTGAAGGTGTGGATATGCAGTTGATTCCCGCAGGCCCAGACATCAAACCTGCAGTTACAGTCGCACAAGGTACGGATACCTTTGGAATTGGTCATCCTAATCAGGTCATATCCGCGCGGGGCAATGGGGTTCCATTGGTCATGGTAATGCAGTTCGGCCAGAAGAGTGCAACAACATATGTTGTGCGCAAGGAAGCGGGAATAAATTCGGTTCAGGATATGCCGGGCAATAGCGTAGGCTTGTGGTTCGGCGGTGATGAGCATGAATTTCTTGCGATGCTAGACGCAGCCGGCGTTAAGCAGGAAGACGTTCAGATCATCAGCCAGGGTTTCGATATCATTGCCTGGCTCAACGGAGACTACGACGTGATGCAGGTTACCCTGTTCAATGAATTACTGCAGGTCTACGATCAGGGTTATATGATGGATGACCTTGTGTTCTTGGACCCATCCGACTACGGTGTTGCACTAGTGTCGGGTGGTGTGTTTACTTCTGAGAAGGTCATTGCAGAGAATCCGGATGCGGTGCAGGGCATGGTTAACGCAACTTTGCGCGGCTGGCAGGATGCCTTGGCTGACCCGGAGGCTGCGGCCAAAATTGTTTTGAAGTATAACAGCGAACTGGATGAAGCACAGCAAGTGGGACAGATCAAAGCGATGGGAAACCTGATTTGTGCTGGACCAACTCTTGAAGGAAAATTCGGCATGTCAGTCCTTAGCGACTGGGAAGTTTCACAGAACGTTTTACTAGGTGCAAATCTTATCGAGAACGCGATCGATTTAGAAAGTGGTTTTACCAACAGTTTTTGGGACGCGGCCCCCGAGGAATACAAAGCGGTAAATTGCTCAAGCTGAGTGGCTGGTGTCATAACCGCAGGTGAAATTGCTATCGATCAAGTGATGGAAAAGATCAATCTTCGCTTACTTTGGTATCCTCAGGCACAGTTCGTAGGTGCTTTGCTCGCAGAGCATCATGACTTTGCCAGGCGCCGAGGATATCAACTTGAATGTCAGCCGGTAGATTTTAGTGAAGGTCCGGTTTCTGCAATACAGTCAGGTCATGCAGATCTTTGTATTGCAAGTCCTTCACATATGTTGGAGAGCCCGCAGCCGGAGTCTCTGGTTTTTCTGCTGACATTTCAGCAGTCAGGTTCATGTGTTTACCTTGCACGTAAGGACCACGACATTGACAGTATTCGCTGTCTGGCCGGGAAACGAATCGCCGTTTGGCCGGGCAGCGAAGATTTGGAACTGAAATGGATGTTGTCCAAGGCCGGTGTGCCTTTGTCCGCCATTGAATTCGTACCAACGGTAGACACTGTCCAAATGTTGATGGAAGGTCAGGTCTCCTGTGCTCAAATGACTACATACAACGAGTACTTGAAATTTCTGAAACTCGGTGGAGACGAATCCACGGTACTGACTTTACATGCCCGCGACTACGATGCTGATCTGATAAAAGACGGTGTTGTTGCTCTCAAGAGTTGGGTCGAGTCTGACACAGGCAGAGTTCAAGCAGTCGTCGATAGTCTGCTGGCGGGTTGGACGCATGCACTTAGTCACCGGAGTGATGCCATAGATTTGTGTAAGCGAATTCGAGCTGACGTCGAGGAGGAGCATCACCAGATGCAATACTGTGAAATCAAAAAGCTTATTGTGTGTGGTGCAACCAATTCGCACGGATTAGGCTTTCCGCACACCGATCACCTGAAAAAAGCGGCGAGTGCCGTTTCGGATGTTGAAGATAGACAATTTGATTTCGATGTCAACAGGCTTGTCGATACACAATACTGGCAGGCTGCCGAGCCGTCACTACGTCGAACTGCGTGGTAGCAAAGCGTACTGTCGTTGTTGTCGGTGCAGGAATCACCGGTGTAGTAGCGGCGGTTTTCCTGTCAAAATCAGGCCATCGCGTTACGCTGGTTGAGAAAGGTGAAATTGGCGGTGCAGTATCGGGTGCAAGTCTCGCCTGTATCACCGCCCATATGATCGACCTGGATGAGATTGAGCTGCTGCGTTGGAGTTGTCAGGCGTGGAAGGATTTTGCCCGAGATTCTCCAGTTGATTTTGAATATGATCTTTGTGGTCAGATTCGGTTTATCGAACGCGAAGAACAGTTGTCCGCGGCCATCCAGTATGTCGAATCAGAGCGTGAATCCGGACTTGTCTCATCAATTGTTGATGGTGACCAGTTAAGTCAGATCGAACCGAATTTAACCAGCGAAATTGTCGCTGCAACATTCGACCCGGATTCAGCAACTGTTAATCCATTTCTGGCAATTCGCGCATTCATTTTGCAGGCTAGGTCGCATGGGGTGGACATTCGACAGCACTCTCCAGTCGATGAGGTGAAGGTTCGGAATGGACGCGTCGTCGGCGTGATTTCCAAAGGTGAGATGATCAGGTGTGATTGCGTCATACTCGCGAGTGGTCCATGGACAGCTGAACTAACTCGAGAATGTGATATTGAATTACCCATAGTGCCACGTAAAGCACAATGTCTTGCGACTGTAGCAGTACCTCCTAAAACGATCCGTAGGGTGATCAGTTCATGCGAAGCGTCAAGTGGTGTGGAAATCGGATATACACAAATTCAGCAATCCTTCAGTTCGCAAGTTTTATTTAATACAGTGCTTGCTGGCGGGTTGTCAGAGTCAGGTGCCCAAGATTCAGTATCAGAGGTAGATTCGGACTTCGTTGTTAATTCAATTGCCCAGCTATTGCACCTTTTTCCGTGTCTCGATGGTGTTCAGCTGCTGCGCTCATGGGTACGTTATGAAGCAGTTGCTCCTGATCAGCGGTTTCTTTTGGGACCTTTGGAGCTGGACGGATTGTTTATCGCCGCTGGCGATGCCGGAACGGGATTTCTTCGAGCGCCAGCAGTCGGCCAACTGCTGAGTGACATGATTTCAGAATCTGAACCCTTCTTGCGGTACGACTTATACGAACCATACCGGTTTGCAATTCAGCCACGTTCAGAATAATGATCACCATTTTCATCGACGGGAGCGAATATGAGGTGAATGAGGATGCGACCCTCGGCCACGTGTTGCATGAAGTTAAATCTGCAAGATTTGGAAGTTCTTATCGAGGCTTGTTTTGTGGCATGGGCATCTGTTTTGAATGTGTTGTCAAAGTCGACGATGATTTGTATAAACGTTCCTGCATGACCAAAGTCTACCCGGGTATGCAGGTAAATACCAACTCACTGTGAACGTACTGAATGCTGATGTATTAGTTATCGGCTCCGGACCATCGGGGCTAGCTGCCGCGGTAGAGGCGCATCAAAATGGTGCCAATACTGTCATTGTGGACAGCTTTTCTAAGGCCGGTGGGCAATACTGGATGCAATCCAATCATGGCTTGGAGAAAAACGACAGGCAAATGCAGGAAGGTGCGAACTTTATTACCAATTGTGAAAATTTGGGAATCAAGACCATTACCGATGCGGAAGTCTGGGGAATTCTGCCAGGGTTTCGTGTGTTCATTCAACAGGGCTTAGGAGGTTCCATTGAGATTGCTGCTAGCGCGTTAGTTATTTGTACTGGAGCACATGACTTCGTAATGCCATTTTCTGGTTGGACACTTCCCGGCGTAATGACGGCAGGTGCGGGCCAACGCTATGCAAAAATGCAAGGAAAACCACCAGGCGACAAAATTGTTTTGGCTGGGTCCGGGGTATTTTTATGGGCGGTAGCAACGACTATTGTTAAAGCGGGAGGCAAATTGGAGGCAATGGTCGAGTCAAGCACGAATAAGTTCAGGTTGTTAAGTTTGATTGGACGGTATCCTTCGCGATGGACCGAAACGAGACGCTTGTTATCTCCTGTACTGAGATCCGGTGTACAAAGACTAAGTGGCTATTGCATCGATAATGCTCAAGGAGAAGATCGTATCGAATCTGTAAAGTTGCGGCAGGTCTCTAACAGTGACCGGGGTGCCAGTCAAGAACTGGAAATAGAGACCGACTGCTTGTTGGTTAGTCACGGATTCAGACCCATTACTGAAATGACTGCTTTACTTCGTTGCGAACATCTGTTTGATCTAAAAAAGGGCGGTTGGTACTGCAAAACCGACACCGAAACAGGTGCAACATCAATCGATAATGTTTATGCAGCAGGTGAAGTAACCGGCGTCACCGGGGTTCAGTCAGCTATGATCGAAGGTGCATTGGCGGGGTTGGGTGTGAGTGAAAAACTCGGATTTACCAGGAACGGAATTAAGCGCAAAAGGGCGCGCCTGATAAAGCGTCAACTTCAAACTGTCAAGTTCGCAGATGGCTTGGCTGAGCTGTTCAAACTCAGCAAAAATTCGATACCGAACATTGACACCAACACTTTGGTTTGCAGGTGTGAAAATGTTTTATGGGGTGATGTATTGAAATCCTGGAATGATGGTGCGCAAAATTTACAAGCCGTCAAATATTGGACTAGACTTGGAATGGGACGCTGTCAAGGACGTATCTGCGGCGTTGTTGTATCAAGATTGCTAGCAAACCAATTTGGCCTGGACCCAAGAAGTTTCGGGTTCAATCATCCGCGATTGCCGCTTCGACCAGTGTCGGTAAATATTGTCCACGATGCCTTTGCCCAAAAATCGTGTAGATGATCGCTACTGTTGAAACACGGCCGAAGAAATTGTCAGAAAATGACCGGTTGGTGAATTGCTCCCGCAGTTTCTTTAGGAACTTGAATTCGAAATTTCGAATTTTCTCTAAAATATAAAGTTTAATTTCACGACTACTTGAACCGCAAGAAGTTAGGTAGGGTCTGCAACTCGGACAGGGAGGTCTGAGAATTCACAAGGATGAGGAATTTACATTGAAATCAATTAAAGCGATTACTTTTGATTTGTGGGACACCGTGATCAACGATGATTCCGATGAACCCATTCGTAAGGAAATGGGGCTTCGAACTAAACGGGAAGAGCGGCATTTTCTTGTTTGGCAAGCGGTAAACGAAGTTTCACCATTGCCGTTGGAAAAGGTGAAGTCCGCATACGAAGAGATTAATGCTGAATTCAATCAGGTTTGGCACGATGAATTTGTAACCTGGACAGTTTCTCAGAGATTGAATCGGGTGTTGTTGATACTTAACATTCAACTTCCTGATAAGTGTTTTAACGAAACGGTTGAAGCATTGGAGTCACTCGAAGTTGACATTCCACCGAGACCCATCGAGGGAGTCCACCGAGCTTTGGCTGAAATTTCCAGAGAGTTTCCACTTGCTGTAGTTTCGGATACCATCAATACCCCCGGAACGGGTCTTCGGGCATGGCTCGAAAAACACGAACTTAAGCAGTATTTCAGAGTTTTTGCCTTTTCAGACGAAGTTGGACGCTCAAAACCACACCGTGATATATTTGCCCGCGCACTTGATGGACTAGGTGCACGTTTTGAAGATGCAGTACACATCGGAGATCGCGAGCACAACGATATTCGAGGCGCTCATGCATTAGGAATGCGGGCAATTCTGTTCACTGCAACGCGTGATGCGGATGCTGAAAATACGACCGCTGATGCAGTTTGCAAAAGTTACGCACAATTGCCAGCCATACTAAATCAATTGAACTAATTGATTCAATTGATAATACACTCCATCTCAAACAAGCGAATATATTGAATTGTCTCGAAAGATGATTAATGAATCAATCAAACTCCTCGTTGTGGAGGGATACGCCCGTGAGTCTCGGGATACGCTTGCCGAAAGTGGCATGGCTTTGGCCAGTGATCTCTATAAAGAGATGTTGCTTTCGATTGCCCCGAACGCCATTGTTGATATTGTGACTCCGGCAGATGTTGACACTTCGCTGCCGGAGGGCGTTGCACTCAATTCCTACGATGGTGTTGCAATGACGGGTTCCAATCTGTCTGTCCTTGATGACTCAAACCCCAGTGTTCGAAGACAGGTTGATTTTCAAAAAGAAATATTTGAACAGGGGGTGCCAAGCTTTGGCAGCTGTTGGGCCTTGCAGGTTGGCACGGTTGCATCAGGAGGTGAGGTTCGGATCAATCCAAAAGGCAGGGAAATGGGGTTTGCGAGAAAAATTAAGCTGACTAACAGTGGGTTGAATCATCCGTTGTATAAAGGTAAACCACCAGTTTTTGACGGTTTTGCCAGCCATGAAGATGAAGTCATCAGTACACCACCAAATTCAGTAATTTTGTCAGGCAATCATGTCTCAAGGGTACAGGCCATGGAAATTACTTGTGGCAATGGGACAATGTGGGCTCTTCAGTATCATCCGGAATATGACACTGGAGAGTTGGCATCGCTAATTCGATGTCGCGAAGAAAGATTGATTCGAATGGGATTTTTTGGTGATTCAGAGAGTTTACACGAGTACACCAGGAAACTTGACATCCTGCGAGAGAACCCTCAACGCAAAGATACGGCGTGGGAACTTGGAATTGATACAGATATTCTTGACAAGAGCGTACGTCAGCTGGAAGTTACAAACTGGATTGAGGGTTTGGTACTGCCAAACGTAAGCCATTAAGGCTGAATGGTTTAAACATTCTCTCAATGAATAACTACAATCTGCGGTCCTGACAAGGGCGCTATTTTTCGTTTTACAATGCTCCCAACGACAAATTGGGTTGAATTAATCAACAACTTACAGGCGAAAAATTCGAAAATGCACGCTTACGATGGCAACTCTCGTAAGGTTTCATCAAGAGCATCGGTAGCAATATCGACCAAGTCATCAATCTGAGATTTGGAAATAATCAACGGTGGTGAAAGAACCATCGAATCTTCAACCGCTCGCATAATCAGACCTCGATTCGCTGCATGATCCCGGCAGCGAATTCCGACTTTCAAGTCTGATTGAAATCGGTGGTGGGTTGCTTTGTCTTCAACCAGTTCAATTGCGGCAATAAGCCCGACACCTCGTACTTCTCCGACAAGGGGATGTTGGCTAAGTTCCGCCAATCGGCTCTGAAAGTAAGGGCCTACCTCAGCCCCGACATTTTTCACTATCCCTTCTTCAGATAAGAGACGAATATTCTCAGAAGCGACCGCACAAGAAACCGGGTGTCCAGAATAGGTGAATCCGTGAGCGAATTCCCCGCCGTCTTCGATCATAACTGACGCTACATCGTCTGACAACATAACACCCGCAATGGGTAGATAACCCGAAGATAAACCCTTCGCCAGCACCATCAGATCCGGGTTAAGTCCGAAATAATCTGTTGCAAACCACTTACCGGTTCGACCGAAACCACAGATGACTTCATCAGCAACAAACAGAATTTCGTAAGCTTCACAAATTCTGGAAATTTCATTCCAGTAGGACTGTGGGGGTACGATGACGCCTCCTGCTCCCTGAATTGGTTCTGCAATGAAAGCAGCAACGTTCTCAACACCCAGCTCCAGGATTTTTTCCTCAAGACTCTGAGCAGTTTTTTTGCCGAATTCGTTGGGATCAAGATCACCACCTTCCCGATACCAGTAAGGTTGCTGAATATGTTCGATGCCGGGAATCGGAATACCAGATTCGTGCATGGCCGACATGCCACCCAGACTCGCCGCTCCGAAAGTACTGCCGTGATATGCATTGGTTCGACTGATGACGACAGTCTTTGATTCCTGGCCTTGAAGGGTCCAATAGCGACGAACCATTCGAATTACTGTGTCATTCGCTTCTGATCCAGAATTGGTGAGAAAAACATGATTGAATTGGGACGGTGTAATCTCTGCTAGACGTTGTGACAACTCGATCACAGGTGGGTGAGATGTCATGAAAAAAGTGTTGTAGTAGGGTAATTTTCGAAGTTGACGAGTTGCAGCCTCGATAAGCTCTTCACGTCCATACCCAATATTGACGCACCAAAGACCAGCCATACCATCGATGATCTTGTTGCCATCGGAGTCCCAAACATAAACACCTTCAGCATCTGTAATGATTCTGCTACCAACTTTGTGAAGATGTTTGGTATCTGTAAATGGGTGAAGGTGAAACTCGTTGTCGATTGTCTGAAGTTCGCTGGTGTTGAGCAGTTGTAGATCGTTCATTATTTCCTGGTGATTAACGCTGTTGATAACGCGCAGAAGACAGCAATTCTGTCAAACCGATTAGTTTACTTCGCGAATTGGATGAAAAATACCGATGAATCAGCGGGGTCTGAAAAGAGAAATTCAGTGAAGACGTGGATCGTCGATTAGTATTGCTTCGCGCTTGAATGGAGTGAATCCGGCTTTTTGATATATCGCAATGGCATTCGGCGAGTCAAAGTTACAGCTATGCACCCATAAACGTTTGGGCTCTTCCGCCCAAGCTTTTTCGATGGTCCATCGAAGAAAGTATGATCCTAGCCCACGACCGATAAATTCCGGCATCAAACCGAAATAGGCCAGTTCAATTTCATCCTTCTGGCGACTGTCCAGTTCACTAAATCCAGCAGGTGTGCCATTGACATACAGGACAAAAACTTGAACTCTTTTGTGTTGGATGATTGATTCAAGCTCCGCATCAGACATTTGATTTCTTTCGTACCAAAGCCATTCCTCACCGACACTTTGATACAAAAAGCGATAAAACCGAACGGTCGGCTTTTGGCTTCGAATTATGGAAATGTTTTCTGCTCGTTTTGACTGACGAGGAAATTTTGGCAATTTAAACATTTCCAGATATGTGATGACCATTCGCAGTTGACCCGACGGAATTTCTTCGTGTTCAGCTAGCTCAAATTTCTGCTTACCGCGCAGTAGCGTGACGGGATTGGGTGATGAGTCGGAGTCGCTTGGCATGGTGAATTTAAGGTGGTGTTTCAATGATTTTATTTTACATGCCTTTGCAGATGACCAAGTAATTTGGTACTACGACTAAATCTATCTTATTGATTATGCGTATGAAACCTGTGAATAAAGCAACAACCCAAGTGTTTTCTCGAATGGTACACAAACACAGCACTAAGAGGGTTTGCAAGGAAACTCTGGTTCATCAGCGCTGGCGCAATGGAATCATCTGCTCGAAGTTTGGTCGCGAACGTGCTTGCCTTCTGAAATACCGACATTTGCGACAGTGAGAAAACCGGCGACATCAGATTTGACCGACTGTCGGAATCAAATTCGAGTACAGCTAAGTGCCGCTGACCAAGTGGTTCACAGCGATCAATTTGATGCGCACCGACAAAGGCGGTATTTCAGCACCGAGATTTTCCAAGTAGGTCGGGGTGCAGCATGAACAAATTTATGAGCTGCGTAGCGTTGAACTGTACAAAGAATTGATGAATTTACTTGCGTGCACCCTGAACAAGACGATCAAGAATCATGGCACAGAACAGGATGGAAAACCCTGCTAAAATTCCCTGCCCGACATTGGCGTATTGTAATGCTTCTAAGACATCTTCACCTAATCCCTTGGCACCGATCAACGATGCGACGACTACCATAGCCAAAGACAACATAATCGTTTGGTTTATTCCAGCGCGAATTGACGGAGCGGCCAGCGGTAGGTCGACTCGCGTAAATAAGTAAAATTTACTGGCACCGAACGATATTGCTGCTTCGCGGACGCTCTCAGGAACGCCACGCAACCCCAACACTGTAAGACGTACCACAGGGGTACCACC
>JAJDXD010000005.1 GCA_022823405.1 Gammaproteobacteria bacterium
CCATGAACTCGTAGAGGCTGACTCGTTTCCGATCTTTCTTTGATTTTGTCATGCTATCTACTGCCAGCAAATTTCTTATTTCCATTGTTAGCAAGTATATCCTAAAATGTTGGTTTTGTCAACTCAAATGGATAATTCCCAAATAATATACTCATTGCCTCAGTCAACCAGGGAAGGTCGTCTTATCTTACCAAATTGATTTAACTTTGTAAGTTAGCATGTTTGTTGGCAGAGGTGAATGGAGTGTTTCTGCCTTTTTTTTACTTAAATTCACTAACCTAGACTATGGAGATTGAATATGAAAAGAACTCTAATTGCTGCAGTTGCTGCATTTCTTGTAACCGGAACGGCTCAAGCCGCCGATGAAGTCAACGTTGCATTCTTTCTGGAATGGGCGACACCAAATCAGGTTGCAAAAGTTGAAAAGTTATATGACGACGCTTTGGGCGTTCCCGTAAACTGGACCAACTTCGATGCAGGGACGCAGATGACAGAGGCGATGCTTGCTGGAGATATCGACATTTCCTACAGCCAGGGTCTCGCGCCTTTCATCAATGCTGTCAACGCCAATGCTCCTATCAAGCTCGTCGCGATTGCCGTTCAGTATCCCGCCAATGATTGCGTAGTACGTGAAGGTGAAGGTATTGACAAAACCAATGCAACAGAACTTGAAGGTAAATCTGTCGCAGTGCCAGTTGCAACAATGGCAGACTATAGCTTCAGAATGATGATGCGCGCACTCGATGTAGATGTTGACAAAATCAATGTTGTCGACCAGGTTCCTGCGGATGCAGCCGTTTCACTTGCTGACGGAGCGGTCTCCATGGCTTGCGGATTCGGTGCAGATTCAATGGCCAAAATGTATGAGGTCGGCGAACCGTTGCTGTCACCGGAAGATAAAGAAGCAGCTGGCATCATCAGTTTTGACGTTATATCTGTAACGGAGACATTCGCCCAGGAAAACCCGGATCAGCTGAGAACTTTTCTAAGTGTGACCGATGAAGCGAATAAGGCATTTGCAGCCGATCAATCCAAGATTGATGTGATTGCAATGGACGCAGGTCTCAGTGTTGAGATGGCAACCAACCAGATGTCAGAAATGTACTTCCCCACAGCGGAAGAACAGCTGGCAAACTACTTCAATGAAGGTGGTCTGGCTGATGTAGCCATCGCTGTCGTTGGTGGAGCCTTCGCCACTGCCGAAAATCCCGCACTTGATGACTATAGTGCGGTCGTTGATACTTCTTTCCTGCAGTAATCAAAATTAAGCCAACAAGAGTCAGACACTCCTAGTCTGACTCTTGTTGCATCATCACCCAACTCCTCCTGCACACAAGTTCAAAGCTTACGAAACTAGAAGATGAGTGACTTGGTGGCAACGAATCTAGACATGGTCTTCTCCTTACCGGACGAGACTACAGTCCATGCGCTTAAGGATGTCAATTTCACTCTCAAAAAGGGCGAACTGCTCGCTGTTCTTGGACCATCAGGATGCGGGAAAACCACTTTGCTCAATATCATAGCCGGCTTTTTGCACCCCACTGGCGGCAGCATTAAATTAGGTGGAAAGATTATTGAAGAGCCAGGTGTGGACCGAGGGATGGTGTTTCAACAAGGTGCGCTGTTTGAATGGCTAACGGTAGCTGACAACGTTAATTTTGGACTTCGCATGAAAAATGCTGAACAAAGTGAAATTGTCGAAAAAGTTGAAGAGTGGCTTGAAATCGTCGGACTTCAGGGATTTGGTGATACACCTACTTATCAGTTGTCAGGTGGCATGCAGCAGAGGGTGGCCCTGGCGCGCTGTCTGATCAACAATCCAGATCTCATCCTGATGGACGAACCGTTGGGAGCGCTTGATGCACTTACGCGAGAAAAGATGCAGTCGCTTGTGCTGAAAATATGGAAGGAGACGGGCAAAACCATCATGATCATCACACACTCAGTGGAAGAAGCGTTGCTGTTAGGGGAACGTCTGTTTGTGATGGCTCCCAGGCCAGGCAGATTGCACAAGGAATATCAACTGCCATTTTCAGAGATGGGTCTTACCGGCGACCCGCGAGATATCAAAAACGATGACAGATTCGTTGAAACAAAGGAAGAAATTCTCGAAATGATTTGGAACATGGAAGAAGAGATCATGGGCAAAGTCGAGAGCAACTAGTCAGATACGACCAGCAATCATGACCATAGTCGGTGTACTCTACGTAATTTTGGCAGCAATGCTCGTCTGGTCAATAATTCACGGCCAGAAAGTCATTCGCACCGAGAGAACAGACGCAGTATTTGGCAATCCCATCCGAACGATGGGAGGTTGGCATTGGGTCATTTGCGGTGTATCGAGCCTGATGCTGTTCTGGCTTACTTTTTCATGGGACGCTGGCAAGGCTTTTTTTCCAGAAGCCGCAAACGAGTTGTGCCAAGTCGCAAAGCTGAACCGGGCCGTAAAGCCGATTCGTTCAGCTTACCCTCTGGACAATCGATACCTGTTGAGCACTCGCCTGCTGGAACGAGATTTCAAGCAAATCGATCTGCTTTACGTAAGACTGTCTGGAGGTGACTTCAACAGTGAAGATCGCGCAGAGCTCAATGACATCATCAACCTTATGCGTGACGCGCTCGCGGCACAAGCCGATTCAAAATTTATTTCTCCCGACACTGAGGGTCGGTTCAAAGAAATCGCCGACCGAATCAATCGGGTCGCAGATGACCTGCTGGATGAAGGCTATCCGGGACCCGCAGATCCACAACTCCTGCAAGAAGCACTGGCTCAACCGGGCTGGGGTGAATCCAGTACTGAAATTCCTCCATTGCCTAAATCCGACCGTGGTCGCGGATTTGATGCAGCGGCTGTAGTGATGGAGCAGATCGCAAAAGACTACGGCAAGATTCGCAACGACAGTCCTCACATTACCTCCATGATTGAAGAGATCAAATCCAGAATAGACGGGTTTGTCATTGATGACAGTGGATCTGAACACACCATTGAACGTCGAGCAGAATTACTGAAACAGATTGAAAAAATATCAAAAAGAGTCGACGACCTAAAAATATTCCCAGCACAGATAACCGATGATGTGGAAGCAGCACTTGTCAATCTGGAAAATGCGATGGACACAAGGCAGGGCCCGTTGAAGATGATTGATACCTGGGCTATGCCGGGCGGCTCCATATTAGCCGGAAACAATGCATGCTCCGAACAGGGGTCCGGTCGATGGCTGCCAAAACCGTCCGATACGTTGGCAACCTTCCTGCACATGGCGAACCCTAACCAAGGCTACAAAGGATTCCCACTGCTATGGTTCAAGATGAAACCTGTTGCTGAAATGGTTGGATTTCTAACGCCCGACTGGATAACCGTGCTGATACCAGGCGACCATGCTCGTCACAACGACCTGGGGCAGATCGAACCGAGTTTCAAGGACAAGGTCTACAACATCGCTACCAGTAACTTCAATTCATTTTCGGTCCCGGTGCCAACCGGGCATATCTGGGATTCGATCATGCGTGTTCTGGCAGGTTTGTTTTTGGGAATTCTGCTGGGTGTTCCATTGGGAATCTTCATGGGACTATCCAGATTTGTCAAAGGATTTTTTGACCCGTTAATCGAACTGTACAGACCGATTCCGCCATTGGCGTGGGCACCGTTGATTCTGACCATTTTTGGAATTCAGGATGATGGAAAGATTTTCCTGCTATTCATGGTGGCTTTTGCAATCATGGTTATTTCCGCCAGAACTGGCGCAACTGGTACTCAACTGTCAAAGATTCACGCAGCGCACTCTTTGGGTGCTTCGAATCGTCAGATCATCCGACAGGTCATCCTGCCAAACTCCCTACCGGAAATTCTGACCGGAATCAGAATTTCAATTGGTGTTTGCTGGGGCACACTTGTGGCAGCCGAAATGCTCGCCGGCACCACAGGAATCGGATTTGTTGAGAATGTGGCAAGAAAACAATCCGATTACGAGATTATCTGGATGACGATCATTGTGATGGGATTGCTTGGCCTGATTTTTGACGTAATCATGCGTTTTGTCATTGACAAGGCCATTCCCTGGCGAGGAAAGGGATAAACCACCATCATTTTTCAGCCATCCCCTAGCGAATGGTTGCTGACGATTTAGACCCCAGGCGACTGGTTTGTCTGGACCTTCAGCGGATGGTGCCCCTTTGACTCAAACATACCTTAGGGGCCCTCAAGTGCGCGAGTGACTGCTGGACGGTGAACTGCCAAGAAGATGTAGTAAATCTAAACTCATTTCGTTTCCATTTAGTCGATGTTATTTGTAAAATAGAATTATATTTCTATTTTACAAATATCTGTGATTTCAAGAAAGATTGCCCTGTTAGTGCAGACCCGGTTCAAGATGTATCCGGCTGTGGTATTAGTTGGTCCGCGCCAATGTGGAAAAACAACGTTCGCTACATCACTCGGAGGTCTATATTTCGATCTCGAGCAGGAATCAGAGAGATTGAAGCTCGATGCAACTTGGGACGAGGTCGTGGCTAGCGACAGTCTCGTTGTATTGGACGAAGCTCAATCATATCCAGAATTGTTTCCACGTCTGCGAGGAATCATCGATCGTGACCGAAAAAGAAACGGACGCTTTCTATTACTGGGCTCCATTTCTCCGGCACTTATGACTCAGGTCTCCGAATCGCTTGCCGGACGCCTTTCTGTTCTCGAGTTGACTCCCTTTCTGTTTTCTGAAATTCAAATCGATAATCGACTCGAGAAGCTGTGGTTGTACGGAGGATATCCGGACGGCGGAATTCTCCATGACGAGCGATTTCCCACCTGGCAGCAGGACTACCTTAATCTACTTGCCCAGAGAGACCTCCCGAACTGGGGTATGGTGGTTCGTCCACAAACTACTGATCGACTTTTTCGAATGCTCGCAGTGTCCCACGGACAAGAGTGGAATGCCAGTCGAATCGGAACAGGTTTGGGCCTTACCTACCACACAGTCAACAGATATCTTGACTATCTAGAAGGAGCTTTCCTGATTCGTCTGCTACCAGCTTACCATGCGAACATTCGAAAACGACTAACGAAGCGAGCCAAGGTATATTGGCGTGATAGCGGATTGTTGCATTCGCTATTGAATCTCCAGGACCCGGATGGATTGTTTAGTCATCCCAGCGTGGGTGCAAGTTGGGAAGGTTTTGTAATCAATCAAATACTATCTGAGTTGCAGACTTCAGGTCGCAGCTTCAATGCATTTCATTTTCGCACTAGCAATCAGAAAGAACTTGATTTGCTACTCGAAATCGATTCACAATTGTGGGCCTTTGAAATCAAACTCACCTCAAGCCCCAGTTTGAACGATTTGGAGCGACTTAATAAGGTTGCAAATCTAATTGGCGCAGACACACAGATTTTATTGTGCCAATCCACTGATCCAATTTGCAACAACAATCAGATGGTTTGCAACCTAGACACATTTCTGACTTCCATTCAGCGTTAGACTTTACTCAATTATTGAGTAAATTTCTACATGCCCAAAATTTCAGCCACGTTCTGCTGATTCGAAGCAGGGGATTAGTGTAAACGAATTCCTTCAAAACCAGTCAAACATCGGCTTTTCTAACTGAATTCCAACCGACCCGCACATTTTCCACTTGCTTCACTGGAAGCGCAAAACAGCTTCACTTTTGTCTGCTGTGTTGTCCAAATTTTTTAAAAAACCTATAAAACATACTTTTGTCTGTTATCATATTTTGCAATCCAATAATCTGGTTTGAATCATGGCCTATACAAAACCCGGCGTAACACGCAACCGAATCTTCCAATTCGTGCGCCAGCGACTGCTGGACGGTGAACCGCCAACCGTACGTGAAGTTCAGACAGCTTTTCACATGCGGGCAGTCCAGTCCGCCAAAAGCCACCTGGATGCGCTGGTCAAAGAAGGACGGTTGGTGAAGATGCCCGGCAAGTCCCGCGGTTACCGGCTACCCGGCACAGCGCATTCAAGCCGTCTAGCTCCCATTCTCGGGCGCGTTCCTGCCGGTCCCTTTAACATCGCAGTGGAGGAAATCGAAGGTTATATCCCAGTTCGATTCAACTCTGAAGAACAGACCGTCTTTGGACTTCGCGTCAACGGGGACAGCATGATGAATGCAGGCATTTTGCATGGTGACATTGTGCTGGTTCGCTCTGAATCCGAAATCCATCAGGGTGACATCGTTGTGGCAATGATTGATGGTGAGGCAACCATCAAAGAATTTCATTGCGTCAGAAACCAGATTCAGCTACGACCTCACAATGATGCCTACCCAATTCTTTCACCCAAACCGGAAGAGCTGACAATCATCGGTAAAGTCATTGAGGTGCGACGCCATCTGGAAGCCATCAGTTTGATTGACGAGGAACTGAATGGCTAAGCCTTTGTTACAGCCGCTTTCGCAACTGACTCAGCCGAACCTCTCCAACCAACCCCAGTGGAATCTGCAAGAGGTATCTGGCAGACTGGTTGAAATTTCAGAACCACAGCCGATAGCAGCACTCAGCCTCGTATTCCTGCTGGTGTGCGAAGCGCAGGCCAGTGGTGAATGTGCCGCCTGGGTCGGGATGCTGGACAGTGTGTTTTACCCACCTGACGCGGAACGAAACGGTATTGATCTGGATAATTTCCCAGTACTGCGAATGTCCGATGGTCGGAATGCCGGTCGAAGTGCCGAGATACTGATTCGAAGCGGCGCCTTTCGACTGGTAATACTTGATCTCGGTACCAATTACGCCCTGCCAGCTGCACGGCTCTCTCAACTGAATGCCTTAGTCCGTAAGCACGATGCTTGCGTCCTGTTTTTGACACAAAAAAAGATTGATGAACCGTCGCTTGGTTCACTGGTGTCCCTGCGTGCCCATACCACGCGCAAACGCATCAGGGAGAATGAGTTTATGTGCAAGATTCACATCCTGCGTGACAAAAGGCGCAGTACTCACTGGCGCTGGAGTGCGTATTTTACCGGCGTTGCCGGATACTATTGATTGTGGGCGGTGTTGTGACTTACACATCCCAGTCAAACCAGATTGCCTGCGTTTACGTTCCCGATCTGCTCTTTCAGTTATCGCGTCGCGAACTACCCAAAGATTTTCAGCTCCCCATCGCACTGGTCGACCGCAGTGACAACCACGCAATCATAATGGCGGTTGACCGGCACGCAGCAAAGCGTGGCATTTTTCCAGGCCTGTCCTACGCCAACGCTATTGGCCTTTGTCCCGACCTGCATGCAACCTACCCACACCCACACCGGGTGAGTCAGGTTCACAAACGACTCACTAATTTGCTCGGTCTTTTCAGCCCTGCAGTTGAACCAGTCGCCGAGCTGTTTGGCGCTTATTACCTCGACGTTAACGGCATGACGCGTCTTGAACCAGATCTTAGTGACTGGGGACTTCGACTGCAAGACACCTTGCTGGAAAAGGAGAATCTGAAAACAGCCGTTGTGATCGGGTTTACCCGTTTTGGTACCCGAACTGCAGTCAGTGCGATAAGTGGAGTTGTTCTATTCCAGACCCCAAAAAATGAGTTGGATGCAGCCTTTGCCACACCGCTTAAGAAACTTGGACTGCCGATGAAACCACTCAAGGAGCTTGAAAAACTGAAGATACGCACCGTTGGTGACCTTGAAGCCTTCCCAGACTGGGAAGTACGGTCTAGATTTGCCGAACCCATGTTCGAACTGGTTCGAAAGGCAAAGGAACGGGACAGTGCAGTACGCGGCACCAGTTTCCCCGAGCCTTATACAGCCCAAGCGGAATTCGACTATACAGAAAGCGACGCGGAACGCCTTATTGCGGTCATTCTAACCCTGTTCGAACCGCTGCTTGAAAGAATGAAAACTCACGCCCAAGGCGTCAGCACAATCCACCTCCGCCTGATGCGGGACGACGGAGGGGTTAGCCGTGAAAAACTACAAACCGCAAAACCAACCCTGACCATGACGACGCTGACTGATCTTCTGCGCCTGCGTCTTCACGCAATCGAATTGAATGAAGGTGTCACAAAACTCGCAATACACCTCATTCCCGGGGCATTGCCAGACCCGCAGCTCAATCTCCTCCCAGCTCTGGCCAAAACCGGGCAAATCATCTTCAAGGCCAATCGCGCCATTGCCCGCATTGAGGCTGAGTTTGGAACGGGAGCAGTTTTTCGGGCAAAATGCCGCAAATCACACCTGCCCGAAGATTCTTTCGGGTGGGAGTGTTTTGACGAATTGCGGCATAGCACACCAACACAGCCAGCCAGCACTGCTATGATGCGACGCTTTCTGGACTCTCCGCGACGCATTTCGATGCCGCCCCAGACTTCACAACAACGGATTTTTGGACCTTATTCAATCTCCGGTTTCTGGTGGCGCGAAAACAGTGTTCAGCGCAACGACTATTTTGTCGAAACCTTGTCGGGGAATGCACAATGGATTTTTTACGACAGATTGAGCCGTCAGTGGTATGCACAGGGATTCGTTCAATAGCCATGTCTTTATCTGTCTACACCCCTTTGTGGTGCAAAAGCAACTATTCCTTTCTTGAAGGCGCAAGTTTTCCTGAACAGTACATCAGCAAGGCTGCTGCACTTGGTTTGCAATCCATTGCACTGACTGATCGTGATGGTGTCTATGGAATCGTAAAGGCACACCTCGCAGCACTCGAACACAATGTTCATCTGATTGTCGGCTCGCAAGTCACCATTTCAGAAATCAGCCTTTTGCCGTTCAGTATTGTGCTGCTTGTCCAGGACAAAACAGGGTATGGCAATTTGTGCAGACTCATCACACTCGGACGACGAAGATGCGAAAAAGGTAAAAGTGCCGTCACACTCGAGGAGTGTTGTCTCCATGCACAAGGACTGTATGCCATCTGGCCACCGGAAAATGCAGTAATCTTCGAAGAACGATCTCCGGATGATGTTTTCGGTAAATTAAGCGAAGCCTTTGGCAACCGGCTTTTCATCATGATCTGCCGCCATCAGGAATCACAGAACCCCTTGCTTGAGGTACGCGCCAGACGTTATGCAAAGCGCTACGGTATTCGCACCGTTGCCGCATTGGAAACCCTTTACCACTCGGCGAGTCAACGTCCAATCCAGGATTTGCTCAGTTGCATTCGGTTGAAACGAAGTTTCGCCAACTGCGAGAATCTGCTTAAGCCCAATGCTTTACACCAGTTGGTGGATGCAAAGAACTTTGCCAGCATTTTTGCTGACAGCCAGTCTTCCGTGCAGGCCACGACGGAGATCGCTGAAGGGTGCAGGTTTAGGCTGGATGAACTTCATTACGTTTATCCAGATGAAAAAAATGCCAACGGCCTGTCTGTAACCGGAGCACTTCATGAACTCACCTGGCAAGGTGCTTTTGAACGCTATTGCGGACGCATCCCCAAGGTCGTTGGCAATCAGATTGACAGCGAACTTCAGCTGATCAAGGAACTTGGCTATGGCAGTTATTTTTTGACCATGCATCGCATCGTCAAGTGGTGTAAACAACAGGACATTCTATGCCAGGGACGCGGTTCGGCGGCAAATTCGGTTGTCTGCTTTTGTCTCGGAATCACCAATATCGATCCGGTCAACATGGACCTTTTGTTTGAAAGGTTTCTGTCTCGGGAACGCAACGAGCCACCAGATATCGACCTTGATATTGAACATCAGCGGCGCGAAGAAGTCATTCAGCACGTTTACTCAGCTTATGGAAGAAGTCACGCCGCAATGGTGGCTGTCGTCATCCGCTATCGAAGCCGTTCTGCGGTGCGTGATGTCGGCTCGGTACTCGATTTGCCTGAACTTGAACTACAGCGACTTTCCAAACAGATCAATTCATATGGACAAGTGACAGAAGGTGACTTTGTAAAAGCCGGTCTTGACCCCTCGCTTCAAACCTATCAACTGTTGATGACTCTCGCTAATTCAATCATCGACTACCCCCGGCATCTGTCCATTCATCCGGGTGGATTTGTGTTCACCGTTGGCGATATCCATGAAATGGTTCCGGTTGAAAATGCCACGATGGCTGATCGCACCGTTATTCAGTGGGAGAAAGATGATATTCAGGCCATGAAAATATTCAAGGTTGATCTGCTGGGGCTGGGGGCACTCACCCAACTGCACCAATGCTTTGATCTGGTCTTGCAGCACCGGGACGTTAAACTGGATATGAGCGTTATTCCAAAAGACGATGCTGCAGTATTTGCAATGCTGCAGAAGGCAGATACCACCGGCGTCTTTCAGATTGAGAGCCGTGCACAGATGAGCATGCTGCCCCGGCTCAAGCCGGAAAAGTGGTATGACCTGGTCGTACAGATTGCGATTGTCCGTCCGGGGCCTATATCAGGCGGAATGGTACACCCCTATCTTCGAAGACGAAGTGGTCAAGAACCGGTTACCTACCCACACCCATCGCTGGAATCGGTGTTGGGCAAAACACTCGGGATTCCTATTTTTCAGGAACAAGTGATCAAATTGGCCATGGTAGCGGCCGATTATGAGCCGGGCGAGGCGGATCAGCTGCGCCGCGACATGGCCGCCTGGCGCAGAGTTGATCGTTTGGAAAGGCATCGGGAAAAGCTGATCAGTCGCATGGTGGCTAAAGGCATCTCACAACAATTTGCCGAACAGGTGTTCGAACAGGTTCGGGGATTTGGCGAGTACGGGTTTCCGGAGTCTCACTCAGCCAGCTTCGCATTAATCGCTTATGCGACATCTTACCTTAAGTGTCACTACCCTTCAGAATTTGCCTGCTCCCTATTGAATTCCCAGCCTATGGGATTTTATTCTCCTTCGACCATTATTGAAGATGCGCGCAGACATGGTGTGGAGATCCTACCGATTGACATCAGATTCAGCCGACACGATTGCACCATTGAACCCGATTCCAGGAGCATTGGCGGACATGCGCTAAGGATAGGATTGCGCTATGTGAAAGGGTTAAGCGACAAGGATCTCCAGTTGCTTGAATCCACGCCCAATAATTTTGCATCCATTCAGGATCTGGTCTACAAGACCGGCATCTCAAAAAATGCAGTACGAAAACTGGCTGAAGCCGGTGCGCTGCAAGGGCTGGCAAACAACCGTAGGACCGCCGTGTGGGAAGCCCACGGTGTGAACAGTCAGAAAGACCTGATCACAGCTCCTGAATTTCAGGTTGAATTCGAAGCTTTGAGCGATGAGGAATCCACCGCCTGGGACTATCAAAGCACTGGAGTGAGTAGTCGCGGACATATGCTGATACATTACCGGGATCAAATGCGCACGATGGGGCTTCCAACTGCAAAGGCTGTCAGTCAAATGCCTGATGGGTGCAGGATACGCTATGTCGGAGCGGTGATCTGCAGACAGAGACCGGCAAGCGCCTCCAGTGTGGTATTTATGACACTAGAGGATGAAACAGGCTACGTCAACGCAGTATTCTGGCCAAAATACTTTGAACGCTATTCGACATTAGCAAAATCACTCTCCCTGTTAGGGGTTGAAGGCAGACTACAAGTTGCTAGCAATGTTGTTCACCTGATTGTTGATCACGTATGGGAGCCAACCGACCTGATTTTGTGGAAAAATTTTAAATCAAGGAATTTTCATTAAAAAAATTGAAAAAAAGGGAAATCAAAGGAAGCAAATCGTGGCAAAATATTGCAAAGCTCATTTGTCTCCATTTGGAAACCCTAGACTTGAGCTTTTAAAGTTCGAGTCTTGCGGTTTCGGTTTAGGCAGGTCACCTTGGCCTGCCTTTTTTCTTGGAATCGAACGATACATGAGACATCGGAACCGATGAAACATTTAAAGATCAAAAAAATCGATCGGAAGCCATATCATTAAGTGACAATTAGATTTACGCGGCCGGATCTGTTGATCGGAAAGAACACCTCTTGAATGAAATGGGATGAAAACACGCATAAGGTATTGCTAAATTCGGTTATTGAGTTGATAATCCGATTCACAAATTCAAACTATGTTTAATCCCCCAAGGTGAACACCCGATTAAGCTGAACAACCACAAATGCGACTAATTCTCACAAGACATGCCAAATCCAGTTGGGATGAACCCTACCTCAGTGATCACGATCGACCACTTTCCAAACGCGGGCGCAAATCCAGCGATGCAATTGGCAAATGGCTCGTAGAAAACGGTCACATTCCAAAGACTGTACTGTGTTCCACATCAGCAAGGACGACGGAAACCTGGGATAGAATCCAGAAGTTCATGCCGCATCCTTGCGATGTTCGATACGAATCAGACCTGTATCACGGTTCCACTCACTCTATTTTGGAGGTTTTGGCACAAACCACTGAATCGCCAGTATTGGTATTGGGACACAATCCGGGTATTGGAATTTTTGCTGAATCCATTCTACGGGTACTGCCGCGTCATCACGCCTTTATGCTGTATCCAACCGCGGCTACCCTAGTGTGTGATGTGCCGGTGGAAAACTGGACAGAAGTCACAATGAACACCGCTCAGTTTATTGACTTTGTTATTCCGCGCGAACTAATTTGAATCTCGCAATTTCGTCACTATCTATACGAATGACAGGCGACTGAAATCGCTCAGCGTTGCGTCTGCAAGCGTAGCATGACGTTCACCGATCGTTCAATTTGAACATGTTAAGCAAGTAAAATGCTTGGGTTTCGCAGCCAGTAACTTCTGTACTGATTCGATATGGGAGAAGAACTCGCCACTTGGGAAATGATTGTCGTTGGCGTTTTGGCCGTTGGCTTGCTCTTCTTTGTATTGCCAGGGCTCAAACGGCTCAATGAAGAAGCCCGTAAAGCTGAAAAAGATTGGCCCGGTTTCCTGCTACCCATCGGTGCAGTCATATTGCTGGTCATCGTGCTGATCATGTTTGTCGTCTGATCAAGCATTTGAAATCCGACCGATTTTTTATACACTTCGTTAATGAGTCTTAATTGGGATTGAATATGTCTACAAAGAGAGTTTTGACAGTCAGACACATGGAAGACGTCAGGGATGACCATGTGGCGAGATATCTAAGCGAGAACGGGTTTGAGCAAACGCATGTCAATCCCGCGCTCGGAATCCCCATGCCCGATGACCCCGATGAATATGACGCACTTTTGATTTACGGTGGCATCCAAAGTGCTAACGACGGGCCTGACAGACCCTACATTGATAAAGAACTTGATTGGCTTTCAAACTGGCTTTCCGATCAACGCCCGACACTTGGTATTTGTCTTGGCGCACAGCTGATCGCAAAATCATTAGGGGCAAGCGTTGCTCCACACCCTCGCGGGCTTCGAGAAATTGGATTTCATGAAGTCACTCCGACCGCCACGGCGCAAGACTTTCTGCCAGCTCCATCATATTTCTATCAATGGCACAGAGAAGGATTTACATTGCCTGACAACTGTGAGTTGCTAGCTGAAGGCAGCCTATTTCCAAACCAGGCATTTCGCTATCACTCCAACACTTACGGCATTCAGTTTCATCCAGAGGTGACGCGCCCGGTCATGAAAGACTGGTTGAACCACGGAAGTACGTCTCTCATTGGGGAAGGCGTTCCGTCTGCCGACCGTCAGCTTGAAGATGAGTCCCGTTACGGCGAAAAGATGGGTAACTGGTGCCGTAGTTTCTTGGATAACTGGGTTACCAACTGGTAGTTTTAGATAAGCCGGTCGGATTTGCACCCGGCACCAATGGAATTGATGTCAACCGATCAACTTCAACGCACCTATCTTGCGGACTATCGACCTGCACCTTTTTCTGTTTCGGAAGTCTCCCTGGAATTTGACCTCCACGAGTCAAATACCTACGTTCAATCGAATCTGTCAGTCAAAAGAAATACTTACGCTGGTGAGAAGGAGGCATTATTTCTCAACGGTGTAAATCTCAATCTGGTTTCAATTGAACTCAATGGTCAAACGCTCACGACTGACGAGTACACAGTAGGGGAAAAGGGAATATCGATTGCCAATCCCCCTGACGAGTTTGAAATTAGCATCTGCAACACTGTTGACCCTTCGAGCAACCTTGCCTTGTCCGGCATGTATATCTCAGACGGAATCATCTGCACTCAATGCGAAGCGGAAGGGTTCCGTAGTATTACGTATTTTCCAGATCGACCGGACATTCTTAGTCGCTACTCGGTCTCGATCAAAGCGCGCAAATCCGAATTTCCAGTTCTGCTGTCAAATGGAGAAATGGTCGATCAGGGTAATCTGTCAGACGGCATGCATTTCGTCAAGTGGCATGACCCACATCCAAAACCGTGTTATTTGTTTGCTCTGGTTGCCGGAGATTTGGCAGTCCTTGAAGATGAATTTCGAACGCAGTCTAATCGATGTGTCAAGCTTGAGTTTTATGTTACGGAAACTCACCTCAACAAGTGCAGACATGCAATGGACTGCCTGAAACGAGCCATGGCATGGGATGAGAAGGTCTATGGCCGTGAGTATGACCTCAATCGATACATGATTGCCGCAGTGGACCAATTCAACATGGGGGCAATGGAAAATAAGGGTCTCAATATTTTCAACTCCAAGTACGTCTATGCAAATCCGCAAACTGCGACAGATCAGGATTTTCATGCCATCGAGAGCGTCATCGCACATGAATACTTTCACAACTGGTCTGGAAACCGGGTAACGCTGCGCGACTGGTTTCAGCTGAGTCTAAAGGAAGGTTTCACCATTTTCAGAGACCAACAGTTCAGCGCTGACATGGGGTCGGCTGCAGTACAGCGCATTCACGACGTTCATCTCGTGAAACTTCACCAGTTCCGAGAGGACGCCAGTCCCAAGCGGCATGCAGTTCAGCCAGATTCGTATCTCACAATTGACAACTTCTATAACATTACGGTATACAACAAAGGGGCCGAACTCATCCGTATGCTGCACCTCCTGCTTGGCCCGAAAAAGTATCGGGCGGCAACCGACCTATACTTTGAACGGTATGACGGTTGTGCGGTAACGATCGAAGAGTTCATTCAATCGATGGAAGAGGCCAGCGGCCGTGATCTTCAGCAGTTTCGTCGATGGTATTACGTTGCTGGCACCCCGAAAGTTCGGGTGCATCAAAACTACAACCCGGAAGATTCCACCTTTCAATTGACACTGGAGCAAGTACCACCCGATTCGACATCTGAAGTGCCAGGTACACCGATGCACATTCCAATCCAGCTTTCTCTACTGAACAAGAGTGGTCGGCAAAAATGCCAGTTTCTTAATGGAGATACGACCGCGCTGGACGATGAGTTTCTGCTTGAGTTAACAGAACACAGACAAACCTTTGAATTTTCGAGCGTCAAGGAATCTCCAACACTGTCACTGCTGCGCGGCTTTAGTGCGCCAGTTGTAGTGGAGGGTTCTCAGGCTGATGAGGAACTTCACGCATTGCTCGCAAATGATGACGATCCTTTTTGCCGCTGGGACGCGTGGCAGCGAATTGCAAAATCCTGCCTGCTTGAGATGATCGATGATTTTCAGAAAAATCAAACACCGAAGGTAGACGACTCCTTTCTTGACACTTATTCCTATGTACTTGACGATGCCCTGATTGATCCACAATTCAGCGTACTGCTGCTGGAACCACCGTCTGAAATCGCAATTGCACAGACGATGGATGAGATTGACCCAGTCGCCATCCATCATACTCGGCGACTGCTGATTCGAACAGTTGCGGAAAGATTTTTTGACCGCTTTGTTAACCTGTATCAAAGCCTTGATCCGCCAGCGGACTTAAGTGCAGAAGCAATTGGCAAAAGAAGTCTGCGCAATTTGTGCTTGGGAATGCTGATTGAGCTTGACAACGACGTTGTCCATCAACTCGCAGTTGACCAATTCAGATCCAGTAAAAACATGACTGATCTATCCGCTGCACTGAAGGCGTTGGTCAATTCAAACAGCACTTTTCGAGAAACAGCGCTGGCCGCGTTTTACGACAAGTGGAAAGAACACTCAGGCGTGGTCGACAAATGGTTCCGAATTCAGGCAAGTGCCGCACGAGATGATACCCTGTGCAATGTCATTCGTCTATCTTCTCACCAGTCGTTTAGTTACCACACCCCAAACCGGGTATATTCATTGATTGGCGCATTCTGTCATGCGAATCCATACTGTTTTCACGTGTCGGATGGCAGCGGGTATGAACTATTGAAAAACAATATTCTCAATATTGACAAGTACAACCCACTCGGTGCAGCTCAGTTGGCAGAGGCTTTTTCAGAAATCGGACGCTATGACGAAGAACGACGGAAAGCTATGTACGATCGACTGGAAGTGATTGCGAATAGCGATAATCTATCGGTCAATGCATTTGAAGTTGTTGACCGAATCATGAAATATAAAAATCTGTAGGTTCGTTATTCTGCTTTAATCACAAGGGTGGCGCAGAATGCCAAAATCAAAAAACACCGAGTTGACCAAATCAACGAGTTCTGAGGTCGATGCTTTCCTCAAGCAGGTGGAGTTAGCACCTCGACCTGTGGCAAGTTCCAGCCGCGGACGTCTGATTTTCGGAATGGATGCCACTGCCAGCCGCGAGCCGATGTGGGACCAGGCCTGTCACATTCAGTCTGAGATGTTCACCGCGACAGCGGCACAAGGAGGACTCGATGTTCAAATGTGTTTTTACCGCGGCTTTCATCAGTTTTTCGCAAGTAAGTGGGTCAGTTCCGCAACAGCTCTTCATCGGCTCATGAGCAGTGTCAAGTGTATAGGAGGACTTACTCAGGTCGGTCGGTTGCTGGACCACACCTTGCGAGAAACGCAAAAACAGCGTGTCAACGCATTGGTGTTCGTCGGTGATGCCATGGAAGAGGATATCGATCAGCTTTCTGAGAAAGCCGGACATCTGGGGCTGAACGGTGTTCCTGCATTTATGTTCCACGAAGGATACGACCCGAATGCAGCACGAGCTTTTCGCGAAATTGCCAAATTGAGTGGTGGTGCGTACTGTAGATTTGACGCATCCAGTGCCCAGCAACTCAAGGATCTTCTGGCAGCAGTTGCAGTGTATGCTACCGGCGGACGCAAAGCGCTGGAACAGCTGAGCAGCAGGCGCAAGGGTGTGGTCGCACAACTGACGCATCAGATTAAGGGCAACTGAATTTATGGCACGTCTGTTTTTAATTCTAGTCCTGGTCATTGGGCTGATGTGGATTGTGAGTAAGATTGGCAGCAGCGCAAGCCAGGTGAATCGCCAAAAGTACTTCAAACTTGCTTTGCTATACGGTGCTGTCGGCATTCTATTGGTACTGATTTTGACAGCAAAACTACCCGCTTTTTTTGCGTTGATTCTTGCCGCTGTCCCCTGGATTCAGCGCATTATCATGCTTCGAAGCGCCTACAACATGTTCAAGTCCTGGAAGGGCGGCCCCGTGCCTGGATCGAAACCCGGTCAGACTTCAAATGTCAAGACAAAGTTCCTTGAAATGACGCTGGATCATGACAGCGGAGAAATTCAGGGCGAAGTAATCTACGGGAACTTCAAGGGTCAGAGACTGAATGAACTGAGCATTGATCAACTCGCTGAACTGATGGTTGAATGTCAACGTAAAGACCAGCAATCTTATTCACTTCTGGAAACCTACCTGAGTCGCATGCGCCCAGACGAATGGGAAGATTACGTGAAGGAGCACGCTGAGGGACAGTCCCCGCCACCTGGCGCAGATGAAATGACCCGCGAGGAAGCTTTGGAAATTTTAGGACTTGATGAATCAGCTTCGAAACAGGACATCATTGAGGCGCATAGAACTTTGATGCAACGCAACCATCCAGACAGAGGTGGATCAACCTGGGTGGCCGCAAGAATAAATCGCGCCAAGGATATACTGCTGGCATGAAACGATTCCTGCTAAAAATGAATTTAGTCCTGCCCACACTTCTGGCGTTGGTTTTTTATGTCCCCGCCCATGCAAATGAAATTGCTCTACAGGAACAATGGCTCAATCACTCAAGTGTTGGCCTTGTCAATATCAAAGTACCAGTTGGTTATCAGCTTGAACTATTACCTGCAAATCTGAACTATCCTCGCATGATCGAGTTTGCACCGAATGGGGATATGTATATCGGTTCAGGACAGCATGTCTACAAGCTGAATCCACCCTATATGAACGCGGTGCCATTTCTGTGGCTCCCCTCCTATCCACACAGTATTGCAATAAGGGACGATGAACTGTTCGTGGCAACAACACCGCAACTTCTCAAACTACCTTATGATTCCGATGCTCAACAAGCGAATGTTGAATCAATTGAGGTGGTTTCACCGCTACCAGGTGGAGCCGGGCACGCATCGCGAACCGTCAGAGTCGGTCCGGATGGAGCGCTTTATGTCAGCATCGGAATATCGGGAAATTGTTCTGATCAGATGATTTCTAATGACTACCCCTTTCGCCACCGACGAGGTGGAATGTTTCGCGTTAATGAGTCTGGCACCGTTGCCTTTTTGGAACCTTTCGCTTCGGGTCTCAGAAATCCGGTTGATTTTGACTGGCATCCGACCTCTGGTGTCATGTATGCCACAAACAATGGTCCCGATCATCTCGGTTATGAATTGCCACCGGAGTATTTTTCAAAAGTAACACCGGGCTCGTTTCATGGCATGCCCTGGTTTCAATTCGATGGAAAGCACGTCAATCGGGATGATTGCATCAATTCGGACCCGCCTTTTTCAAAGGATTCAGTGGAAATACCGGTTGCCACATTTCCGGCACGCAATGCACCGCTCGGTATGACATTCGTCCCTGACGGCGCGCTGGACAAACGCTTCGCCAACAGTGCTGTAGTTGCTTTGCACGGATCATGGGGCACTCAGCCGGATGGCAATTTTAGCGGCCCACCCGAAAGTCGCCGACCGCCTGCAGTTGTGCTGGTTCGGTTCGAAGGTGAGAAAGCAGTTGGTGTGGAACCACTAGTCACCGGATTCCAAGACGAGGCGGGGAGTCGCTGGGCACGTCCTGCGGGAGTGGCAGTGAGTCCTGACGGCTGGCTCTACATCACCAGTGATGGCGGGTTATTTGAAGGTTTGATGCGCCTGAGACCGCAAGGTTCGTAAACACTCTGAAACCGGCCCCGACCTTCGCAGTCATTTTTAATTTCAGATCTACATTCGTTTAGACGTTCGATAGGGAAGCCAACCTGGATTGCGCGATTTGAACGTATTCCAACGAAGTGTCATATCCTACATAGGATCGATCAGATTGAACCGATGCAACAGCAGTTGTTCCCGATCCCATAAAGGGGTCTAGAACAATATCGTTTGCAAACGTGTAGAGTTGAATTAACCTCCTCGGCAACTCGACAGGAAATGGTGCAGGGTGATTGACGCGTTTTGCTGACTCTGCAGGAAATTCCCAAATGCTTTTGGTAAATTCCAAAAATTCTTCTCTGCTGATCGTGGAAGTTTTGTCTTTTGCTTCACGGTTATACTTCCCTTTAGAAAAGACAAGAATGTATTCATGCGTGTCTCTCAAAACTGGATTCGATGCGGATTTCCAACTTCCCCACGCACAAGACGTTCCAGCACTGGCAGACTTGTCCCAAATTATCTCTCCACGCATTAAGAATCCATTTTCAGTCATTTGATTGGAGATCCATGCGTTGAGCGGAATATACGGCTTACGTCCCAAATTGGCGATGTTGACGCACGCCCGGCCACCTGGCACAAGAACTCTGTAAACTTCTTTCCAGACTGAGTTCAGCAGTTGAAAATACTCACCTTCCGACAGGTCATCGTCATACGCCTTGCCGACGTTATACGGCGGTGACGTTACCATCAGATGTATGCAATTGTCGGGCAACTCATGCATATCTGTGCTCGAGTGGTTAAAGATTCTGTTGATTTGAGTCGCACTACATTCGTTTTCGTGTTCTGACTGTGAGTTGCTGACTTCTCGCACGCTGCTGTAGATTTTGCGCTCATAGAATCCACTTGAATCATGACTGATGCGACTTGATGTTCCAAAAGTCTGCATCGTGGATTTACGCGTCTTGTTATGTGCTGATACCATTGGCAACCGTTCTGGAGTCAAATAAATTGCGTTTATG
>JAJDXD010000041.1 GCA_022823405.1 Gammaproteobacteria bacterium
TGGCCAAACGCGCCGTTTAAATGGCCGGTGATTCCTTTAACTCGGCCTGTAAAATAACCAACTGTTGGGGCGTTTCACCCCTTTATGGTTACAAACGCCCCTGAGCCTTTCAAATCTGTGATTGTGAGTCATCACTTTCAATCAAATATTCTTTAATGAATTTTCCTTCCGACATTACGACAACTGCATCGTTACTGGCATCTGGCAGCTACATTGCAGACCGAAGCCTGGCGACTGCTATTTACCTTTCTTTGTCGCTCGGCAGGCCTCTGTTGTTGGAAGGTGAGGCCGGTGTCGGTAAGACCGAAGTCGCTAAAGTTCTGTCAGAGACTCTAAACTGTGAGTTTATCCGCCTTCAGTGTTATGAGGGACTTGATGTAGCCTCCGCAGTCTATGAGTGGGACTATTCCAGGCAGATGATTGAAATTCGTTTAGCGGAAGCAGAGGGCGTTCATGATCGGGCAGCCATTGCCAAAGACATTTACTCTGAAAAATTCTTGATTGCGCGACCCTTGTTAAAGGCATTAAGAACAGGTGCGGGTGAAGCACCACCAGTTCTGCTCATTGATGAAATTGACCGAACTGATGAACCCTTTGAGGCTTATCTACTGGAACTGCTTTCCGAGTATCAGATTTCGATTCCTGAAATTGGCACAGTCAAGGCAACGCACCCACCCGTAGTCGTCATCACGTCGAATCGGACGCGGGAAATACATGATGCACTGAAACGACGGTGTTTCTATCACTGGGTAGATTACCCGAATGCTGATCGGGAACTTGAGATACTGCGGGTGAAAGCACCCCATACCAGACTTCAGCTTGCCAGACAAATCGTTGGCTTTGTGCAGAAGCTGCGCGACGAAGATCTCTATAAAGCTCCTGGAGTCGCTGAGACGATCGATTGGGCACATGCGCTGGTGCAAATTGATGCGATTGAATTAAAACCTGCGGTGATTGACAGCACTCTCGGTGTGTTATTGAAATATCAGGATGATCTTGAAAAAATTCGCGGTTCTGAAGCAGCTCGTCTGCTGGAAACCATACCTGTCGCCGCTGGAATCAACGCGTGAACCATGAGGAGTGTTGACCGGTGGATTCTGCAAACCATGGTACGTTCGTTAATAACATCGTCCATTTCGGTCGGATTCTAAGAGCTTCGGGCCTACCGGTAGGAACCGGTAGAATTCTGGATGCGGTTCGCGCGGTAGAACTCGTTGGCGTTGCTGACAAGGACGACTTTTATTGGACGTTGCACTCGGTTTTCGTGAGCCATCCGCGACATCGATATCTATTCGAACAGGCATTTCAGATATTCTGGCGGAATCCGAGAATACTCGAACGTTCAATTTCAGCACTCTTGCCTGAAATACGAGTACCTGAGTCTGAAAAATCCACCAAAGAGATAGCTCGTCGCTTGGCCGAATCACTTTATCCACAACAAGTTTCTGATGATCTGTTTGAAGAATTGGAACCCGAGTTTGAGTTTCGGGCGTCGATGACATATAGCGACCGGGAACGATTGCAGAGTGTTGACTTTGATACCATGTCGACCGCCGAGATGCAGCAGGCCAAACAGGCGGTTGCCAATCTCGGCGTGGCGTTTCGTGAAATTCCGACCCGTCGGTTCCAAGTAACTGAACTTGGAGAGAAACTTGATATGAGAAATACACTCAGGGCGAGTTTGAAAGGATCGGCTGACGTGATCAAGCTGATTAGGAAGAAGCGACGAATGGAACCACCGCCGGTAGTGCTGATTTGTGACATATCAGGTTCCATGAGTGAATACTCGCGGATGATTTTGCATTTTGCACATACCTTGATGTTTAACAGAAAACAGGTTTTTTGCTTTGTATTTGGAACGCGGCTGACCAATATTACCCGGCAGTTGAAAGTTCGCGATGTAGATTGTGCGTTGGCGGATGTTTCCGAAGCGGTTGAGGACTGGTATGGCGGCACTCGTATCGGGGAATGCCTGAAGCTATTTAATCAAACCTGGGTGCGTCGATTGCCGTTGCACAAGGCAACAATACTGCTCGTTACAGACGGGCTAGATCGTTCAGAGTCTGTTGCTCTCACACCTCAAATTCAAATGCTGCATCGTTCCTGCAAGGAATTAATTTGGCTGAATCCATTGCTTCGCTATACTGAATTTGAACCAAGAGTAAGCGGAATTCGGGCAATGCTTCCGCATGTTGATGCCTTCCTGCCCGTGCATAATTTAAACAGCTTGCAGTCACTAGCTGAGATGTTAAGCCGAAGGGCTGGTGCGAGCAATTTAGATTTCAATAAGCAGAGATTCTTTTGGCGAAAGAAATTACACGAATCAACACCATTTGTTCCTCAGACTTCAGTTAGTTGACATGCTGAATAAGGACGAAAAACACTCGACATTGGAAACCGCACTCAGTTGGTATGAACAGGGACTAAATGTCGCGATAGCAACGGTTATCTCAACATGGGGCTCGTCACCACGGCCAACTGGCAGCCAGTTAGTGGTCAACGAAGAACGACAATTTGAAGGTTCGGTGTCCGGAGGCTGTGTTGAAACAGCCGTGATTGAAGAGGCGATGGATGTGATGCATACAGGGTTACCACGACTTTTGTCCTATGGCGTGAGTAATGAACAAGCCTGGGAAGTGGGCTTAGCATGTGGCGGTCAGATTGAAGTCTATGTTGAACCTTTGTCGGGCGATAAATAGGTCCCCGAGTAATTGTGAAGGCATCTACACTCAAGACACTTATTCAGGCAAAGGGGCAGGGACAGGCGGTTGTGCTTGTAACTTCGCTTGAAAATCACTCTCAACTGGTTTTCTTCCCGGAGGCTACAGAAACAGATGGGCCATTAGGAGGCGCAGTCCGGGATGGGTTTCGAACGGACCGCAGCCGTGTGGTCGAATTTGAAGGAAAGCGACATTTTATTCAGGTCATCAATCAGCCGTTAAAACTGTTAATTATTGGTGCAGTCCACATTGCACAGACACTTATTCCAATGGCTCAGTCCTGCGGTTACGTGGTGACCCTGATCGACCCAAGACGAGCGTTTGCGTCGAATGATCGGTTTCCAGGAGTAGCCGTCAGAACCGAGTGGCCAGATAAAGCTTTGACTGCTCTTGGACTGAATTCAAGAACAGCAGTGGTAACCTTGACGCATGATCCCAAATTTGATGAACCGGCATTGATCGAGGCAATGGATTCCGATGTGTTTTACATCGGTGCTCTAGGCAGTCGCAGAACTCACCTTGCGCGTTGCGAACGTTTACGCGAAGCTGGTGTTTCTGAGGAAAAACTTGAACGGATTCAAGCACCGATCGGCCTGGATATTGGCGCAACATCACCCGCTGAAATTGCGGTCTCCATCATGGGTGAGATTACATCGGCGCTTAGAATGAGAGTGAATCGATGAAGTTTGGGCGAATCCCAACTGCCGAAGGTGTGGGCACAATTCTTGGGGCTCCACTTACGGTTCTGGGTAAGAAATGGAAAAAAGGTCGAGAACTCTCTCGTTTCGATATCGAAGTGCTGTTGAGCCAGAATATTGACAGTATAGTTGTAGCGCGGTTGGAAGACGGTGACGTCAGTGAAGATGCTGCTGCAGAGGCTATCGCACGGGTTATTTGTGGTGATGGACTCGAAGTTCGATCAGCTGCCACTGGACGTTGTAATCTATACGCAAAACATCGTGGCCTACTGCAACTGCGTTCCGACCGCATACATGCAATCAATTCAGTTGATGAGGCGTTCACTATTGCAACTCTTCCTAATTACAGCACGGTATATGCTGGTAGGCTGGTCGTTTCTGTCAAGATCATTCCGTATGCTGTTGACCGCGCACTGCTCAATGAATGCATAACTGAGGCATGCTTCGGAGTGCCTCCGATCAATGTATTCAAGTTTCAATCACTATCGATTGGTCTAATTCAGACACAGACTGACTGGTTTGCACCAAAGTTGCTGGATAAGGGCAAATCAATGCTTGAGAGCAGAGCAGAGCTTGTTGAGTCTGAGATCACGGAATACGATATTTGTGAACATCATGAAGATGCGGTCTCTAAACTGATTGTTGAGTACGGTAAGAAAAATCTGGATCTCATACTTTTGCTTGGTGCTTCGGCGATTCAGGACCGGGAAGATGTCATTCCGAAAGCCATTGTTAATGCGGGTGGTCGAATTGAACATCTAGGGATGCCAGTCGATCCTGGAAATCTGCTGCTGACGGCGAAGTATAGAAAAATTGATGTTTTGGGACTGCCTGGATGCGTACGGTCGCCGAAACGGAATGGATTCGATTTCGTGTTTGAACGATTAGCAGCCGGGCTCGAAGTGTTGCCGGAAGATGTCATGCATATGGGTATTGGTGGGATAATTCCTGAACCACCCAAACGGCCGGTACGACGTACAGTTGTCGATTCATCTGAGTTGTCCGGAGAAATGAATGTCGCCGCTATTGTATTGGCAGCCGGTCAGTCGACACGTATGGGAGAGCAGAACAAACTGTTTCTCAAGCTGGGAGAACGCAGCATGATTCAGCAGGTGGTAGCCAACCTGGCTGATTCAGCAGTCGACAGAGTATTTGTGGTGACCGGTCATGATAGAGAGCGAGTGCGAGAAGAACTGCAGGGTGCATCGGTTACGTTCATCCATAACAGCGAATTTGCAAATGGTCTTAGCACTTCGCTTCGGACCGCTCTGGCGCAACTACCCAAGAAAACTACTGCTGCGTTGATTTGTTTGGGCGACATGCCGTTTGTTGGAAGCGCTAATGTCAATGCACTCATTGCTGCATTCGACCCGGCCAATCAGCAAACAATCTGTGTGCCAACTTTTCGCAGCAAGCGTGGCAACCCAGTGTTATGGGGAAGAAATTATTTTCAGCAGATAATGGAAATTCAGGGGGATGTCGGTGCCAAGCACATCATTGGTGAGTACGAGAATTCTGTGGTCGAAGTAGAAATGCGTGATATTGGCGTCCTAACTGATTTTGATACACCAGAAGCATACGCCGAGTTTGATGTCAAACAGGCAAAAGAAGATTCGGATGTGGCGGTAGAGGAGCCCTCCTAACGGGAAATTCGGCGATGGAACACGAGATTTATTGGCGCTTGGGTATGTTTTTTGTACTGCTGCTGATAATGGCTCTTTGGGAAACGATCAGTCCCCGGCGACAATGGCAGCTATCAAGAGGTGCAAGATGGCTTAATCACTTGACGCTTTCCGTAATAAATACGCTTGTCGTTCGAATTCTGATTCCGATAACTGTCGCAGCATTTGCACTCATTCTTGAAAGTCGAGGAATCGGACTGCTGAATTGGCTGAGTCTTCCAGTTTGGCTTTCGGTTCTAACTGGAGTTTTACTGCTAGATCTTGCCATCTATGCACAACACTACTGGTTCCACAAAATTGATTTCTTCTGGCGATTTCACAGGATGCATCACACTGATCTAGATTGTGATGTCACAACGGGTGTGCGGTTTCATCCAGTCGAGATTGTAATCTCAATGATCATTAAATTTGCTGTGGTCGCGGTCATTGGTGCGCCAGCACTCGCTATCGTCTTATTCGAGATATTGCTGAATGCCACTTCCATGTTCAATCATGGCAACGTCAAGATGCCGCATACCTTGGATCAGGTGCTAAGATCTGTGATCGTAACCCCCGACATGCACCGAGTACATCATTCAATTATTCGAAACGAGACTGACAGTAACTTTGGATTTAATCTGTCGGTCTGGGACCGGATATTCGGAACCTATCGAGCCCAGCCCGAAGATGGACATCTGGGCATGACGATTGGTTTGCCGATTTATCGCGATGAAATTGAAAATCGGCTGGATCGATTAATCACCCAGCCTTTTAGAAAAATCGAAACTTAAGCTGCAGCAGCAGTAATTTCAGCCATGCTGTCCTCAATCGACTGGCTCATTTTTTCGACGATTTCATCAACTATGGCTTCATTGATGATGAAGGCCGGTGCCAACATGACGTGATTACCACGTACGCCATCTATGCTTCCTGCTCCCGTATAGCACATAAGTCCGTTGCGTTCTGCGTTCCGTTTCAGAACGGAGTGAAAGAGAAAATTTGGATCAAGTGGCTCTTTGCTTGTCTTATCTGAGACAAATTCTATTCCGATAAAGAGTCCTCGCCCTCTAATATCACCGACGTTTGAATGGGAACCAAGTTCTGATCTCAGTTTCGCAATCAGATTCTTGCCTTGGATACGGACGTTTTCCAACAGATTTTCTGACTCAATTGTGTTCACTACAGCAAGTGATGCGGCGCAAGCGATGGCGTGTCCCATGTAGGTGTGACTTTGCATGAGTGCACCACTGCCACCATGAACCGCCTTGTAGATTGACTGAGAGACGATTGTAGCGGCGATTGGTTGGTAACCTGCTCCCAATCCTTTGGCGAGTATCACCATATCGGGCACGATGTCGTCTTGCGTGAAGCTGAAAAACGTACCGGTCCGTCCCGAACCACACATGACTTCATCAAGAATCAACAAAATGCCATACCGATCACAAATTTCCCGGATACGCTTCAGGTACCCCGGTACCGGTGGGAGTACTCCAGCGGTGGCCCCACCCACTGTTTCGGCGACGAATGCAATGACTTTGTCAGCACCGAGTTCAAGAATTTTCTCTTCAAGTTCATCTGCAACCCTAATGCCATACTCATACGTGGACTCATTCTCGCGCTGCTCCCGGTAGGGAAAACATGGAGCGATTGTGTGATGATCAGAGTGGAGCATAGGCAGATACGGTTTGCGACGCGCTACGTGACTGCCGACAGATAGTGCACCAAGTGTGTTACCATGAAAACTCTGGCGACGTGATATTAAGAATTTTCTGCTGTTTTCTCCCGTCTCAACAAAGTACTGTCGAGCGAGTTTAAAGGCTGTTTCCATTGCTTCAGAACCACCGGATAGAAAAACAACATGATCTAGTGGCGCTGGTGCCAGATCAGCCAGCTTTTCAGCTAGTGATTCAGCAGTGAAAGAAGTGAAAAATTCCGAATGGATATAAGCAAGTTCAGCAGCCTGTTTTCGAATGGCCTCTACAGGAGCGGGATGGTTATAACCAAGACAGGATACGGCTGCGCCACCGCAGGCATCCAGATATTGACGATTATTCTCATCGTAAACGTAAACGCCTTCACCTCGGATGGCTGTTGGCGGAGTGTGTATCGGATGGCGGTGGATGATTTTTGTCATGATGGTCATTTCTGAATTGAATTGATGATTGGCGGTATGGTCTCTTTCCTCAAACTTTTGTCGAACAAATCAAGGTGTTAACCTGCTGAAATTATATTGAACAGTATGACTTGCGAAATGATCATGGGTTCGATTTCGGCTTTCGAAATTCACTTTGGGAACATTTGACTTGTATCCAGCTGAGCAATATTGTCGATACAATCAGCTTTAGGTTGTCACCTCGTCTGCCAATCTGTAACCCACGTAACTTCACGCGCCTGACACGACTTGAAACTCCTCTAGAGTATTGCTCAATAACACATAATATTCGGCAGTTTGAGCCAATTCAAACTGTGCGATTAATCTGAACTAATGTATAGAGACTTATGAGTGACATAAAAATATTATTCCTGTCGAAAGATGACATTGATGCCTTGAATATTGGTATTGACGATGGGTTGGATGCGATTGAGAAAGGTTTGATCGCACATGGCCAACAAAAGGTCATCATGCCTTCCAAGAGCCATCTAGTTTTGGACTTCCCCAATAAGCTGTTCAACATTCTCAAAGGATATGTTGAGCCGGTTAATGCCGCAGGCGTCAAAATTATTGGCGATTTTCACGATAACTATCAGCATAATTTACCGTCTGAATTCGCATTGGTGACACTTTATGATCCGAAGACTGGGGTGCCAATGGCAATCGTCGACGGTACCGTCAATACTTGGATGAGGACGGGTGCAGTCACCGCTTTGGGCGCCAAATATCTGGCGAGCAAGGACTCTAAGGTGTTGGGACATATCGGTGCACGCGGAACATCTTGGTACAACGTTCGGATGCTGGATAAGATATTTGATTTTGAGGAAATTCGTGTCACCAGTCGACGTCCAGAATCGAGAGAAAGGTTTGCCGAGACACTTTCAGCGGAATTGAACAAAGAAATCAAAGTAATGGACAACTGTAAAGACACGGTGAAGGATGCTGACATCATTATTGACGCATCTCGGTTGCTCGAACACCAGGTGTTGGTTGCTGACTCCGATGTTAAGCCTGGAGCGCATCTACAGGCCTACGGAGCTGTGCTGTCAGTTGCACCGACACTTCCATTCACTGTCGACAAGTTTGTTGTTGATGACTGGAATCAGTGCAAAATTTCTCCTTATGGACAGTTTGCGGACCTTTGCCAGAGAGGCGAGTTGAGAGACGAACACGTATATTGCGACATCGGAGAAATTGCCGCAGGCCTTAAGCCCGGTAGGGAATCTGAAACTGAAAGAAGTCTTTTCTGGCATAAAGGTTTCGCAATCAGTGACATTATGTTGGGTATGCTGGCAGTCGAAAAAGCCCGCGAACGCGGGATTGGTACCGAATTGGTGTATTACAAAGCACCGCGCGACATGTAATTGGAAATGAACTAGGGAAATTTTGTGACCAAAGATCACTTAGTCAGGAAAAAATCCAATTTGGTTTGGATTGACCTCGAAATGACTGGACTGTCACCGGAAAATGACCGAATTATTGAAATTGCGACAATTGTTACTGACATTCACCTAGAGGTAGTCGCAGAAGGACCAGAGATCGTAGTTCATCAAAGCGATGAGAGGCTTGCAGCGATGGATGACTGGAACCAGACGACGCATCGTGAGAGTGGATTAATCGAACTCGTCAGAAATTCGGCGGTTGATGAAAAGGAAGCCGAACGGAAAACGCTAGCATTCTTAAAACGCCATGCAACAAAGCAGCGTTCTCCGCTATGCGGTAACGCGATCTGTCAGGACCGGCGGTTCCTGGATCGATATATGCCTGAACTTTCTGGTTATCTACACTATCGACATCTCGATGTAAGCACAATTAAGGAACTGGCCAAACGCTGGCGTCCAGACCTTGCTGACATGCACATCAAGAAAAGTGCGCATCGGGCTAAAGATGACATACTGGAATCAATTGAAGAACTTCGTCGCTATCGAGACAATTTTTTCTTAACTAATCCAGTCGAATTCGAATAAAAAAAGCAAATGTTCTACAACGGGTCGTTTGCAGAGTTTCATTCAGATTAAGATTGTAAGAACACCCGTCACAGAGCTTACGGGTTGGAATAAGTCATCTCCCTAGAATTCATCCGTGGTCCAATAGATTTGAAAAGTATTCCCTCGTCGTCCTGATGAAAATAAAAAGAATCGAAAAAGAAATGCTAGAGGGAAAACATGGTTATCCTCGACAATGGGCCATGCAGCAACAATTGCAAGTTGGCCAGTTTTTCTCAGCTGACTGCTTCGTTGAGGTTACACAGGCACACATTATGTGCGATACCGAATCGCTGGGATTGGCTGGAATTGAGCATCTGGAGCGCCTGGCGAGCTTTAGTGAGGAGGAACGGTCAGTTGCAATACCAACCATCACTGATCCTCGAGGCATGGATCTCATGAATTACCGTCGTCTCAATCAGTCAGAAGACTTTGCGGTGTGCGAGCGTCGCGCAACGACGGCACTGGAAGCGATGGGAATTATGATGACGGATACATGCATCAATTACCAAACCATTTCGCCTCCGGTACTCGGGGAACATCTCGCGTTTGGTGATACAGGTGTTGTCATCTATTCCAACAGTGTACTTGGTGCGCGAAGCAATTTTGAAGGTGGACCTGCAGCTCTGGCAGCTGCATTGACTGGCCGCGTTCCGTCTTATGGCTATCACGTCGATTCCAATCGTCAAGCCACTCAACGATTTTCATTGAATTTTGATCCAAAAACACTCACCGACTGGGGTGCATTCGGGGCAATTGTTGGGGAATTCACCGGTGATTATTGGGAAGTGCCAATTATTGAGGGACTTGTTGACAGTCCGTCTTCTGATCAGCTTAAGCACTTTGGTGCAGCGCTCGCCAGTCATGGTTCCACAGCTCTTTTCCACCTAGACGAAATCACACCGGAAGCACTTGATTTTATGGCGGTTGCAGCGGACATCGACGGACAAGAACCAATTTCAATCACCCGGGATCACATTAAATCAATGTATACAAAGGCAGATGGCTCCATTGACGTAGATGTAGTCGTCTTCGCTGCACCTCAGTTGTCGTTGTTTGAAATACAGGAAATAGCCAGACAATTAGATGGAAAACATATCAACAAGAGAACAGATTTGTTGATTGCAACATCGCCTGAAATCAAATCTGCCTGCGATAGATTTGGAATTACCGCCCGAATTGAGGACAGTGGTGCAATTCTGTTGAGTGGCGTATGTTTTTATCAAATGTATGCCAGAGAGTTGAGCGAGGCGAACGGCTGGAAGACTCTTGTTTCCAACTCAGCCAAATTGGTGAATATTATTTCTGGTTACGG
>JAJDXD010000028.1 GCA_022823405.1 Gammaproteobacteria bacterium
TTCTGGAATGCCTTCAATTATTGCCACTCCATTCTGTTCCATTTCAGAGTGATACAAATAATCAGAACATTTCAGAAAATACTCGAAACTGATTCCATCAGGCAATACAGACTGAACAACTTGCCGACAACTGGCTACAGGTCGTCCAACAACTTTTGCATAAAGGTCATCTGAAAATTGAAATCCACACTTGACTGCTGCCTGAAACCAAGCGCGGCGAGCAACCGACTCTGTATCAATCAGAACCCCATCCAAGTCCAGAATGACCGCTGATATGCTCACGATGGTGGGGGTTGTGGTGTTGCTGCCATTTCAGCAAGTTTGGCATCCGTTTCTTCAATCTGTTGTAGCCACCACATCTCTGCGAAGACTCCATTTTTCCTGAGCAGTTCAGTATGTGTGCCTTCCTCCACAATTTCGCCACTATCAAGAACTATGATGCGGTCAGCATCCGCAATTGTGGATAATCGATGGGCGATCATCAATGTGGTACGATTCTTGGCGACCATATCCAGTGCATTTTGAATGTACTGCTCAGATTTGGAGTCGAGCGATGATGTTGCTTCATCTAGTATCAGAATTGGCGGGTCCTTAAGAATCGTCCGCGCAATTGATACACGTTGTTTTTCGCCACCAGAAAGTTTCAGGCCTCTCTCGCCAACCACGGTGTCATATTTCTCCGGCAGTGATTCGATAAAGTCGTACAGATTGGCTTGTTCGACAGCCGCATTGAACTCCGCTTCGACACATCCAGGACGTCCATAGCAGATGTTGTATTCAATAGAATCATTGAAAAGTACTGTATCCTGCGGTACGACGCCGATGGCTCCGTGAAGTGAATTCAGGCTTACATCTTTGATGTCTTGACCGTCTATTGAAATTTGCCCTTCATTTACATCGTAAAAGCGAAAAAGCAGGCGGACAAGAGTCGATTTTCCAGAACCACTTCTCCCGACAACTGCGACGGTTTTTCCGGGTGGAATCTCGAAACTGACATTTTTCAATATCGTGCGCTCATTGGTGTAGCCGAATGTTACATTGTCGAATCGAATTTGAGCGCCGGAAATTGCAAGTGTTGGTGCATCTTCTTTTTCTGGAATTATGTCGTCTACATCCAACAGGTTAAACATTCGGTTCATATCAGTCAATGCATGACTGATTTCTCGAAAGATCGTTCCGAGAAAGTTCAGCGGTAGATAAATTTGCAGGAGAAAAGCATCAAGCATGATGAAATCGCCAATTGTTAAGTCTCCTGCAACAACCCCTTTTGCAGCCAGGTACAAAATGATGATCATGCCAATTGCGATGATGGTGCCCTGACCAATATTTAACAGGGCAAGTGTCTGTTCACTAATGACCGACTGTTTTTCCCATTCCCGCATGTGGTAGTCAAATCGGTCGGCTTCGTGTTCTTCATTTCCGAAGTACTTGACTGTCTCGTAATTCAGAAGAGCATCTACACTGGAAGAGTTTGCACGTGTCTCTGCGGCATTCATTCTTATTCTGAACTTGGTACGCCAGGCAGTTACATAGTATGTAAACAAGCCATACGAGATAACAGTCACAAGAGTGATGATTACGAAAATGAAATCAAAATTGATGGCGAGAATGATGCAGATTAGTGTGATCTCGAACAGTGTCGGCAAAATGCTGAACACGATGTACCACAATAGGTTATTGATGCCTCGCGTGCCTCTTTCAATATCCCTGGACACACCGCCTGTCTCCCGATCTTGGTGAAACGAATGGGATAGTCGGTGAAGGTGTCTGAAAACCTTAAGGGCAACATTTCGAACCGCACGTTGCGAGGCCCTGGAAAATAGAGCGTTGCGCAGTTCTTCGAACAGGGTACGGGTCAGTCTTAAAAGTCCGTATGCCACAACTAAAAAGACTGGGACGGTGATTATGACATCTGCGCCTGTTGACGTGTCGAACCAGTCGACAATCCTTTTGAGCACTATTGGAACATTGACGTTGGCAACTTTAGCCAAAATCAGAAAACCCAGTGCGATGAGTATTCGAATGCGAAACTCCCAAAGATATTCAACGAATGTCTTCAGAGTTTTCCAGACATCGCGCTGTGGTTCGTGTTCTTCGACAGAATCGATGATGTGAAAGTCGTCTGACGCCATTAGTCGGGAATTTCTGCTGATGAATGGATTTTTAATTGAATCGGTAAGCGGAACCTGAGTTCAGCAAGACTAACGGAAGAGCAATGCCGAATCAAAGCTGTTTCGAACCTCTGAAGTAGGCGATTTGGATTGATCCGCAGGATAGTCTCTTGGATCTGCAGTATCTGTGAGTTTTGTGAATTATTTTGCTTTTGCCAAAAGATCAGAATTGTACTACTCCAACTCGAAAGATAGCACTCGCTATGGAAAAATCAAGAGCAACCATCAATGTTGTCAAACTTTGTGTAATCTGAATGTGGCGAGTGGTGATGAGATGATGAAACATAGCATCTAACCGAAAACAGACTGTCCTCTCAGACATGCCTCAAAGACTATCTGATCGGAAGTTGCCTGTCCCCGCGTAATTAAGAAGTAAGCTGTCCTAACGGCTCTGATTATCACTTGCATTGACTACAGATTAGTCAAAGTGAACAATTCAGAGCTAGGATTAGATAGCCTTTTTAATATATTGAATAGACTGAACAATAGGCGTGATGCTGAATCGTTCTGATTGTTCAAACTCTGAAGTTTGCATGGCTTCAACTGCACAATACAGGGCGGTGATATTAACTTCTGGCAGGCTTTCTGGCGTCCGGCTGTCGGCTTTTCCAAACTCGGTAACCAAGTAGAACAGCGAGAATTGCAGCATAGATTACTGGTTCAGTAATGTCCGCTTTAACCTGTAGGTAAAAGTGAAGAACTCCAAGAATAGACAAAATGTAAACGAGTTTGTGAAGCTTGGACCAGCGTCTGCCGCCCAACCGTCGCACCATGCCATTTGTTGATGTGATGGCAAGCGGAATCATCATCAAAAATGCCAGGGAGCCGAACAGGATGTAGTATCGTTCAATGATGTCCTCAATGATGCGTTGAATGTCAAAGAAGTTATCGACTACAAACCAGGTCAAAAAGTGAAGCACAATATAGAAAAAAGCGTAAACCCCAAGCATCCTGCGTAACAGAATCAATTGGTTGATGCCGGTAATCTGGCGCAATGGTGTGATTGCTAATGTCAGAAGAATCAGGCGTAACCCCCAAACTCCTGTCACACGAGTCAAATCTTCAATTGGATCAGCACTGATATTCCCGGTGAATATATCAAATACCAGAAGCCCGGCTGGAATGCCACATAGGACAAAAACTATGGGTTTTATTCGCTTGATTGGTGTGGTCCACTGTCTTGAAGTTGTCTTTGCCATAAGTTGTTCAACGTGTAGAAATAAAAAATTCGCGAATTCAGTGCACCTGAATCCGCGAATTTAATTTTACTGCGGTTTGAGTGAATTAGAAATTGACGCTGAGGTCCATCCCACTATATAGACTTGCGACCTGATCTGCATAGCCGTTGAACATAAGTGTGGGAACGCGGCCAAAGAGTTTTCCTACGACTCTTTCTGATGCCTGACTCCAACGAGGATGATCAACATTTGGGTTGACGTTCGCGTAGAAGCCATACTCATGTGGTGCCTGTTCCTGCCAGGTGTTGAACGGCTGCTCTTCCGTGAATCGTACTGAAACAATGGATTTTACACCTTTAAAGCCATACTTCCAGGGAACGACAAGTCGGACTGGTGCACCATTCTGGTTTGGCATATGCTCACCGTACAATCCAATGGCAAAAATTGCGAGCGGGTTCATGGCTTCATCAATCCTCAGCCCTTCACGGTACGGCCAGTTCAGAACTGAGCCGAACAATCCGGGTTTCTGACCGATCATCTCTTCCGGTCGCACCAGAGTCAGCATCTCTATGTATTTTGCCTTTGATGTTGGTTTGTGAACTTTCAGAAAATCTCCTAGCGAAAAACCAACCCAGGGAACAACCATCGACCAAGCTTCGACACAACGATGTCGATAGATTCTTTCTTCTGCCGGAAATTGTTTCAGAATATCTTCAATATCCCAGTCTTTTGGCGCTTCGCACTCTCCCGAAACGGAAAGGCTCCATGGACGGGTTGTCAGTCTGTGAGCTTCTTTGGCTGGACTTCGCTTATCTGTTCCAAACTCGTAGAAGTTGTTGTAGGACGTCACATCTTCATAGGAAGTGAGGTCCGCATCTGTAACAGAGTAGGGAGATTTGATCAGATTTTCGAATTTTGTTCCCATTGCAAGCGCTTGTTGGTTTGCTAGCGACAAGAATGGAACAGATCCACCGATTGCGAGTGCAGCGGTGGTTTGCATAAATTTGCGACGATTCAGATATACGCTCTCGGGCGTTATTTCACTTGAAGCAATGTCGGGTTTTTGTTTGATTAATATCACTCTTAACCTCGATCAATTGAAGTTGTTGAAATTGAATTACTCGATTAGACAATAAACTAATTTAGAAGTTCAAAAGCGGCCGCAATACCTTGTCCACCACCGATACACATGGATACAATTGCGTATTTGCCACCAGTTCGCTTGAGTTCGTGTATCGCTTTAACGGTTAGAATACAACCTGTGGCACCGATCGGGTGACCGAGTGAAATTCCACTGCCATTGGGGTTTGTCCTATCCGCTGGTAGCCCTAGGTCTTTCATCACAGCGAGCGCTTGAGCGGCAAAGGCCTCATTCAATTCAATGACATCTACATCATCCAGACTGATGCCAGTTCTGTCAAGCAGTTTGCGAATTGCCGGCACCGGACCTATTCCCATGTATTCAGGCTCCACGCCTGAATGTGTATAGTCCATCAGCCTGGCGATTGGCTCATGTCCGGCTTTTTCGGCAGCCTTGGCTTCCATCATCACTATTGCCGCAGAAGCGTCATTGATTCCTGAAGCATTGCCTGCCGTCACAGTACCGTCGCTTTTGAATACAGTTCGCATTTTCGCAAGTGATTCCATACTGCAGTCAGCTCGAATGTGCTCATCGGTATCGAATACGGTTGTACCCTTGCGAGACTTGAGTTCGACAGGGATCACCTGCGAATCAAACCGACCTTCTGTTTGAGCTTGAGCTGCACGCCTATGGCTTTCAACGGCCAGCTCGTCTTGTTCATCTCTGTTAATGCCCCACTTATCAGCAACATTTTCCGCCGTAATACCCATATGACAACCTTGAAAGGGGTCGCTGAGTGCACCGACCATAATGTCCATAAATTCAGCATTACCCATGCGCTGTCCCCAGCGCATTCCAGTAGCCCAGTACGGGGCATTGCTCATAGATTCGGCACCGCCTGCGATGACTGTGTCGGCATTACCAAGTTGAACGATTTGTGCAGCACTGACTACTGCTTGAAGGCCACTTCCGCACAGGCGATTGACGGTCAGCGCAGGGGTTTCAATTGGGCATCCCCCTTCAAGCGCCGCATACCTGGAAATGTACATGTCTCGTTTATCGGAATGCAGTACATTGCCGATAACACAATGTCCTACGCTGTGCGGGTCCACCCCGGTTCTTTCTAAGACGCCTTTGACTGCAATCGCGCCTAACTCACATGCAGACTTTGGCTTAAGTGCACCACCGTAGTCTCCAATTGCAGTTCTGATTCCGTCTAATATTACAACTTCATTTCCTAACACTGTTTTTCTCCTGAAAGAATTTCAATAATTACCTAGATCCCACCTAGGCAAGGGGTTGATCGCGTAATGGCAACTCGTACACAAGATATTGTGTGGGAGTCATTTGGAGTGCCTGGTAAGTAGAAATAGCGATGGCATTCGATTTGTCAACATAGAGTCGGATGCCACAAACATTGTGTTCACATTTTGCAAGTTCTACAACAAAACTAAACAGTTTTTTGAATACTCCAAGACCGCGGTAAGCTCGGTCAACGTAGACGCTCTGCAACCACCATTGTAGCCCGTTTCGCCAGTCGCTCCATTCATAGGTGACCATCAGGCAGCCAATGACTTGACCGCCGCTCTGCGCGACAACATAAAAACCATATTGGGTTTGATGCATCGCATTTGTCACACCGCTCAATACAGTCTCCGGATCAAGTGTAACATCCTCAGTTTCGGATGCGATACGGCGCGTAAATTCTGCGATGACTGATGCATCTTCAATCTCGGCAAGACGTATACAAATAGGATTAGAATTGAGTTCGGACAATATCGTTCTCTTGTCAAATCAGTAGATTTTTATTTTGTCAATATACGTGACTAAAGCGAAAGATGCCTGCTTACTGCAAAATCATTTACTGCGGTATGCAAGATAAAATTGGCGGATTCTACGCAAGCGCAAATATCCATTAACATATTGATAACATACAAAATCATCTGTTGTATGGGTCTAATAATACATCATTTAATGTTGCACTGCACAAAAAGAATGATTTTATAATCCTGCGCTTCCTTTGCCACATTGCGGAATTTCCATAACCAGTTAACGTGAGGACTATGCCATGACATCAACTGCAGACCAAAAATCAATTCGGACCAGCTACCTCGGGCTCGGAGTAATGGGCTATCCAATGGCCGGACATCTTGCCGGAAATGGCTACCAGGTCTGCGTCTACAACCGTTCATCTGAAAAAGCCACGGCATGGTCGAAAGAACACTCAGGGACAACAGCACCGACCCCGGCTGCTGCAGCAGAGAATGCAGATGCAGTATTTGCATGTGTTGGTAATGATTTTGATATTGAGCAAGTATGCTGTGGGGAGAATGGTGCCTTTTCTACTATGAAACCCGGTTCGGTATTTATTGATCACACCACCGCCTCCGCCAGAATTGCAAGAAAACTATCAGAGGCTGCATCTGAGTCCGGTATTCACTTCATCGATGCACCGGTATCTGGTGGGCAGGCTGGAGCCGAGAATGGCGTGCTGACCATAATGGCAGGCGGAGAGAAAGAAGTATTCGATCGTGTAGCACCTGTAATGTCAAGCTATGGACGTGCGGTAACTCTGATGGGGCCAGTTGGATCGGGACAACTCACAAAAATGGTCAATCAGATCTCCATTGCTGGGCTGGTTCAGGGTTTATCTGAAGCCTTGAATTTTGCAACCAAAGTTGGTCTTGATGAAAAACTTGTTTTGGATGTCATCTCCAAAGGTGCGGCGCAGTCGTGGCAGATGGAAAATCGAGGCACTACCATGGTTGACGACGAGTTTGAATTCGGCTTTGCGGTGGAGTGGATGAGAAAAGACCTGGGTATTTGTTTGTCGGAGGCCAATTCAGTCGGTGCGAGATTGCCAGTTACTGCACTTGTTGATCAGTTTTACGCAGAGATTATTGCAATGGGAGGGTCTCGTTGGGATACGTCAAGTCTGATCCGCTTATTACGTAATCCTTGATTGAGCTTCAGTCCAATTTATCGAATTCCTAGCTATGTGGCACTAACGCCGTTTACCACCTAACATCTTTACCATGTCTTTGTCAATTTCATCCTGTACCACTTTGGTGCTGATTCCTGATCGAACAGATGCACGGAAAAATCTTCTGAATCTCTTTTTCTCCGGTGCTGGTTTGGTGCGAATTCGCAGCACCACCAATACGGAATAGAACACATAAACGACAGCAACATACCAGAATAAGCTGCCATAACCGAGTATCTCAATTGCGGAGGCAGCCAGAATGGGTCCGAAGACCGCTCCCGTGCTGAATGCAGTCAACATGCCTGCAGAAGCATAGATAAGTCTATCATCAGGAGTCGAATCGTTGATATATGCCAGCGCAATCGGATAGACGGTGAATGAAAATGCGCCAAACAAGGCGGCGGATGTCAAGAAATATGCCAGACTCAGATGAGAGCTATACAAAACTGTAAGTGAAAGCAGACCGCTGATCAGACTCATTACTGCAATCAGTTTGCGCCTGTCTAACCGATCTGACAGTTTTCCTACTGGCCACTGTAAAACCCCACCGCCAAATATGAATAAGGCCATGAACAGAGCAGTCGTGGTTGTGGTCATTCCGATTTTCTGGGTATAAATCGGCGCAAGCCCGTAAAGAGCAGCTGAAACCAGACCGCAACAAAATGCTCCAATCATTCCAATTTTGGAATAGCGGAATATTTCTGCAAACTTGATTTTGCCCTTTTTCGGTAAATTTGGGGCATTCTGTCGAGTTATCAGAACTGGCAACAAAGCCAGACAGTAGCCGATTGCCGCAATTGAGAACAGTTGAAACGTTTTTGGATCCGCCAGCGGAATGAACAACTGGCCGGAACCTGAAGCTACGACGTGAGTAATCATGTAAATTGACAGAATCTGACCTCGGGTGCTTCGGGTTGCCTTTGAATTTAACCAACTTTCGGTAACCATCATCAATCCAGCACCGCAAATTCCGGTGCCCAAACGAATCACGATCCACGCGTAGGGACTCACCACAATCGCGTGTAGCAGAGCACATATTGCGGCAACAGCAGCAAACACCGCATAGGATCGACTGTGGCCAGATCTTGCGACCAAACGATCACAGAATTTGGCACCAATAAATAGGCCAAGAAAGTAGGCAGCGTTAATCAGCCCAATTTGGAAAGTGGCGAATAATTCCATCTCAGCGCGTAGCGAAACCAGTGTCGACAAAAGCGCATTTCCTATGAACAGGAAGATGTATCCGACAAGCAGTGAAGAGATAGATGTCAGCGTCTTTAGCAACGCATCAGCCGGCAGTAAACTGTGAAAAAGGCAGGGGGAGAGACGAGTGTGTCAACTTGCGTCAATGCAGGTTTTCGCCAATACGATTAGTCAAAATCATATGTAAATAATTTGGTAACTTAATTTTATTCTGTTCACAGTATGGAAATGCATCTGAAATGACAATAGTTCATAATAATGAGCATGAAAGATTGATTCACGAAATGAACTATTTCTGTTTATATGTTGTTGTTTTATAAATCATATTCTGCAAACATGACTTTCGGCTTGTGTTCCTTTCCCGAAGTGCTTCATTAAGTCATCAACAACAACACGAGCTAGTGTCAAGTCGCAAGAAAAACATTTGGAATTTTCATCCGGTCGTTCAAACCTGGTTTGACGAAACTTTTGACGGGGCAACACCGTGTCAGCAGCGTGCCTGGCCGGCTGTGCAGAAAAATCAAGACGTCCTGGTATCCGCTCCGACAGGTTCGGGAAAAACACTGGCTGCCTTTCTGGCGGTTATTGATGAAATCATTCAAATCGGGCTTGACAACAATGCACTGCCTGATTCGACGCTGGTTGTGTATGTCTCACCCTTAAAGGCGCTTTCCTACGATATAGAACGAAATTTAGAGCAGCCACTTGAGGGAATTCGACAACGACTGATTGAGAACGGATTGACAGATTTACAGATTCGAACTGGAGTTCGTACAGGAGATACTTCACAGACTGAGCGGCAGAAGATGGCAAAAAAGCCACCGCACATTCTGGTAACCACACCCGAGTCTTTTTATCTGCTGCTGACGTCTGAATCCGGTCGCAGAATGCTTCATACGACAACCCGGTTGATCGTGGATGAAATTCATGCACTGGCAGGGAATAAACGGGGTGCTCACTTCAGTTTATCCATGGCTAGGTTGGAGCGGCTTGCGGGTAAGGTTCCCACAAAAATTGGATTATCAGCTACACAACGCCCTCTGGATCAGATTGCATCATTTTTAACGGGTCGAACTTCACATGGCTGCGAGATTGTTGACTCTGGACATGTCAGGGTATGGGACCTTGGTATCAGGCTGCCAGCTGATCCACTTGAAGCAGTTATTTCAACAGCTGCCTGGACAGACATTTATCAGCAAATTGCAGAGCAAATTTTGCAGCACCGAACTACATTAATATTTGTCAACACCCGACGTCATGTTGAAAGAGCGACGCGTCATCTGACAGAAATTCTGGGTGAGGGTAATGTCGGGTCTCACCATGGCAGTTTATCGAAAGAACACCGCCATAAGTCTGAACAGGACTTGAAAGCCGGCAAACTACAGGCTCTGGTTGCAACTGCTTCACTGGAACTTGGAATTGATATTGGAGATATCGATCTGGTCTGTCAGCTTGGGTCTCCTCGTTCCATTTCCGTTTTTCTTCAGCGAGTAGGGCGGTCCGGTCACGCAATCGATCGTACACCAAAGGGAAGAATCTATCCAACAACCCGTGATGAGTTGGTTGAAAGTGTTGCGTTGTTAAAAGCTGTTAGCGATGGCGAGTTGGAAACCTTGGAAGTTTGCAGTGCAGCGATGGATGTACTCGCTCAGCAAATTGTTGCTGAAGCATGCGCTAGCGATTGCCAGATTGATGAACTTTACCAGTTGTTGAAGACCGCATACCCATATCGCAACTTATCTGAGGACGAGTATCACCAGATTCTAAAAATGCTAAGTGAAGGGTTCACGTTTCGACGAGGTCGTCGCAGTGCTTATATTCACCTTGATGCAGTCAATCGAATCATTCGAGCCCGGCGAGGCGCCCGAATCGTTGCAGCAACCAATGCCGGAGTCATCCCTGATCTTTTCGACTACGACGTGATTCTGGAACCGGATGACATTCGTATTGGTACTGTGAATGAAGACTTTGCGTTTGAAAGCCTGGTAGGCGATATTTTTCAGCTGGGAAACACATCCTATCGAATACGGCAAGTTGCAAAAGGCTTTGTTCGCGTAGAAGATGCAAAGGGCTTGCCTCCGAACATTCCATTTTGGCTTGGTGAAGGCAGAGGACGTAGCGATGCTTTGAGTCAAGCTGTTTCTGATTTGAGAGAAACAGCCCAGAATTTCCTTGAAGAAAGCGAGTTTGATGTTGCTGTCAAGCAGTTTCAATCTGCATTTTCTGTTGATGAATTGGTAGCACGGCAGGTATTGACTTATCTTGAAGCTGCCCGAAAGTCGCTGGGACACTTACCAACCCGAAAATCAATCGTATTTGAACGGTTTTTTGATGAAGCTGGAGACTCACATCTTGTCATTCACAGCGTTTATGGGTCGCGGCTCAATAAAGCTTGGGGGCTTGCACTCCGAAAGCGATTCTGTGTAAGATTTAATTTTGAGCTGCAGGCGGCGGCACTGGAAGACTGCTTTATTTTGTCATTGGGACCGACTCACAGTTTTGCACTTGAAGAGGTTCAAAAATATGTCAAGAGTGCCTCTTCAAGGGAAATTCTGTCCCAGGCGGTTCTTGGCGCACCAATGTTTCCAACAAGATGGCGATGGGCAGCAAATACCGCACTCGCAGTATTGCGATTCAACAGAGGAAAGAAAGTACCACCTCCTTTTCAGCGAAACGATTCAGAAGATTTGCTGTCTTTGGTGTTTCCAGATCAGGTTGCCTGTCAGGAGAACATTACAGGACCCATTGAAATTCCCTCACATCCTCTCGTTTTGCAGACACTGCGCGACTGTCTGGAAGAACTGATGGATGCAAATGGCTTTAAACAGCTTCTTGAACTAATTGAAAAGAATGAAGTTTCAATTGAGTGTCGAGACCTTTCTGAACCCTCTCCACTGACGCATGAGGTACTCACTGCCAAACCGTATGCATTTCTGGATGATGCACCGGCTGAAGAACGGCGGACACTGGCAGTCCAGACAAGACGTCTGACCGGATTGACGGATATTTCTCAGTTTGGCAGATTCGACAGTGAAGTGCTGCGTCAAGTTGCGGAAGCTGTGAGGCCAAATCCCAGAGATTCTGAAGAACTTCATGATGCCATGGTAACCACTGGTTACTTCTGTTTTGGAGATTCGTTTCTAATCAACAGTGAATATTCCGATCTGTTTGATACGGACCCTGGCGAATCAGAGTGGTATCGTTTTTTTGAGCAACTCCGATCAGAAAAGAGAGCGACACAAGTTACCTTGTCCAGTAATGTGGTTTTGTGGGTAGCAGCAGAACGGCTTGACGAATTGCTGCTACTGCATCCTGATGCGGACTACAGTCCAAGAATCAAGTCCGCAACTATTGCTCAGACACCTGTGAGTGACCCACAAAGTGCTCTACTCTCACTGCTCCGAAGCAGGCTTTCTATCATTGGACCGCGTTCTGTCGGTCTGATATCTTCGTCAATAGAATTGCCGCCCAAGGAGATTGAAACTGCGCTTCAGGCTTTGGAAAATGAAGGGAGCGTGATGCGTGGTCAATTCAGGGAATTTGTCAACGCGGTCGAGTGGTGTGAACGAAACTACCTTGCGCGGTTACACAAATCTGCAATTTCGACACTAAGAAACCAGATTAAACCTGTCGACACCCGACAATACTCCAGATATTTGATGCGATGGATGCGACTGAGCGAAAATACCGTGGGTGAAGGTCCAGAATCGTTGAGTCAGATTCTGGACTCACTGCAAGGATATGAGGCTCCGGCAGGTGTATGGGAATCTGATTTGCTACCGGCCCGCGTGTTTGAATATGCTCCTGGTCTGCTTGATCAATTGAGTGTCACTGGGCGATTTGTGTGGTGCAGATTGTCGGTCCCGGATGGACTTGCAAGCAAGCAGCAGTTAAACCGGGTTTATCGCCAGCGCACATCAATCAAAGCGATTCCATTAACGTTTCTCAGAAGGAATCAATTGCGCGCCTGGAAAAGCCTGACTGAACGACGGAAAACAGTTGAACCCAATCTATCCGGTAAGACACGCTCAGTGCTTGAAGCATTTTCCGATTTTGGCCCTTTGTTCTTTGAAGAAATTCAGGATGAACTTTCAATGCTTCCGACACATGTGGAGCAATGTCTGGTTGAGCTTTTCTCACTTGGGATGGTAACCTGCGATCACTACGGAGGGATTCGAGCTTTACTGATGACTGAACGCGACCGCCATAAAAAATCCAGATTGGGACGACTCGGAAATCATGCAGTACAAAGTTCTGGGCGATGGTCTTTGCTGGTGCACCCCAAGCGTTCTCCAGCTGTTGAAATGTCCGAAGAAGATTTAGTTGAGGTAGCTGGAAGGGCATTGCTCAAGCGCTACGGCATCATCTTTTATGAACTGATCGCTAGGGAAGGCAAATTTCTGCCAAAATGGAAAGAGCTTCGTCGTTTTTACTCTCGTTTAGAGGACCGGGGTGAAGTTCGTGGTGGACGATTTGTTGAGGGAGTAGGCGGTGAACAGTTTGCATTGCCGAATGCGATAAAAATGCTGCGAAACGACACGCCCAACTCAAAGTCGTTGAGAATTCATCCTGCTGATCCATTTAATCTGAGCAGCATAATTTCTCCTGAATCAACTGTCGTTGTTGAACCGAACTACTATCTAATTTACCGTGATGGCGAGCTGGTGGAAGCTAGCAGCAACGTTCGACAATTTCGACGGCCAACTCTGGTTCGCTGAATTTCTTTTGGCTTTGGCCTTTGTGGGCTAATCCTGAATGACAAGACACCGAGACCAGCGATTTTGAAACTGGGGAATGACTTTGCCTGAATTAGACCAAGCAAAGAGAAAGTCAGCTACTCTGTAGGCGTAAAGAGTTGAGAGTCCATTTCAGAGTAAAACGCCGCGATGTCTTCAATATCCTTATCGGTTAAATTAGTACTGAAGCCGGCCATAATGACATTGTTGCGGGCACCTGACCGATAGCTCTTCATTGCATGAATCAAGTAGTCCCTATATTGCCCGGATATGATGGGGGTACCCACACCGACAACTTTATTGCCTTCGCCGTGACATGTCAGGCATAGTGCAGCTTTTTCTTTACCTGTTGCGGCATCACCCGCAAACGATGGAGCGGACGAAATAATTGCGAGTATCGCAATTAGTAGCTGAAATTTGAAAATTCTCTTTTTCATTGCACTTACTGTTTAACCAATTGTGAGAAATATTCGGCGATGTCCGAAATGTCCTGATCACTCATTTGCGCGATTTGGGCATGCATCGTACTGTGCTGACGGTCTCCATCTCGATAGGCTTTCAGCGCAGCCTCAAGATAGTCGGCTTTTTGAGCCCCAAGCTTAGGCACCGTATAGCCAGGATATGCATTTCGATAACCAGGCGAACTATGGCAGCCTGTGCAAGTGAAAGATTTGTCTCGACCTGCTTCTGGGTCAGCATGAGCAGCAAAACTCAGTGCTACACTCAGACAGGCTATTCCAAGCAATATCCGCTTGCAGGATTTCATAACAACCTTCTCTCCGCGCAAATGAAATGGTTAACTTGAGTGTTCGGATTTAATCAGCACAGAACGTGTGAAAAATGGAATTATATTGAACACCGTTATGCCTGAGAGATCAATTTGACCAATTGTTGAAACAGCTTCATCTGATTTGCTCCCTAGTCGAGTTGGCGCCATTGTCCAACACCAGCTTAATACAGCTGAACCATAACGGATGGGTTAATCAGGTAAGTTCCTGAGGATGTGGTGCGGCAGATAACAAAACGACTGTAAAGTCCTAACTTGATGAGACATCTATTGACGTTGAACTTGTCGGAAAGACACCAATTCTCTGGTTGTAGTAACTCTTATACTGATATGTTTCAAAGCACAGGATTTAAACAGATTCAGTCATTATTCTTTAATGGAAAATACCTACCCAAGAAACCTGATCGGATATGGAGCGAATCCACCGAATCCGAATTGGCCAAATAATGCACGAATCGCGGTACAGTTTGTTTTGAACTATGAGGAAGGTGGGGAAAACTGTATTCTGCATGGAGACCCAGCATCGGAAGCATTTTTATCTGAGATTGTCGGGGCTGACGCCAGAGCCGGTGTACGACACATGAGCATGGAGTCAATTTACGAGTACGGCTCAAGGGCAGGGGTATGGCGACTGCTTCGAATTTTCAATGAATATCAAGTTCCACTGACAATATTTGCAGTCGGTATGGCGGTTGAGCGAAATCCGGCAGTGATCGAAGAAATGGCCGGGCTTGGCCACGAGATTTGCAGTCACGGATATCGCTGGATTGATTATCAATATGTGCCGGAAGAAATTGAGCGGGAGCATATTGGCTTGGCCATCAAAGCCATCGAATCAGTGACTGGACAGCGTCCGCATGGATGGTATACAGGCCGTACCAGCCCGAATACCCGACGACTAGTTGTTGAAGAAGGCGGATTTTTGTATGATGCAGATGACTACAGCGATGATCTACCATTTTGGGACTCTAGTCATGGTCGGCCCCATCTGGTCGTGCCCTACACATTGGACGCTAACGACATGCGTTTCGCGACGCCGCAGGGATTCAATTGCGGTGACCAGTTTTTTACATACTTGAAGGATGCCTTCGATTTGCTGTATTCGGAAGGCAAACAATCACCAAAAATGATGTCAGTCGGGTTGCACTGCAGGTTGGTGGGCCGTCCAGGAAGGGCTGCAAGCATCGTCCGATTCCTTGAGTATGTTTCTGGTAAAGAAGATGTTTGGCTTTGCCGGCGTATCGACATAGCCAATCACTGGCACAGACATTTTCAAGAGAATGGACTTCATTAAGCGAACTATGAATGCAAATATAAATCTGACAGGAATGGTCAATTTGGCTGAGCGAAGTTTGGGTGCCGAAGTGCTATCGGCAACTGATGACTTTTTCGCAGAAAAAGAAAATTTAATAAATCTGGAAGATCCGGTATTCATTGAGGGTAAGTTTACCGAGCGTGGGAAGTGGATGGATGGCTGGGAATCGCGCCGTCGAAGAATTCCTGGCCACGACAGTTGTGTTGTTCGCATTTGCCGAGGTGTGATACATGCGATTAATATCGAAACCACTCACTTTACAGGCAATTTTCCGGAAGAGGCAATGGTTGAAGCCTGTGATAGTGATTCAGACCCCGATGAAACAACTGAGTGGACAGAAGTTTTACCTGTTTCAAGTTTGACAGGAGACTCGACGAATCTGTTCAAAATAACCTCCAATGGCATCTGGAGTCACGTTCGATTGAATATTTACCCAGACGGCGGCGTCGCTCGCTTACGAGTTTACGGAAACGTACACAAGAACTGGGCTGATGTTCGTGAGGATCAGGTAATTGATCTTGCGGCGACGATTAATGGTGGTGTCGCCCTGGCATGCAGTGATATGCACTTTGGCAGAATGGAAAATCTGTTGAACCCCGGGCGAGCGGTAAATATGGGAGATGGCTGGGAAACAGCCAGACGAAGAGGACCAGGGCACGACTGGGCAGTGATTCAACTTGGTCGACCTGGTCATGTGCAGAGTTTGGAACTTGATACACTGCACTTTAAGGGTAACTATCCGGCAACGTGTGCTGTTCGGGCGACCTATGCGCCAGGTGCAACAGTGAGTATGTTGACCGATTCGAATTTTAATTGGCAGACCTTGATAGATCATACTCCGATGAAAGCAGATCAAAATCATGAATACAACTGCAGTAACAATACTATAGGATTGATAAGTCATGTGATGATTGAAATGCATCCGGACGGTGGCGTCGGTAGATTACGCGTACTCGGTACGGCGACAATTGACAATACAACTCAATTGAAACCACGGCCTTTGAATGCAGAATCCTTCAAACCCTACGGTGATGTGATTGAACTTGAGGGGCGTCCATCGCGTCGAATCAATATGGGTCATGCAGACCGATTTGAGTCTCTGGCAGAACTTGATCTGACAGATGACGGGGAACCTACACTGAGTGTTTTTAAGGCAAGACCAATATCACTGCCTTTTCAAGTTACCTGTATGGAACGTCATCCTTGTAGCAGTCAGTTGTTTATTCCGAAAGGCAATGGCAGATTCTTGGTATTGGTAGCTGATGGTGAGGGCGAATTCAATCCGACAAAAATGGAGTTATTCATATCTAATGGAAAGCAGGGTGTCAATTACCATCGCGGTGTCTGGCATCACTTTCTGATGGCAATTGAGCAGGAGCAGGAATTTATAGTGATTGACCGGAGTAATCCGGATGAAAATACCGACGAAGTTGAACTCAATGCACCTTACCCTATAATCACTTCGTTCGAATGAGAACCAAGAATAACAACAGGCAGAATTTGGAGAACAATTAATGGCCTATTCCACCAGTGACATTCGAAATGTTGCATTGCTCGGCCAAGCCGGCGCCGGGAAAACCACGCTGAGCGAAGCACTTTTATTCGCATCAGGGACTATTCCCAGCAAAGGCGAGATTTCCCGCAAGAACACCGTCAGCGACCAGGACGTGCTAGAGAAGCAGCATCAGCGTTCATTGACTTCGTCGATCCTTTCCTTTGATCACAATTCCACTCACTTAAACATAATTGACACGCCAGGTTATTCAGACTTTGTCGGTACGGCAGTGAGTGCAATACATGCAGTTGAAACAGCAGTCATAGTGATTAACGCACAAAATGGCGTGGAAACCATGACAAGACGCTTCATGGAATGGGCCAGAGAATCGGGCATCTGTATTTCCATCGTGGTCAACAAAATTGATGCGGTTGATGTCGAATTGGGTGATGTATACAGTGCAATTCAGGATGAATTTGGTTCCGAATGCCTTGCGGTCAATTTGCCTGCTAACGGTGGTACTGCGGTTGTCAACTGTTTGACCGGTAAAGAAGGCGAGAGCGATCTGGGTTCAGTCGAAGACGCACATATTTCGATAGCAGATCAGATTGTTGAAGTTGATGACGAATTGATGGAAGAGTATCTGGAAACTGGTGAACTGCCCGAAGAGAGAATCGCACCAGTTTTCAAACAGGCGATGCTGGAAGGACATTTGATTCCAGTTTATTTCACATCTGCCGACAGGGATATTGGAATTTCTGAATTTTTAGCGCAAGTCGCAGAACTTTTTGCTAATCCTGCAGAAGGGCAATTACCAGAATTCTTTCAGGACAACGATGGTGAGAAACAACAATTGAGTATTTCTGCAGACCCTGACAAGCCCCTGATAGGGCATGTGTTCAAGATTGCATTTGACCCATTCATCGGCAAGCTTGGTGTATTTCGCGTTTACCAGGGACAGTTGAATAAGGATACGCCAGTTTACATCGATGATGCCCGAAAGCCAGTCAAGTTCAGCAACCTTTATCAAATGATGGGCAAGCAGCACACTGATGTTTCTGAAGCAATTGCGGGAGACATTCGGGGCATCGCAAAAATCGATGAAATCAATCAGAATAGTGTGCTATTGACAGAGAGTTCCGACAATGTAATTACCATGCAGAGTCTGCGCACACCGTTCCCGATGGTTGGTCTGGCGATCGGATCAGCCAATCGAGGCGATGAACAGAAAGTAGCGGAGGCGTTACAGAAGATTGCAGTCGAAGATCCTTGTATTGCGTTATCCAGAAATCCAGCTGCAAATGAAACAATTATGCGAGGGATGGGAGATTTGCATTTACGTGTGGCACTTGAGCGAATGAATGAAGTTTACAGCGTTGAGGTAACAACTTCCATACCTACGGTCGACTATAAAGAAACGGTGACGAAGCTAGCTGAAGGTCACTGTCGGCACAAGAAGCAGACCGGCGGAGCGGGTCAGTTTGGTGAGGTGTATCTGCGTGTAGAGCCTTTGCCGCGAGGTGATGGATTTGAGTTTGTTGACAATGTTGTCGGTGGAGTTATTCCTTCTCAGTTTATTCCTGCGGTGGAGAAGGGGATCAGGCAGGTACTGACTGGCGGGGCGTTTGCTGGATTTCCATTGCAGGATATTCGGGTAACGGTTTATGATGGCAAACACCACTCGGTTGATTCAAAGGAAATTGCATTCATTACCGCAGGCAAAAAGGCTTTTATTGATGCAATATCCAAAGCTGGGCCCATCGTGCTTGAACCTATTGCTGACGTAACTGTAACGGTACCGAGTGGCAATATGGGTGATATCGCTGGTGAACTTTCATCTAGACGTGGTCGAATAAGCGATACCGACTCGCTTTCTTCCGGTACAGTCAGAATTACAGGAGCGGCACCACTGGCGGAAATGTCTGATTTTCAGGCCAGACTCAATGCAATTTCGGGTGGAGAAGGAACATTTGTGATGGAGTTTGGATCTTACGAACCTGCACCGATGGACGTGCAGAAAAAGCTTAGCGCTGAATTTCAACACCCAGAAGACGACTAGGTTGGAGAGTCGGATAGAACCATGGCTGACCCGGAAAAAACTGCCCCAGATACATGCCCGGTTTCTGGCAAACCGGTGCCAAAACCCAGTATAGACGGCGACTCAGGTGAACAAAAAACGCTGGTGCTGACTGGTGCAAGTCAGGGAATTGGTCACGCCACTGCAAAATTGTTTCAGGAGCATGGTTGGCGTGTCTTCACCTGTTCTAGACGCGCCTTTTCTAGCGCGTGCCCTTGGCAGGAAGGTCCTGAAGACCACATTCAGATTGATCTCGGTGACCCGGATCATCGTTCAATCGGATTGGCCGAGTTAAAGAAGCGATTGGCCGGCGGTGCATTGCATGCACTGGTGAACAACGCAGGCATATCTCCCAAGGGTGAGGAGGGTGAACGGCTTGGTCCGACTGATACAGGTATGGCGACCTGGCGCTTGGTTTTTGAGGTGAATTTTTTTGCGCCTATTGTTTTGGCTCGGGGATTGATGGCCGAACTGGTGAAAGGACGCGGTTCAATTGTTAATGTCACTTCAATCGCAGGCAGTCGAGTCCACCCGTTTGCGGGAACAGCCTACGCAACATCGAAAGCAGCGCTAGCTGCATTGACACGTGAAATGGCATCAGACTTTGGTCAGAAGGGTATTCGAGTCAATGCCATTGCACCAGGCGAAATCGACACGCCAATACTGTCCCCTGGCACGTCAGACCTTGTACGGAATATCCCCATGCATCGTCTCGGAACACCCGATGAAGTTGCGCAAACCATCTACTTTCTTTGTGCCAATAGTTCAAGCTACGTGACGGGATCTGAAATTCATATCAACGGCGGCGAGCACGTTTAGCGCACTTTAGAGTGAGTGCGTAGTGTAGCTGCACCTCACCGACACCTTCACACCTTCACGGCCTCGAAGCCACAGCGTGCAGAATTTAAGCTATGAGCTCACGAGAGCCATGAATCGGGCAATGCCATCTGTGTAGGTTTCTCTGTTATCCATAAACCCTTCCAGGTGTGTACCGGAAAGCTCCAGGATTTGCTTTGTTCCAGGTGCGGCTTCGAAAAGACGAACAGAGTGGTGATATGGCACAATTTCATCATCAGAGCTGTGAATGAGTAAGGTGGGGCCAGAGTATTGAGTGATTCTTTCGAGATTGTCATATTTCCATCGAAGGATCAAGTCAATCGGTAGCCAACCATAGATGTGCTTGGACATGTCGGTTAACGAAGTAAATCCGGATTCCAGTATCAGTGCAGCTGGTTCGACTTTTGTGGCAACCCAGCTTGCCATGGCAGTGCCGAGCGAGCGGCCGTGAAGCACAATCTGGTTTGAGGGGATGTTTCTGGTTTGAGTCAGGTAGTTCCACAAGAATTCAGCGTCTTGGTATTGAGTCTGCTCAGTCAATCTGCCTTTGCTAGGTCCATAGCCACGGTAATCGTAAATGAACACTGAATAGCCCAGATCGTAAATTAGTTGGATCGCGTCTAGCATGTAAGATTTGTTTCCAGCGTTTCCGCTAAATATCCAAAAAATGTAATCGGAATTCGAGTTGGGGATGTACCAGGCATGCAATCGAGCGTTATCGGGCGTAGTGAGGTAAACCTCCTCGAATTGCATTCCTTGACTCAGTGGATCACCCACTAACTGTTCGTAGGGAATATGAATGAGATGTTTTTGGAAGAAGAGCATGAAAATGCAGATAGCGACGTAAATTAATATTGCGCTTGAAACAACTACGCTCAGAATTTTCATCACAGACATCTTTGCTTCAGTCAGGGTTCTACTTTCCATTGAGGGGATTAGACTGGGTAATTTGCGGCAATCGCAAATTCCTTATTCATTCATTATTACTAATTTCGCTATTCGTTTGCAGTGCAATATCTGAATATAATGACTGTCTCTCAAATTTTCGATTGCTCCTGCAACTGGCTTGAGCATTTTCCTGTATCTTATTTTTCCAAGAGATGACTGTTACTGACATATACGATAATCCGTCGGGCGACAATTTGCGAATTTCGTCCATTCACGATGTTGCTTTTCCGAGACAGGTGATGGAAGAGTATCCAGTGTCTGCCAAGGCAGCTGAACTGGTACGTACTACCCGACGTTCGGTTCACAATATTCTTAATTCAGAGGACGATCGATTGATCGTTGTCGTAGGCCCTTGCTCAATTCATAATGCGATTGCTGCGACAGAGTATGCGAACCGTCTGGCCGGCGTAAAATCCGAACTGTCGGAAAATCTTTTAATCATCATGCGGGTTTATTTTGAAAAACCTCGCACTACGATAGGTTGGAAAGGGTTAATCAATGATCCGGATTTGAATGGATCATTCGATATCAACAAAGGGTTGCGGCTGGCACGTAGACTCATGCTGGAATTTAACGATCTGGGAGTTCCGGCTGGCGTTGAATTCCTAGACATTATTACACCGCAGTATATCGGTGATCTGGTCAGTTGGGGTGCGATTGGCGCAAGAACGACAGAAAGTCAGGTGCATCGTCAATTAGCATCAGGACTCTCCTGTCCGGTTGGGCTCAAGAACGGAACTGACGGAAACATAAAAATTGCAGTTGATGGCGTACATGCCGCGTCTAAGTCACATCGATTCTTGTCGATTACAACAGATGGGCAGACTTCAATTTTTGAAACAGCTGGAAATACGGACTGCCATATTATTCTTCGGGGCGGAAAACAGCCAAATTTTGATGCGAAGAGCGTGCAAGAGGCGGCAGAGCAGTTAGAAAGCAGGGGCTTACAGCCAAACCTGATGATTGACTTTAGTCACGCAAATAGTTCCAAGAAGTATGAGAGACAGATTCTCGTAGGTGAAGATGTAGCCGGGCAGATTGCTGGAGGCGATCAGCGCATCAAGGGTGTGATGATCGAAAGCCACCTCGTAGAGGGCAGGCAGGACCTGATTGATGGTGTGGCCCCTGTCTACGGACAGAGTATTACAGATGGGTGTATTGGTTGGGACAAAACGTATGAGCTTCTTCGTACTCTGAGTGATGCTGTTGCAAGCAGAAGAGAACACTTGCATGCCGTGCCCGCTCTACAGTCAAAATCCGCTTAGTCTGATACTTAGGAACACATTCATATGGTCGGAGCTTATCAGTCTGCCGAGTTAACTCCTTTATTTGTTTTCGATGCGAAGCAACGCGATGCGTTGATGCGTGAGGCGGCTGGTTTTCGCTCGATTTTGGCAGACTCACCTTCTGCAGCGAGTGCTGTAATGCTTGGTGGTGGCTACTTTACACCACTTACCGGATTCATGAACAAGACGGATGCTTTGTCAGTGGCGGAATCCATGCGAACAAGTGATGGACTATTCTGGCCTGTGCCCGTGTTGAATCGAGTCGCTGAGAATCCTTATGTTGATTCAGGAGAAAGGATTGCGATTCTAGACCCGGAAGTTGACGGAAATCCTCTGCTTGCTGTACAAACCGTTGAGGTAGTGGAAGAATTAACGGAAGAAGAGTGTCAATTTATCGCCCAAAAAGTGTTCGGTACAAATGATGGAGAACACCCAGGTGTACAAACCTTCTTAAATCAGGGCAGATTCATAATTTCCGGTGACATTAAAGTTTTGAATTACAGCTACTTTGAGACAGAATTTCCCGGAACCTATATGACTGCTTATCAGATTAGGGATGAGATCAAACAAAGGGGATGGAACAAGGTCGTGGCTTTTCAGACGCGAAATCCCATGCATCGCGCACATGAGGAGTTATGCAAAATTGCTCTGGAGCGAACTGAGTCGGATGGAGTGGTGATTCACATGTTGCTCGGTAAACTTAAACCAGGCGATATACCGGCTAAAATCCGGGATGATTCGATTCGTAAAATGGTTGAGCTTTACTTTCCAGAGAACACGGTAATTATTTCGGGATACGGGTTTGATATGCTTTACGCGGGTCCTCGAGAGGCTGTTTTGCATGCCATCTTTCGTCAGAATCTAGGCGCTGCTTATATGATCGTGGGACGTGACCATGCAGGAGTAGGGGATTATTATGGCGCATTTGATGCACAAGAAATTTTTCGATCTAATGTGCCAGGTGGTACCTTCGAGATCGAAATATTTGAAGCGGATCACACTGCCTGGTCAAACAAACTGAACCAGGTTGTTATGATGCGTGAAGCCCCGAATCATCAGAAAGAAGATTTTGTCCTACTGTCAGGAACACGGGTGCGGGAAATGCTGTCAGCCGGAGAAGATTTACCACCGGAATTTTCCCGACCTGAAGTTGCGAAAATTCTTATGGATTACTACCAGACAGTTTGATTTAACCCAAACAAGCAGAATTTGACTGAGTCTGGCGGCTAAATTCAGCGTTGAAGGAATTCCTCTTGGGTGTACTGATTTTCTCGACTATGTCACAGGAATGCTTTGCTTGTACAGCATGATTGGGATGCCTGATTCAACCCGATAGATGCGGTTGCCATTTTCTGTGATCAGACCTTCTTCAATGCTGTCTTCGACAACAGTACCATCTTCATAGTGAACCTCACGAATTGATATTTTGGAATTAATTTTATCAATTCTTTCTTTGGTGAGTGGGCTGAGTGACTGCTTGGTCAAAGGGCAGCGGAGAATTTCAAGGAGCTTTGAATCAATCGACACGGGATGAACCTAAGTGACTTGTATGGTTGCTATGCTAAGAGATTGTTCAATTATAAACGTGGCATTTTGTTGTGAATTCACCCTTGAAGATTCATTACTTCAGAAGGTTCGCTTTAGAAGATCGATTCGACAGACCTGCTGAAAGACTAAACTTCAACTTCCCGCACTGTTTGAATTCGACTTTCCTTGGCAACCTTGGATTCTGAATTATTAAGACATGGGGTTACGGCTGAATATGAAGCATCAGCTAATTCACGGCTGTTTTTGATTGCATGAGCTGCTCAAACTTTTACCGCAGATGAGGGAGAGGAAATTAAGTTTGTCGTGGATGGTGACCAGCCATTGAAATCGTCGGGGCACTAGCCTAAATTGAGTATCATAAGGCGCATCATTCTGATTTGGTTGCAACTCACACTGTTTCATCCGTTGCTTTGGATTGATTTTTCCCGAAAACCAAATATGCAGTCGTGAGTTTACTGTTCGCAATAGAGTCAATGCCAAATTAGCAAACGATCACTTCACAAAAGAGGAATTCTGTATGTTCGCATCAAGAACAATGCTATGCGCACTGACACTTGCATTAATTGCGATTGCACCACTCAGTTCAATTGCACAGGAATCTGCACTGGAAACCCGGCAGGAACGTTTCAGTTATGGGCTTGGTGTCCAGTACGGTGCACAAATTCTCATTAGTGCGCAGTCTACACCAGTACCCGTGGACATTGACGCACTTTTGCTTGGAATTGTGGACTCAGTCAAAGAGGACGGTGAGTTGAAACTCACCGAACAAGAAATGCTTGATGCTTTTGCAGCAGTTAGAGATGAGATATCAGCTAATGAAAACCAGATGAGAGAGGAGTCTGCAATGCAAGGTGATGAATTTAGAGCCAATTACGCAAAACAGGAAGGTGTCATATCAACAGCAACAGGAATCCTGTACAAAGTTATAGCGGAAGGAGACGGTGCCTCACCCAATATTGATAGTTCAGTGACTGTTCACTATCGGGGATCCTTAATTGATGGCACCGAATTCGACAGTTCCTATAGTCGAAATCAACCTACCACATTTCCGCTAAACGCTGTTATTTTAGGTTGGCAGGAAGTACTTCAATTGATGCAGATAGGGTCCAGGTGGGAAGTTGTTTTTCCTCCTGAGCTGGCATATGGAGCGGCTGGCGCGCCACCTGCGATTCCTCCGAATGCCACTCTGGTCTTTGAAATTGAACTCTTGGAAGTGCAATAAAGCAGAATTTTTCTGAAAATTCAATGCTTAATCTGCAAGGCGCAGTCCTACTTTCATCGACTGAGGAGAACATTCCGCGTTGGACTGAAGAGATAAAGAAGAATGCTCCGGGCATTGACTTAAGGGTTTGGCCGGATGTTGGTCGGGAAGAGGATATAGAATTTGCGATCGTTGCCCGACCGCCTGCCGGAGATCTCGCTCGATATTCTAACTTGCGGGCAATTTTTTCCATGTGGGCCGGAGTCGCAGATCTGTTGGCTGATGAGAGCATTAGTCATCTGCCGATCTATCGCATGACCGACCCCGGTCTAACGGTTGGCATCGTAATTTATGTTGTTCATCACGTAACTGGATTGCACATCCTGGCAGATGAATACAAACCTCGTTTATGGGCTCATCCTTTCCGTGTGGACAATCTATCACCGGAGTGTTCCTGCGTCGGAATCTTAGGACTCGGTGTGCTTGGAACCGCGTGTGCGAACGCTCTGGTAGACTTGGGTTTTAGGGTGATCGGTTACAGCAACACTCGAAAAGAGATTCCTGGTGTTGAATCCTTTGTTGGCCAAGATGGGTTGAAAGATTTTCTTGGTCAGACTGACATTTTGGTTTGTATTTTGCCCAATACGGCGGAAACTCATAATTTTATGAATCGGCAGACGCTTGCGTACTTACCCGTGGGTGCCAAAATTATCAATTGTGGACGCGGCGAATCGATTGATGACGATGCACTTTTGGAAGCTTTACGCTCAGGGCATATCAGCAAAGCAGTACTGGATGTATTTCGTACCGAGCCTTTGCCACCTGAACATCCATATTGGGAGGAACCCAATGTGCTGGTTACACCACACTGTGCCAGTAAACCCGACCCTGTGTCAGGTAGCGTCAGGATTCTTGATAAAATTGAGAGTTTTTTAAAGAATGAACCGATTGAGGGGATGGTTGACCGACATCGGGCCTATTGACAGAGTCTTCCGTTACCGATTGAAGTAGCGTTCGAGAAAAGTATCGAAATCTGTATCATCAGATTCCTCGATTTTGCGTTGCTGGTCAAACGAATCCGTAGCGACCGCACAGTAACGATCAAGCACATCCTGTTCTAGACTAGTGGCAAGAAATGATTGCTTCGCTTGTTCAGCAAGTCGCAATGCATAATCAAAAAATGGCTCTTCGTTGGCTTTCAATGCCGCAATAATTTTTGCAGATGGTGTGAGACTGGCATCTTCAATTTTTGCTCGCTGTTCATTCAGTGCCTCATTGAAGTTATTTCCACCAAGTGAGCTGTCAAAAACTTTCGCAATTCCCTCCATTCGATCTAATAAATCGTTCCCCCAGACTCTCGCTGAAATCGTTTTTCCGTTGCGTTTAAGTCTTAAGTCAGGTGCTCGTCCATTTAGCACAACAGCATCTTTGTTTGCTGCGATAACTTCCTGCTGAGACTTAGACATCGGTTCTGCGGGATTTAGCAAGCAGAATGTGAGGAAAAGATCCATGAATCTCGCCTGATTTTCTGAGATTCCAATTGGACTGAATGGATCGAGATCCAGGCAGCGTACTTCAAGATACTCAACCCCCCGGTCCCGCAAAGCAGCTGTTGGTTTTTCTTGAGGTTTGATTGTGCGCTTTGGACGAATCACCGAGTAATATTCATTTTCAATCTGTAGCAGGTTAGCATTAAGTTGTAAATATGCACCGTTTCGTTTAACGCCAATTTCCTGGTATGGACGATAGGGCTTGTTAATGACACTGGACAGTGTGTGAATGTAACCATCCACAGAGTTGTGATCGATTCTGATTTCAGATTGGACGGGGTTTCGATATCCAAAATTGCTCATCCTTAGCGAAGTCGCGTACTGTCCATAAAGTGTGTGGGAATTGGAACTGGATAAGCTGTCTGGTTGTAAATCACTAAAAAATGATCGACAGGCAGCGGGTGATGCGCCGAACAGGTAAAACAACAACCAGCAGTGATGATGGAAGTTGCGAGTTCCTGCCATGTATGCATTGGAAACCGCATCAGGATCGGACTCAGTTGCTTCGATGCCTAACACTTCCCAGAAAGTGCCGGGAACAGAAAAGTTGTAATGAAGTCCAGCGATGACTTGCATTTTTCTGCCGTAACGGACTCCGAGACCGCGACGATAAACATGCTTCATTTGACCAATATTTGAAGTGCCAAACTGGGCGATCGGTATGGAGTTTTCATCACTCAGCAAGCACGGTAAGCTGTTGACCCAGAGCATCTCATTCCCGATGTGGTGATAGACAATCTTATGCAGCTCTGTGAGGTGCTGAAGCACATCGGGGATCGAAGTAAAGACCGGCGTCACCAGTTCCAGTAAAACTTCGGAATAATCGGTGGTGATGTACGGGTGAGTAAGCGTTGATCCCAACGCTTTTGGGTGAGGAGTCTCTGCCAGTCGTCCATCTGGATTGATGCGCAGGCTTTCTTTTTCTATTCCTCGTTTGATTCCAGGAACAATACTCGCCGCACCGTCCGACAGTCTAATTAGCCGCTTTTCGAAACTCATGAATGCTCACCAAATTTAAGACGACAGTGCAACGATATAATTATTGAAAAGGAAGGGACTATTGAGTTAGTCAAGGATCAGTTCAAGTAAATTCTATCAATTAGCTACGCAAGCAATTGATAAATATAGGATATAGAAGAGGAGAGAAATTGACAGATAAAGTGAACCGCCAGCTTCAGACTTCGACTGGAGTTACACAGCCAGCCAAAGCTGGCTAATGTGAATGGAAGTTATCTGAGGAATTTTCATGCTGTCTTGGATAGTCATATTGCGCCGGGAATTGGCGGACTATTTTTATACACCGATTGCCTACATTTTTCTGATCATTTTTCTTACGCTAAGCGGGGTGCTGACATTCTACGTGGGTGAATTTTTTCAGTTTGAACAAGCTGAACTAACTTCATTTTTCAGTTTCATTCCGTGGCTTTTTTTAGTGTTGGCACCTGCGCTGGGTATGCGATTGTGGGCGGAGGAAAGAAAGACTGGTACGATTCAAACACTACTCACTTTACCAGTCAGTACATTCTCTGTGGTATTGGGAAAGTTTGTTGCGGTCTGGATCTTCACTGCTTTCGCACTAGTACTTACCACACCAATTTGGCTGACGGTTAATTATCTAGGTAATCCAGACAACGGTGCGATTGTCGCTGGATATTTTGGGAGTTTACTTTTAGCCGGGGGATATTTGTCAATCAGCTGCTTTGCATCAGCTCTGAGTCAGAATCAGGTTGTTTCGTTTGTATTGGGAATTGTTATCGGGCTTTTTTTCACAATAGGTGAAGTAACTCTGATTCAGGATGTTTTGACGCCTGTTTTGCCAATCCCTTTACTAGAAGCCATTGCGGGGTTAAGTTTTCTTGGTCATTTCAATCAGATGGCAAAAGGCGTAATTTCATTGTCAGATGTGGTCTTTTTCTTCTCTGTTGCAGCTTTGTTTCTTTACTTGAACGGGTTAGCGGTATCAGTAAAGAAAAGACAGTCAACAAATTAGTGTGAAACAGCCTCAAAAATCAGTGGGATCTGTTGGCTGCATTGATCCTGTAACAATCTACTACGGCACTTCCTTGCAGTTAAAAAAAGAAAAAACGCTTCATTTGACAAATCAACGCTGTTTCGTGAATATTGGTTATGTACGTCAATTGAACACACACCTGTTGGAACAGGAGATTGGTGCTTTCCGACTTGGTACTAATGATGTTCTGTGTTTTTCAATTCAACAGAACCAATAGTTTGAAGATAAAATATTGTTTTTTACTACCTTGGTGGATGAGGTTCCGAACGACTTAATTGGACCCATCGAAAGTTTTGTGACAAACGCTGCTTTTACCAGTTGTAGAAATAGAATCTACTCGCCGGGATTGACCTCTTCGCGTTAGTCCTGGTTTTTCAGTTTGACACTTCCACGGTGCTCTGAAAAATCTGCTTTATGCCCGCTAATCTCATTGCATCCGGCTTCCATACGTTCCATAGAGTGGGTGATATATTTGTTGCGCATGTAGATCTGTCACCTCATGAGAAGCGCGAGAAATACGCCATTTCCTGGCTCGATGAACAAGATCTGGATCGCTGTGCCCGGTACTGTTATGATCGACCCAAACGAGAATTTGTACTGTGTCGAGCCACACTACGTTACATTCTCTGCTCCAGACTCGGCTTCGAAAACAAAAGTCTTTCTTTCGGCACCTTAGAGCACGGTAAGCCGTTCGGACTGGTGGATGGGAAGGTGGCACCAGTCAGTTTCAACGTGAGCCATAGCGGTAAACACGGGTTGATTGCCATTGGACCACAGGGAATGCTAGGCGTAGATGTGGAGGAACGCACTACCCGCGTTGACATCGACTCGCTGATTGAGACTGTTTACGGACCTAATGAGCAGGCTGAATTTGAATTATTGGGAGAATCCGATAAACGACACCTGTTTTTCAAACTCTGGACGCTCAAAGAGTCATTAATTAAAGCTCTTGGCACAGGGTTTACTTTGGACCCTGCCCGATTCGAGATTCCGAGATCCATACGGCGAGACGAGAAAACGGATTACTTTCGCTTTCCTCACTTGCCAAACACTAGTTGGAAACTTGAAAATCTGGAAAATGACAAATTTGCTGCTGCCCTAGCGTATGAACAAAATTAATTACTCACTTGATAAAAGAACGAGAAGGCACGATGAAGGCTGATAGTTCTACTTGGGATTTAGCTGCACCATGCTCAGTCCATGATGTTCATTAAGAAGATTAGTTTTCGTCAAGCTACGACACCATAAAAATCCAGCAGGTGTTGTGCGTTACTTTCAGTTCATCAGGCTTGAGATTGCAAGTAATTTTCTAAAACGATATGCTCGCTATATTAGAGAAGTGGTAAAAGTTACAACAGACAGCCATCCCATTATGTCAGTAAAAAGTACCGGCAGAAAATTTGGCAGTTTCATCATTCCTATTTTGTCTTCTAAGTCAAGCTGCATTCGAAGGTGAGTGAAAGGACCATGAGTTCGGACAATTCGGTTCTGCGTTACCAGGCGAATGAAAAACCGCCTCTGACAGTATCCTTTCTCCTTGGACTGCAACTTACAGCTCTGAGTATATCGGCCACGATCCTGATCACCACTGTTACTATGCGTGCCGGGGGTCAGAGCGAAGCTTATCTCTCATGGGCCGTATTCGCCGCTGTTGCAATCGGAGGCGGAATTACCATTCTTCAGGCATTTCGCTTCTGGCGGTTTGGAATGGGCCACATACTAATGATGTGCAGTGCAGCTGTATATATTGCATTCAGTATTGAGGCGCTACGAATTGGTGGACCTGCAACTCTCGCTACACTAGTGGTCGTCTCGGCACTAGTGCAAATTGTAGTTTCCAACAGGCTTTCGCTGTTCCGGCAAATTTTCACACCGGTTGTCTCGGGAACCGTTCTTATGTTGCTACCTGTTTCAATTTTGTCTCCCATCGTCGAGATGTTAGAGGATGTTCCACAGGCAGGTGCACAGATTGGAGGCCCGCTGAGCGCACTGGTGACTGTACTCATCATATGCGGATTCACACTAAAGGCAACAGGAGCAATTCGGTTATGGGCACCCGTCATCGGTGTAGTGGCGGGTACGTTAGTCGCTGCTTTGTTTGGTCTTTACGATACGACGCGTGTTGCTGAGGCTTCGTGGGTCGGATTGCCTGCGCTCCAAATTCCCGGATTAGACCTTCGGTTCGGACACATATTTTGGTCACTTCTTCCTGGTTTTGTGTTTGCCGCGATGGCTGGCTCCATTAGGGCGATCAGCAATGCCATTGCGATCCAACGGGTATCCTGGCGTCAATCGCGGGCTATAGAGTTTCGGGAGGTGCAAGGAGCAATTGCCGCCGACGGTCTTGGTAATGTACTCTCAGGATTAGCCGGAACGGTGCCGACTTCATCCCTTTCCACAGGAGCCTCCCTGGCACAGCTCACCGGAGTTGCTAGTCGTCACGTCGGGATCGTAGCAGGTACTATTTTCCTGTCTCTGGCTTTCTTGCCTAAAGCATTGGCCGTTATGTTAGCGATTCCGGGACCGGTATTTGCCGCATTTCTTTTTGTCATGATCGGGATGCTTTTCATAATCGGTGTACAAATGATTGTTCATGATGGAATCGATCATCGCAAAGGTCTAATAGTGGGAGTTTCATTCCTGTTTGGTGTGGCTATTCAATGTGGGATTGTTTACCCGGAGTTTATTTCGAAATTCGCCGGTGGTGCTTTCAACAATGGTATGATAGTTGGCGCATGCGTCGCCATTCTCATGACCTTGTTGATGAAAGTCGGGGGAACTCATTCTAGGCGTCTGGAAACTGTTGTTGAACTGTCCTCCCTACCAACAGTCAGCGAGTTTGTACAAAATTTCGCCTCTTCGGGAGGTTGGAACGAAGCGATGGGAGACCGTCTGAGTGCCGTTTGTGAGGAAGCTTTGCTGACACTGATCGAGCAGGAGTCAGTTAAAGAGAGCGGTGAACAAAAGCTGATATTGCTTGCCAAAAAAGATGGCAAAGGTGTGGTTCTTGAGTTTATCACCACAGCGGGTGAGGGTGAAAACCTTGAAGATAGAGTTGCATTATTGGCAGAACAAGCCGAGCAATTTCCGATTGAAGAGAATTTATCGCTACGGGTACTGCAACATTTGTCCGCATCGGTGCGTCACCAAAAATATAGCGATGTGGATTTTGTGACCGTTCGTGTTGAACCCTAAAGCGTGAGTCACATTCCAAGCCGCCAGACCCAGACCCAGACCCAGATTCCAGTCGTTTCGAGATTGATTTTCACTCGCATCAAAGTTGCAGCGAACTGTTTTATGCTTGTTCACGCAAAATAAAGCACCGCCATAGACAGTTAGTGAAGATCCTCAACAATTTGCTCGATTTCTTCGTTACCAACCAAGTCTTACTCAAATTAGCAAATTGAATTTGCAGCCATTACAATTCACTCGGATGAATCGGAAGCGAATCAGGTGTTCAGTCATGAATCGTATCGTTGACTCGAAATTTTGCAGTTAATTCTTTGAAAAACATTCTTCATTCCGCTTGTTAATGTTTATTCGAAACTTGAAATCCAATCTTTCGACCACTGCTTCTGTCATACTTGCAGTCTTGATATTCTTAGCAGTCAATCTGTCAAGCGGAGAGTTATTGGCGCGTTTTCGTCTGGATTTAACCGAAAACAAACTCTACACCCTTTCTGAGCAAACAGTCTCTACGCTACAGTCGCTGACTGAACCAATTTCAATGAGTCTGTTCATAACGCGATCAGAACTTCTTCAAATTCCAGGAATCAGTACATTTGCAGGTCGAGTCGAAGACCTGTTGCGTGAATTCGAGCGGCTTTCCAATGGCTATATTTCATTTCGAATTGTGGACCCCCGTCCTTTTTCTGAATCAGAAGACGCTGCTGTTGGTCATGGATTACAGGGCATACCCTTGCAAAGTGGTAGTACACTCTATTTTGGATTGGTGGCTACTAACAGTACAGACGGTACCCAGGTCATCCCTCAAATTTTGCTTGAGCGCGAGGAACTGCTCGAATATGACCTCATCCGACTGATTGTTCAGCTAGATGGTCGGGAGCGAAAAAAGATTGGCTTAATCAGTTCACTGCCAATTCAGGGTACTGGGGGTTTTCCGATTGGTTCAACACCCCAGCAGTCACCCTGGACATTTTTTCTGCAGATGAACGAAATTTATGAAGTCGAAATGCTGTCGCCATCCATTGAGTCATTGCCCGATGACATTGAAATGTTGTTTCTTCTTCACCCAAGAACATTCTCAAATAAGTTGCTGTATGAAATAGATCAATTCGTCCTGCAGGGTAATAGTCTGTTATTAGCGGTTGACCCGTTTTCGGAAATTCTGTCGGCCATTCTGGGTTCGACACAACTGCAGGAACTAGATACAAGCTCAGACCTCAATCAATTGACTGAGCACTGGGGAGTGACCATGCAGCCAGGTAAAATTGTTGGAGATTTACCGATTTCCGCTCGAGTGCTGGAAGGTGACGGATCTTCTGGTAGGACCATTAATTACCCAGTCTGGATGAATATTCAACCTGAGCAGTTGAATCCGCTTGATGTTGTTACCGCGAAACTGGGTAATCTGATTTTCGCAACAGCAGGCGTACTCGAAATTAACGGCGGTTTGGCAACAAAGATCACTCCACTGATCCGTACCTCTGAGTCTGCCAAACTCTATGATGTTGGATTCTTCAACAGCGTTTCATCCATTCGTGAGTTGCTAGATGGCTACGAAGAGGGTAACCAGCGGTGGCCAATTGCAGCAAGAATTCGCGGTAGGGCATCCACAGCCTTCCAAAACGGTCCACCAGCTGAAGAAAGTGAGATTTCAAATGGAGTCAATTCAGAACATCTTGCGAGTGGTGAGATCAATGTCATCGTGATTGCGGATACGGATTTCTTGCATGATCGTTTCTGGGTACGCACCCAGCAGTCATTTGGTCAGACCTTGCTCTTTGCAGAAGCGTCGAATGGTGAATTGATCAACAATGTGCTTGACAATCTGTCTGGTGATGACCGATTGTTGGGGATACGTACGCGTGGACGCTCTTTTCGTCCATTCGTACTGACGCAACGAATACGCCAGGAAGCAGAACAGAAGTACTTGCAGCACGAAAAGCAATTGCAGGAAGAACTGCAGCGCGTCGAAGAGTTTCTTGCGAATTTTGTACAAGAGAATGGCGAGACTTCAGCAGAGATCATCATTACCGATGAGCAGCGCCAAGAGGTCAAAAAGCTTCGCGAAACCCATCTATCCATTCGACAGCAATTGCGTGAGGTGCAACATAATCTAGTCAAGGATATCGAGCAACTAGAAAATCGTCTGATGCTGCTGAACCTGCTTGTGGTTCCCTTGCTGCTAGCCATTGCGGGTGCTTTGATTTGCACAGTCGGTGCTCGCCGACGTGACAGAAGGCTCGCACTGCGAATCGCTGAAAGTTCGCATTGAAGTTCCGAATTCCAGTCGTTTTGGCACTCTTTGCGTTGAGTGTGTTATCTATCTGGTATTTCTCTCTCGATGACCAGCGACGTACTGAAAAGGTATCTGATTATGGTCTGGTGTTTCCCGATCTAATCGAACAAATTAATGATGTAAGAGAGATTCGAATCAAGTCCTTTCAAAATTCTGTTTCATTAACGTTGCAGGATTCTGTCTGGCAAGTCAGCAGGTTTGAAAATTACCCGGCACAGCCCAGTACTGTTTCAAATTTTCTAATCGGATTGGCCCAGATGCGCAAAATCGAACCAAAGACGAGCAATCCTGATAAGTTTGCTGCGCTTGATCTCGCCGGCATTGAGATTGAAAACTCACTCTCTATTCAAGTCGATTTGCTGGCGCAAGACAAACGAATGCTGGCTAGTCTGCTAATCGGGAAGAGACGGCAGTCAGTTCGTAATGATTTGTTGACTGAATTTCATGTCAGAGAACCGCATGCTGATCAGACTTGGTTGGCCGAAAGCGGGTTGATAATTCCTGCTCAGGCAATCAATTGGTTTGATACGGAAATTCTGAATTTAGACGAACAAGTTGACCAGGTGACCATCGAATCTCCCACAAATCAGCCAATCAGGATAAGGCGCGATCCACAGGAACGTGAAAACTTTCTGCTGGAAGATATCCCTGAAAGTCATAAAATTCGCTATCAATTTCAGCTCAATGAGATTGGTGGGATATTTCGCCAATTAAATTTTGAAGACGTTAAGAGGGTTTCCGACTGGGAATCTGCCATTACTGTCACTGCACGAACAACCAATAATTTGCTGGTATCCGCTGAGTTTGGTGCCGGTGAACTATTAAATTTTGTTTTATTCACCGCTCAAGCCCTGGAAAATTCAACACCAGAAGTTATTAAAAAGGCGGAATCTCTGAACAAAATTTGGTTAGGCTGGAAGTATCGAGTTTCCGATGTTCGTCGGGAAACTGCTGAATTGACGATCTTCGACCTCGTGGAACCAACAGAGGGTTTCTCAAACTCAAACTGACATATTTTCTGTAAATTGGAGACATTGGCATGGGTAATCTCAACAAAATCAGTTCACGCCTGACACAGACCAAAGTACAAGGTGCTTCTCAGGCAATGCTGTACGGCACTGGCATGACTGAAAGAGACATGCATAAACCTCAAGTAGGCATTGCCAGTATCTGGTGGGAAGGGAACACCTGCAACATGCACCTCAATGATTTGGCGGCAGAATCCAAAAAAGGTGTCGATTCAGCCGGGTTGCTGGGTATGCGGTTTAACACTATTGGAGTGAGCGATGGGATTTCAATGGGAACGGAAGGTATGAGTTATTCACTTCAGTCTCGTGATTTGATTGCAGACTCCATTGAGACCGTTGTAGCAGGCCAGTGGTACGATGGACTGGTTACGATTCCGGGCTGCGATAAGAACATGCCTGGCTGCCTAATGGCAATGGGGAGGTTGAATCGACCGTCACTGATGATTTATGGCGGTACCATTCGCGCTGGTTATGCGGGACCCAAGAAAGTCGACATAGTTTCAGCATTTCAAAGCTACGGAGAGTACATTGCTGGACGGATTACTGATGAGGAACGCATGGATATCGTGCGAAATGCCTGTCCGGGTGCCGGAGCTTGCGGAGGCATGTACACTGCCAATACCATGGCAAGCGCCATTGAAGCGATGGGCATGTCACTGCCTTTCAGTTCTTCAACACCAGCCAATGACCCAGGCAAAATCAGAGAATGTCACGAAGCTGGGAATGCCGTCTTGAAGTTGATGGAAAAGGAACTGCTGCCGAAAGACATCATGACGCGTGAGGCTTTTGAAAACGCGATGGTAATTGTCAGCGTACTGGGTGGATCTACTAATGCAGTACTGCACTTGATTGCAATGGCCAGATCTGTTGATATCCGTTTGACTATTGATGATTTTCAATCAGTCAGCGATCGTGTGCCATTTCTGGCGGATTTAAAACCGAGTGGGCAGTATGTAATGGAAGATCTGCATAACGTTGGCGGCATACCGGCAGTGATGAAATTTCTGCTTTCTGAAGGTATGCTGAATGGTGACTGCGTGACAGTAACTGGCAAAACAGTTGCCGAAAATCTCCAGTCACTTGGTGCCCTGACACCAGGGCAAGAGATAATTTACCCCTTGGATAATCCCATTAAATCAACAAGTCACATTCAAATACTAAAGGGAAACCTGGCACCCGAAGGTTCTGTAGCAAAGATTACCGGTAAAGAAGGTGAACAGTTCAGTGGCTCTGCACGCGTTTTCGATGCAGAAGAAGACATGTTGGCAGCTTTGGAGCAG
>JAJDXD010000093.1 GCA_022823405.1 Gammaproteobacteria bacterium
TAAACACCCAGAACTGAATGGACTTTCTTACGTGATGTTCATGTCAACGATGAGTGACGGCACCTTGAAAAGTGCAACCATTCTACCGCCCGGAAGAGTCGACCGCTCGCCTTGCGGGACCGGTAATTCAGCGCGTATGGCGCTGATGCATGCGCGCGGGGAGGTTCAGCCTGGCGACACCTTTCGTGCACTTTCCATCATTGACGGTCTATTTGAAGTAGAGCTAAAGAGAACAACAGAAATCTACGGAAGATCGGCGGTTGTCCCTGGTATAAAAGGAAGAGGGTGGATTCATGGCATTCATCAGATTGGGGTTGACCCATCTGACCCCTATCCTCTAGGTTACTGCCTTTCGGATTGCTGGGGAGATGGCCTGGATTTGTTGAGCTAGATCTTGCTACACGAAAGACAATAAATTGACAGATTGAAACTTCATGACTAGGTCACTATTCTCGATGCCTGGAGTCGGGACGTGTACCCCACCACATCGCAGTGAGCGTAGCGATGCCAAAAAGCGCAAATGCGCAAGCTAGAAAATTGACCGTTCCGTCGAAGAATTGTCCTACGATGCCACCAAGTACCACAGATACCAGAGTTGCCATTGCTGAAGTCAGTGCGGCACCGATTCCAGCCACATAGCCGAGAGGTTCCATTGTGAGTGCGCTTAGATTGCCAAATATTGTCCCCATCAGAAAGAACAGCACACCCAAATAACCGGTAAAGAGCCAAAGCGGCGGCAGACTGTCGAAGGTTACAAATCCAGCAAAAGCAGCAAAAGAGACTACGGCTACAGCAAGCGTTGAAATTTTCGATATTTGATGCATTCTCCATGCCCGAAGCAGTCGGTCATTGATTAGCGAACCAAACCCGATTGCAAGTGCAAGTGAACCGAAGTACGCGGGAAAGAACTTGCCAGTATCGTAAGCTTCCTGGAAAATTTGCTGCGCGGTACTCAGATACGCAACAAATGGTGCAAAAATAAATCCGGTTGCAAGGGCATACCCAAGTGCCTGTCGGGTGCGCAGCACGATACCGACGGAATGAATGACGGCTCGCGGTGCGAGTGAAAGTCGATTCTCAACCGCAAGGGTTTCTGGCTGACGGAGGAAGAACCAGACAAAAACAATCACGGCCAGTGTAAGAAATGTCGCGAAAATCAAACGCCAGTCACCCAGTAAAAGAATCGTTTGTCCAAGTAGTGGTGCTATGGCAGGAACCAGAATGAAAATCGCCATAGAGAAGGACATGATCCGCGCCATCTGCTGTCCGCTGAACTGATCGCGGACCAGAGCCATGGTTACAATCCGTGGACTCGCTGCTCCGACACCCTGAAGAATGCGACCGGTGATCATTACCTCAAACGACGATGCAAAAAGACTGACTACGCAACCAATCATGAAAATCAACAGGCCGATAATGATTGCTGGTCTCCTTCCTATGCGATCTGACAATGGACCAAACAGCAACTGCCCGAAACTTAGACCGACAAACAACGCTGTGATTACAAACTGAGCTTCATTTCGATGCTGTGCCCCTAAATCCCGGCCGATTTCTGGAAGCGCAGGCAACATTGCATCGACGCTTAGTGCAACTAATGACATCAAGATTGCAATGAGTGGAACAAACTCCCCGGTTCGAAGTCTTTTCTGTGATGAATGAAGCATAGAATTCGATTCTCAGCTAGCAACTGTGGTGTTCGAAGTCCTCATTTCTGGGCTACCGATGATGTAACCAGCAAGGCATGGATTTTGGAGGTTCGGGCTAACCAATTCGCACAAAGGATCAAATTGGCGTGTGGCGGATGAATGTCAGAGTAACAGGTAAAAAGACCGCTCGACGTCTAAGTCTCAGTACCACGCGCTAAAGTGGTGCGGGGAGGTGTGTGCTGAGTATGGAAATTGAATTATCAAACTGATGAAGGCAGCTACGGGCTAATTGTGCCGTATCGTTCTCAGGCAATTGAAAAAAAAAGATTAAATTTGTCATGCAGTGGTAATCGGTCAACCTGTAGGATCAAATTCAGGTTCATCGTCTTCCTCTTCTTTTTTGATTTTCTTCTTGTAGGTCAGCTTCGAAAAGTAAAGACCAATCTCAAATAATAACCACACCGGAATTGCTAGCATTGTCTGTGAAAAAACATCCGGGGGTGTAAGAAACATGCCAACTACAAATGCACCGACAATGATGTAAGGACGTTTTTTACTCAGGTTTTCTGGCGTCGTTGCCCCTGCCTTAACTAACAAAACAGTCGCGATTGGTACCTCGAATGCGATGCCGAATGCGAAAAACAGTTTCAGAACAAAACTCAGATACGAATTAATGTCGGTCATGACCGCAACACCCTCTGGCGCTGTTCCCGTAAAAAAAGCAAAAATGACAGGAAAAACGACGAAGTAAGCAAAAGCCACGCCTAAGTAAAACAAGACGCTGCTTGAGACCAGAAGCGGTAGTACTGTTTTCTGTTCGTGCTTGTAGAGGCCGGGTGCAACAAATGCCCACATCTGGTACAGCAAATAAGGAATAGCCACACCGAAAGCAAATGCGAAAGCAAACTTAAACGGTACGAAAAACGGCCCGTGTGGCTCGGTGGATATCATGCTGTTCCCTTCCGGCAATGCCGCCATCAGCGGTGCTGCAAGCTGCTCATAAAGTGTGTTGGCAAACGGTGCACAAATTATGAAAATGCCCAGGACCGCAATGACACTACGCATCAGCCGCTGTCGCAGCTCAACCAAGTGCGAGATAAACGTAGTTCCAGTTGCGTTGGGGTCGCTTGCGGTTTTTGACATTCTATGCGACCGGATTCGATTGCTCAGCAGTTGATTCTTCAGCTACAACCGGCTTCAGTTTCTTGGGCTTTTTGGGTTTTGGAGTTTCGGTAGCTGAACTGGCACTTGAAGCTTTAGCAGGCTGTGCAGCAGGCTCGGTTTTTTCAGTGTTGTCAGCCTGTTTGGATGATTCAGCCACCTTTTCAGACGCTGATGATTTGACTGCTGCTTCAGGCTCATCGGTGATTTTTTCATTCAAGGTTTCAGTTGTCTCCTTCAGTGCGGACTTCGCGTCTTCAAGATCCTCCTTAATTGAAGCTTCTTCAAACACCTCTTTCGATTCCTCAACCGTCAGTTTCACCTCATCCTTAATCTTTTTCAAGTCAGACGCGTCAAGTTCTCGGTCGATATCTCGTTTGACCTCAGCCAGCATACGCCGTGCCTTACCCACCCAAAGACCAATTGAGCGAGCCGCGCGCGGCAATCGCTCTGGCCCCAAAATGAGCAAGCCGATCAGGGCGATTATCGCAATTTCCCAAAAACCGATATCAAACATCCGAATTCCACTCCGGTCCGAACCGATTCAGAAGTCAAGCGTTTTCTTTCTTGGCTTCGACTTCGCCTTCTTTCAGCGCTTCCTGGTTTCCATCCGCAAGTGCTTCGGAAGCGTCGCCTTCTCCTTCTGCAGTTTCATCCTTTACCGATTTTTTGAAACCTTTGATTGCGGTACCGAGATCACCACCCATTCCGCGCAGTTTCTTTGTGCCAAACAGCAACACCACGATCACTAATATGATCAGCAGTTGCCAAATACTAATTCCACCAGGACCAAACATCCTACCTCCTCGTAATTAATAATTCCGAAATAACGAATTCATCAAATGATTAAAGTCAATTGCACATCTGCTAGCGTGATTTTTTCTCTTCGATACCAGAAATGCCAAACCGTCGGCTCAGTTCATTGAGTACGTCGCTGTGATTGCAGTTGAAGTATGACAATAACACCAGACTGTGGAACCACAAATCCGCAGTCTCATATATTACTTGATTCACATCCCGAGAACAGGCTGCCTCTACAGTTTCCTGTGCTTCTTCAGTGATTTTTTCAGCAATTGCGTACAATCCTTTCGAATGCAAAAGTGCGACATAGGATTCATCAACGTTTGCCTGCTTTCGATTCTCGATCACATCATCAAGCGCGGAAAGAATATCTGATTGCGTTTGCATTGTCCGATAACTTTCAAGATTTATAAATTTCTTCCGGCGACTTCAATACAGGTTCTACCTCTTCCCACTCGTTATTGACCAGTTTCCGATAGAAACACGATCGTCGCCCTGTGTGACAAGCAATTCCACCTTGCTGTTCAACCTGAAGTACGATTGTATCGGAGTCGCAATCAATTAGAACCTCGCTTACCGTTTGCACATGACCGGACTGCTCGCCTTTGCGCCACAGTTTTTGGCGCGACCTCGACCAATACACTGCGCACCCTTCCACTACTGTCGCCTGCAAGGCGGCTGCATTCATCCATGCAACCATCAATACCTGACCCGTTTCAGAGTCTTGAGCGACCGCGGGTAAAAGCCCGCTGTCGGGCCACTTTAGTTCTTCAAGCCAGTCGACCTTTCCTTTATTTGAATTCGTCAATTATCTCGCAAACCTCTATTCCGCGCCTCTTCATGTGTTCTTTCGCTTGCGCGATTGTATACTCACCGAAGTGAAAGATACTTGCTGCAAGTACGGCATCGGCCCAGCCAAACTCAATACCATCAGCCAGATGCGATAATTCACCGACTCCGCCGGAGGCAATGACGGGAACCGGAACTGCAGACGATACTGCTCTGGTCAATTCCAGGTCGAATCCAATTTTAGTGCCGTCGCGATCCATACTGGTGAGCAATATTTCACCTGCACCAGCATCACACATGCGCTTGGCCCACTCAACCGCATCAAGTCCTCGCGGTTTGCGTCCACCATGGGTGTAAACCTCCCAGGCGGGCGGTTCTGTGTCAGGCACTCGGCGAGCATCAACTGCGACTACGATACACTGCGAACCAAATCGACCCGCAGCCTCTTCGATAAACTCGGGACGCTCTACTGCAGAGGTGTTGATCGATATTTTGTCTGCTCCAACGTTTAGAAGACCGCGAATATTGTCGACAGTACGCACTCCCCCACCAACAGTCAAAGGAATGAATACTTGATTCGCAACTGCTTCGACGATATGCAAAATCGTCTCCCGATTGCTGGAACTCGCCGTAATATCCAAAAATGCAAGTTCGTCGGCACCTTGACGGTCATACATTCGTGCGACTTCAACCGGATCTCCCGCGTCTCGGATATTAACAAACTTAACACCCTTGACGACCCGACCTTCGTCAACATCCAGACATGGAATGATTCGTTTGGCGAGCGGCATGTTAATTCAGTCTTGCAATGTCTTTCCGCAGGAAATCTTCAATCAAATTCGTTGCAGAAGCAAAGTCAAGTGTCCCTTCGTACAGCGACTTGCCTGCGATCGCACCAAATATTCCCGCTTCGCTTACTTCTAGCAAGTTTTGAATATCCGTAAGATCGCGTATACCACCAGACGCAATCACAGGTATGTCTACATTATTCGCCAATTCAGCAGTTGCTAAAACGTTGACGCCGCTTAACATTCCATCACGCTCAATATCGGTGTAAACAATGGCTACTGCACCGGCGGATGACAATGTGTTCGCTAGTTGCACGACATTGGTGTGTCGGGACGCAACCCATCCCTCGGTTGCTACCGCCTGTCCACGCACATCGATACCCGCGATAACAGTCCCTGGAAAGTAACTTGAAATTTCAGCGACAAACCCTGGTTCTTTGACTGCCCGAGTACCGATGATGACGTAATTCACACCCTCATCCAGGTAGCGTTGAACGGTCTCTAGGTTTCGAATGCCACCACCCACTTGAATTTCTACCTCTGGATGACGCTTCGCGATTTGGCCTACAATCGCTGCATTAACCGGTTCTCCCTCCACGGCACCATTAAGGTCCACAACATGAATTCGTGTAGCACCTGCCTCAACCCATCGTGTTGCCTGACTGATCGGATCGTCCGAGTAGACCGTAGCATCAGCCAAATTTCCTTGAATCAGACGGACACAGCTTCCGTCCTTAATGTCAATTGCAGGAATAAGTAGCATGAGTATGGTGATCGCAAAAGAATTGAAGAATTAGACTTCGCCATCCCACTTAAGAAAGTTGGTCAACAGCCTAAGTCCCTGTTGTCGGCTTTTTTCGGGGTGAAATTGTACTGCGAAGAGATTATCACGCGCTGCTGCGCAAGTGAACTCTAGCCCGTAATTAGCAACAGCCGCAACTTCGGATTCCCTGTCAGAACGGGCAAAGTAAGAGTGCACAAAATAAAACCGTGTGTCTTGCGCAATACCTGACCACAGCGGGTGTCGGCAGGTTTGATGAACCATACTCCATCCCATATGCGGAATTTTGATGCGATATCCGCAATCAAGCAAGTCGTCACCAAATCGTTCAACCCGTCCTGCAAGTACTTTCAGCCCATCGACACCACCATCTTCCTCACTGTGTTCATAAAGCGCCTGGAGCCCCAGACAAATTCCGAGTACCGGTTTGGTTCTTACTGCTTCATTCACTGCCTGGCGAACTTCGTCATCCTGAAGTTCTGACATCCAGGTTCCAATTGCCCCCTGACCCGGCAGGATCAATCGGTCAGCCATTCGTATTTTTCTTGCAGACCGAGATGCCTCTACTTCTGATCCACTACTCACTACCTGAATGGCGGTCATCACAGAGTGGAGGTTACCGGTGCCAAAATCTGCAACTAGAACTTTAGACATGACAAAATTTGAGTTAAATATCGCTGAACTGAGTTAAGCCGAACCGGCTGTGGAATTTGAGCAGTTACGAACTGTGGTAATCTCAGAGAGAGATGATTATCCCAGAAGCGGCGATTGAAACGATAAACAAATTCGTCGCCGAAAGAATGCGGGTGCTGTTGGAGCACACCATTTTAGATCCCCGTGAAGAAGTACAAAAAATTGCTGATGACGATGTAGACAGTCGGCAGCCAGTAGTTTGCTTGATTCTGTGGTGTAACAGCGGATACGACGCACTATACGAATCCGCGGACGCTTTCAGCATTGAACCACATTTCTGCCTGAACCGATAAATCAATCTGATCACCTTGTTTTTTGACTGCGAAGTACACCTGCTCTTCCCTTCTGCTGTGCGACCACACCTGCTCCTATAGGGACTATCCTTCACCACCAGACCGTTCAAGAGTAAGCATTTCCCCAAGCCGTGATGTTCATCACGCGTCAATTGAATTCACTGTGATTATCTGCCAGAACTGATTGGAGTTGTACCGGATTATTCCGGGCAGGCCAGCATGGTTTGCA
>JAJDXD010000150.1 GCA_022823405.1 Gammaproteobacteria bacterium
TCAATTGGAGGGCGACATGCTGGCCGCATAGTGGGATTGGGGCAATACGGCGGAAAATTATAGCAAAATGAAATGGATTTGATTTTTTAGTATGCAAAATTTTGCTTTAATTTCCTTTTTGATTGAATCGAATATTCATTCATAAAATTTTGACTTACTTCATGCTTCAATCGCGTCAGTTGACTGACAATGTCAATCGAATGAAGCCAAAGTTCGCAGTCTTCCACAATCAACTAATGAGCACGCCTGGTTCTGTGCCAGACCAATTCAATCGTTAGGAAAATTTTCGTAGTATCCTGCAAGTTCTTGCGAAACTCCCAGTATTGATTTTCGGCCGGGAAAAACAGAACTTTTAAACCTATCGCCAAATACCGGGTCAGAAACGCACTGCTCAAGTACACTGACTAGTGCTGTCGCACAATCAATTACAGGCTTTTTCACCACAATTTCTGATACCAATCCTGCAAATGCCGTTGCAAGCAGAATGACTGAATCACAGTCTGCATGCTGAACAGTTTCTGCCACTGCGCGTTCAGCGTGCAATTTCAGTTGCACCGGATCTTTTAGAGTATCTGATGGCAATCCTCGAATGCAGTTCACCGCTGCCAACTGACCTGATTTTGCGTATTGCTGCATCAGTTCGGTGTACAGTGGCTGAGTACGTTTTGCAAACGATACAACTGAAAATCGATCTCCAATTTCAAGTGCCTTCTGTACGGACGCTTCAGCCAAACCCACCACCGGCACATCAAGAATTTCCCGAACAGCGCCGAGTCCACAGTCAAATGAAACAGCGAGGCCCACTGCGTCATAACCGCGTGCATGCTTAGCGGCAAGTTCCAGTGCGCTGTAGGCACCAATTGCAAGATCGGCTTCACAATTGATGATTGGTGCACCGAAAGTGCCTGTCACACCATCAATCACCGTACCCGGCGTAGCAACAGATCGAGATGCTTCAACTGCCCTCTCGGTTACAAAAGGACTGGTGTTTGGATTAATTAAGAGTAGCTTCATTCTGTCAGACAAAAAACTATCATTGTGGAAGAATCATTCTAAAGTAAGGGAATCATGATCGGACGAGATTATCCTGAATTCAGAAAATTAGCAAAAGACTGTCCCAACATTAACGAGGCTCATCGCGGTTGGGATTCCAGTTTCGCGAAGTTTAGCAAAACTTCGAAGTCTGTAATTTTGCAACATTTGCGGGATCGCTATCCCGATTCATCAACATCCGAAACCAACTCATGGCGAAGAACTGTTCCGGATCTTCAGCGCGAAATTGGAGAGGTAATTGAAGTTGATTTAGGATCCGCACAATTTACTGCAGTGCTGGAATATGAACTGCCCATGGAGTCACGGAGAGCGGATGCTGTATTGCTACTCCATGACAACATTGTTGTTATAGAACTGAAAGGGAAATCTCGTTCAACTGACGCCGATATTGACCAGGCACATGCCTATGCGCGTGATCTTCGATGTTATCACCGGGACTGTCACGACCGGGAGGTCATTCCGATTTTGGTTCCTCAACTGTTGCGAAATCATATCTCAGAAAGTCGCAATGTCAAAGTCTGTAGCCCAGATCGCCTGGATGAACTGGTTACAGAATTGGGGACTCGGCATCAATCTGAACCTGTCGATGCGCAACTTTTTCTGAAAGCTGAAGCGTACAAACCTCTGCCCTCACTGGTCAGAGCGGCGCGCGAATTATTTAACAGGAAAAAGCCTCCACAGCTATGGCGGTCAGTTGCAGACACGGATCAAGCGGTAGTGGCAGTAAGGAACATTGTTGCGGACGCCTATTCTTCACAAAGGCGTAAACTCGTTTTGCTAATGGGTGTCCCAGGCGCTGGTAAAACCTTGGTAGGATTGCGAATCGTGCATGAAGCAGATCTGGATGCTGTCGCTGCTCGTGACATTGGCCCGTCAGCAATTTTCCTGTCAGGAAATGGCCCATTGGTCGAAGTTCTTCAATATGTTTTGAGAACAGAGCAAGAGTCAGGCAGCACATTTGTTCGCCCCATTAAGGAATATGTCAGACGGTATACTCGCAATCATCGACTCATTCCCAACGAACACGTAATGATCTTTGATGAAGCACAAAGGGCACACGATAAGGATAGAGTCGCAGAAGTTCATAAAATCGATGTCAGCAAATCAGTAAGCGAACCGGAAAACTTCATTAATTTCGCTGAACGAGTTCCAGACTGGTCAGTTGTAGTCGGCCTGGTAGGACATGGCCAGGAAATTCATATTGGTGAAGAAGGCGGGCTGAAACTTTGGGCCGACGCAATCAACAAAAGTCTTAATAGCTCAGATTGGGATATACACGGTCCGAAAGAAACAGCCGGTGCTTTTCAGGGGCTCAACTATCAGATAAATCCCGACCTTAGTCTGAATGAGAACATTCGGTCCCACTTCGCATCTCATCTACATGAATTTGTCTCCAAATTGGTTGCAAATCGACCAAATGCAGAAGAACTGCAAAATGCTTCACTTGAGCTGGAGCGACAGGGACATGACCTGAGAATTACTCGCAACCTTGAAACAGCGAAACAATATCTCAGACAAAGGTATAAAAATTGGCCACAAGCCAGATTTGGAATGGTAGCATCCAGTCGCGACAAGGAATTGGAGAGTTTTGGCATCCCCAACGGATTTCAGGATACGAAGCGAGTTAAAGTTGGACCCTGGTATAACGATGATGAGGATCTGCCGACCCGGCTTTCCTGTAGACATCTGGAAGTTTGTGTTACTGAGTTTGCTGCGCAGGGGCTCGAACTTGACGCGGTTTTATTAGCTTGGGGAACAGACTTTCAGTTACAAGATGGCCAATGGTCCATTGCAAAAGCGCGAAAATACCGCAGCCCTGCACAGGTCAAGAATCCACTTCAGATTCGCTCCAATGCATACCGAGTACTACTGACACGGGGTCGGGATGCCCATGTCGTATTTGTACCAGAACTGCGCGAACTGGATGAAACATGGGAACTGTTATGTCGCAGCGGTTTTCGTAAATTGATGGAATAGTTTTGATGCTCGAATTTCGTTCAACCAACGCAATTGTTTTCCTTGCCTGTGTGGGTCTCTTAGCAACCGCGTACTATATGGAGTACGTGATGTACCTTGAGCCATGCCCCTTGTGCATGGTTCAAAGAATCGCATTCGCACTGGTGGGATTAACGTGTATCGCAGGTTTTCTGCATAATCCTGGTAGACGCGGGCAAATCAGTTATTCGATTGTTCAATTGACATTCTGTGTGATTGGCGCGGTTAGTGCTGGAAGACATATTTGGCTACAGAATGCACCAGTGGACAAGATTCCGGAGTGTTTTCCTGGAATCTCGACGATTTTTGCCCGCAACCCCTTGTTCGATGCGGTTGCAATCGTTTTCAGTGGAACGGGCGAATGTGCAGAAGTATCCTGGACTTATTTAGGGCTAACAATTCCTGGCTGGGCAATGGTAGCTTTCGTCTGTTTCGCTTGTACTGCAATCTATCAGTTAGCTCGAATCAAGAAAACCCATCCCAAAACCGCATAGCTGAAACATTATCACTTTAGATTGAAGCACCCTCTTCAGAGACACTAAAGGTCTGCCCTTCTGTTCGACTGTGTACACCGTGTAGTAGAGCAAATGCTCCACATTTTTCACTGTCTGCTGCTTTCTCTCATCTCCCTGATCCTGCAAGTGCCTCGACCATCTGATATCAGCGATTGAAATTCGCAGAATTTATGGGTAGGTGGAACTTTGATCCGGCCAGAGTTCTTCTAAATTTCTCGCGCGCTTCCAAAATCTTGAAAACCGCTTCTTCTGCTTCACCTGACGAGTCCTAACACGCAATGACTTTGTGAGAACTTTCCATAACTTTAACCCATGGACAAACACATCATCTGCAGAATAAAGCGCCCGGTCCAAATCTTCCAATAGTGGCATCAATTCTTCGCTTTGCAACCGTCGTCCCAATTCGATCAGATTTTTTGGAGGTCGATCTGTCCAGCAGGTTTCAGCCCAAAGCAACAAAACTTTACTGATATTCGCCGCGTCTCCATTTTCGCACTCCTGCTTAATCCTACGAAGTATCTGGCGTTCAGACTCTACAATCTGAACCTGACTTGACTCCACTACCTTCCGTTGACCGCGCTGATACTTTCCGCTCAATAACCACATCAGCAAAGTCAGAAGCCAGATTCCCAATAGCGCCAAACTGATCAGTTTCCAGTGCTGATCTTGGCGAACAATCGCCTCACTAATCTGCAGCGTCTCAATACCATCAGGGTTGGCGACCACAGGATTCTCTTCAATCGATTGGGAAACGGATTGGCCCATTGAACCTGAAATTGCGGGCAACACTGCAACTTTTTCGCGATCTTCATTGACATCCCACCAAACGACCTCCACTTTTGGCACTTCCACATTCAAATCACTTTTCGGCACTATTGCAAATTCATCTGTTCGACGTGAGACGAGCCAATCAGCACCTGGAGAAGTTTTTTGGTCTGACTGCGATCCAGCATAGATTCTAGCAGTGCTGTTCTCCTCAAATTCGACCAGCGGAAGCTGTATCGCCCTTAGACCAAGTGCATTAATTGAAATCGCTCTAGATTCCGGTCTGCCAACTGCAAAATCAGGAACTCGACCGTTCCAGGAATCAGCCAGTTGCAAATCCTGTGCTGGCAGCCAGGTCGAACCGGAGTAGGAACGGGGAATCGGCTTGACTTCAAGCTGCACTGGATTAGAACTGTACCGTTCTCTATGATAATTTCTCAAATTTGTTACCGGATCAATACGTTCGATCAAACAGGCAAACTCAATGGGCGCTATGGTGAATGAACCGCTTTGTTCGGGAAAAATTGCGTACTGCCTCTCAATAACTCGATAGTCAACCCCAGCGCGCCTCGAGTTGTAGCGACTTTCCTGAGCAGAACCCTCTACCGTCGCGAACGGAATTTGAGGGTCGGACAACTTTCCATTCACGATTGGAATCGAGTAATACAGCCGCGTCGTAAAGTTCAACTGTGATTGAACGTACGGACTATCTGATGTGACATCAACCTCCAGAAAAATCTCAGCACCTTCAGTCGCAACATTGCTCACGTACTTTTGCACTTCCAATTGAATTGGCTGAGTCTGTGCACCAGCAATCATGAGAGCAGGAATTTCTATTACTCCCAGCCGCTTTGGTTGAATTTCAATTACCCAACTCTGAATAACATTAGGCACACTGTTAACAATATTGATATTGGTTTGAGTGGATTGGCTCAATATTTCAAAGTCCGTCCGTAACGGTTCAAGGTCAGGGGTAGGAATATTGGTTGATTCGTCCTCTGCTGTCAGAACGAGTGTGACCGACTCATCCAGAAAAATTGGATTACGATCAACGGAGGCAGATACTTCAACTGCGTTAGCCGCAGGTATAGAATGCAGAAGTCCAATCAATACGGCAAAGCTAATGCCCAGTCTGCTTTCCAAACTCTTCATGCGAATCTCGCTACCATGCTACCGCGGGTCGCGCAACTCCTTGCCGTTCCTGATATTCATAATAAAACCTGCGGCGTAGCAATCCCGTGGGATCATCTTGAATTTGCTGCAGCCACTGCTCCATTAACTGTTCTTGTTCTTTGTCGACGCTATCTTCCATGGATGCCAACTGATTTTCTTCATCTCTCGGCTCGTCTCTTCGTTCAAGCTCTTCCTCTTCTCCCTGACCGCTGTTTGGCGACGAGCGTTCAAGCTGGTCACTAGATGCTTCGTTATTTTGAGAATTACTTTCCTGGCTCTCTCTCGAATCATCTTGCTGACCACGCTGTCGCTGCTGTTGTTCCTGCAGCAGTTTTTTCACGAGATCCAGATTAAACTGGGCGTCTTCAAATTCAGAATCAATTTCAATAGCGGCCTCGTAATTCTCAATCGCACCTTGTAAATCACCGTCTTTAGCCTTGGCGTTTCCAGCGTTGAAATTCGCAACTCTATCGCTGGCCTTATTAAATTCTGCAGTCGCCTCTTCATATTTGTTTTGACGATAAAGTGCGATTCCATTCCACTCGGGATGTTCAGCGAGCTGGGAATTGTCAAAGTCTTCCTCTCGAACTGCAGCTGCAGCTTGCTGGTCCGACCGAAGCCATAAATCCTCCCACTTGAACGCATGGGCATCTTGAAACGTGACAGGCAAAAGTATAAGAACTGACAGAATCCACCCGCGTCTGAAAATCAGTGCCACCAATGGAAGCAAGCCTAACAGTATCCAAGGACCTCGATCATTCCAACCGACACTTGAGTCATCATGAGTCGTCAGTTCAACTGAATCACGACCAAAGTCAATGGTATGAAGCATTGATTCCGTGAAGGGTTCTGAAACGAACGAGAACAGGCCACCCCCTTGTTTTGCCAATTTCGCCAGATTTTCAACGTTGATTGGAGCCACAATAAAATTACCAGCCCCATCTTTCAGAAAATCTCCATTATCAAGACTAATGGGTGCCCCCGCCTCAGTTCCGACTGCAACTACTGATAGTCGAAAACCGTCATCTGTCAGGTTTTTGGCAGCCGAAAATGCATCCTCATCAACTCCGTCGGTCAAGAGTACGACTGCACCCCTCCTGTATCCAGAATTATTCAGCAACTGGTGTGCGCGGTATAGTCCTGTACTAGCCAGACTCCCCTGCACTGGCATCATTTGAATTTGCAGGGAGTGGAGTAAGTGAGACACAGTTCCTATATCGTCTGATATGGGTGTCACGTCGAATGCGTCTCCAGCAAATGCAACAAGGCCCACAGACATATCTTGCTGCGCCTCGATCACCTCCAGGGCTTTGTAACGCGCTCGCTCCAACCTGGATGGCAGAAGGTCCGTTGAATTCATGGAACGTGATAGATCAAACACGACGACCATGGCGTCCACACTCTGATACAGTGTATTCTGGTCCCGGTCCCAAGCAGGGCCCGCTAACGCTATCACTGCAAGAAGCCACCCAATAACAATCGAAATTCCCACCATTCGCTCAGAAACACGATCGCCAATTAGGGTTAACTCAGAAAAAAGCTCGCTGTCGCAGATACGTCTCCAACTGTTACGATGTCTTCGGGAGACTACAAATGCCAGAACAAAACCCACTGGAATGAGCAGTAGCCACCACGGTCTTAAGAAAATCAGCTCAATGGGCATCTGCACCCCTTTCCCTGAAGTTGATAAGGCGCAACAGTAACCCTGAAAATGTATGTTGTGCAAACATCAACGCTGCCAGAATCATTGCCAGAGCTAACGGCCATGGATAGAGTTCCCTAACCAGAAGCCGCGCGTGTGAATCTGCCTCAATGGGTTCAAACTTATCAATTGCAGTGTAGATCTCCTCCAGCGCTTTTGCATTGGACGCATGAAAATAAACACCGCCGGTGGTTTGCGCGATCTTCGGCAACTCGTTTACACGTCTGCGATTTGAAATCACACCACTGGTGTGGTCAATTCCTATTCCAATCACAAAAATTCTGACGCCGTGTTCAACTGCAAGTTGCATGCCTTCCAATGGTTCAATTTCTCCTGCAGAGTTGTCACCGTCTGTTAACAGAATCAGTATTCTGTTCTCAGCAGATCGTTCCCGCAAAACCTTGACAGCCAGCCCGATGGTATCGCCGATTGCAGTCTGCTGTCCGGCAAATCCTACCCTGGCATGACTCAAAAATTCCACCACCGAATCCAAATCAAATGTCAAAGGGGTATAGAGGTATGGCTGACTTCCAAACAATATCAGACCAACGCGATCACCTTCCCTTCTGGCAACAAATTCGCTCGCAATTTCCTGCACCGCGCTGAATCGTGAGCGATTTCCTGCGGAAAAATCCTGCTGCTGCATGCTTCCTGAAATATCAAGAGCAATAAGGAGGTCTCGACCAGTCACTGGAACCTGGACGTTCTCCTCAATCCATATAGGTCGGGCAACCGCACAGACGAGCGCAAACCATACGAGAGCGGCTTGGCTGACCATCACTCTAGATGGCGCACTGACCGCAAACCCTCGGTCGTTTACCTCTCGAAAAAAGGGTACTTTGAGAGATGGTGGTTTGGAATCGCGTTTTGGCAAAAATCTGTGAATGAAATACGGCAGAGGTAAAGCAAGAAAAACGAAAATCCACTGAAATTTGAACATTACTGAACCTTAAGCGGTGACAGACTTGGCCCAGTCCCGACAGATTTTGAACAGTGGGTTGAGATCTTCAGGTGTCAGATCTGAATAAGGTGCACTCACCAATGCGCGGCCGGGGCCAGCCGTAAACTGATTTGTATTGCCACTCTGGTCGAGAAATTGCAGCCAATCCTCTCCACTCAAACCGGCAACAGAGTTTCGTGGAAACCTTGTTATCGCGATGCGGCGCATCAGGATGGATAACTCGACGACCGCCTCCCGCGGTTGCAATTGAACCAGCGCATCAACTTCCTTAACAAATGAGGATTCTGTCATTCGCAGGTAAACTAAGCGGAATAGGTATACCGCTCCAATCAAACAGAGAATGACGAGAATCAGCACTATCCACCATCCAATTGCGGGTGGCCAGAACCCGGGATCGACAGGATAAATTACATCGCGAAGTTCAGAGAGCGGGTCAATTTCCATAGTCAGCTAACCACGGGTTGTTGAAGATGCCCTCGCAGAAGATCTGGAGAAACCGACGGGTGGAGATAAGCCATTGCGACCATTGGGATTCGCTGAGCGATGAAATGTTCGATGCAGCACCTTGACAACTTCATCTCCGCACTTCATCTGCACATTTGTTGAACCAAATCGCTTAAGCGTGTCATGAATCGCCTGGTTGCGTTGATCGAGCAGCGATTGAAGCTTCTTTCGACGACCGGCTGAGGACAGATGCAGCGTTGTATATTGAAATCCGTCCGTAACTGGATAGTGACCAACAGGTAAAGATTTTTGTTCAATGGGATCCTGGACCCAGCACACGATCAGCGACTGCCGTCGACTCAAATACTCTAGAGCCTTACTGCTGATATCGGTAAGGTTGGCCAGATCGCTGAATATCACTGCCAGGTCACCGGTTCTGACTTTTCGAACCACAACTGAAAGAGCTTCTGCAAAAGACAAGGGCGACTCAGTATGCGCTGGCAGGGTTTGGCTCAAACTGGCCAACATATTCAACTGTTTCATGAGCGACTCTGAACTGGATGCCAGTTTGCCATGCCTGACACCTTGATCGGTTATACCAACGATACTGATCAGATCACCCTGCGAATGTGATGCCCAGGCAAGCAGTGCCGCTGCTTCAGCTGCTACGACAGATTTGAAAGCTACCTGCGTTCCGAATCTCATCGTCGATGTCAAGTCAACAATGAGATACACTGCTTTTTGACGGTCTTCCTGAAATACTTTGGTGTGTGCAGTTCCAGTACGCGCTGTAACACGCCAATCAATCATTCGTACGTCGTCTCCCGCCTCGTATTTACGGGATTTTTCATACTCCATTCCACGTCCCAGGATCTTTGATCGAAAACCGCCAGTCCGATAGACTGCAGGACTAACGGGCAATATTAATCCCTGAGTACGCCCTCGAAGGCGTACCAGATCCTGAGTCGTTACGTATGTGCCACGCAACATTATTTTTTTACTAGACTAAGGAATAGCGACGACTGAGATGAGTTCACGAATTACCTCATCAACGTCAACACCCTCTGCATCGGCTTCATAGGTTAGGAGTATTCGGTGACGCAATGTATCGAATGCAACCTGCTGAACGTCTTCTGGTGAAACATAGTCCCGTCCTTCTATCCATGCTCGGGCACGGGCACACACGTCAAGCGCAATCGTGCCGCGCGGGCTGGCACCCACCGCAATCCAACTGTCAAGTTCCGATGAGTATCGATGACTGTTTCGTGACGCATCAACCATCTCAATTATGTATTGCTCAACTGTGGGTGCCATGTGGACGGAAAATATTTCCCTGCGTGCTGCTGCGATGGTGTCATATGTGAACTGTGCGTCTTCGGACTTCGAGTCTAATTCCTCACCAGTTGCTTCGGCGCGCACTATTTTCAGTATCTCGTGTTCCTGCGATTTTTCGGGGTACGCTACACGGACATGCATCAGAAATCGATCTCTTTGGGCTTCAGGAAGCGGGTACGTACCTTCATGCTCGATCGGGTTTTGGGTCGCCATCACCATGAACAGTTTTGGGAGTTGATAGGTTTTGCTGCCTACTGTGATCTGACGCTCTTCCATCGCTTCAAGAAGAGCCGACTGAACCTTAGCGGGGGCTCGATTGATTTCATCAGCAAGAATAATTTCATGAAACAGTGGTCCTGGTCTGAATTCAAAGGTGCCCAATTCCGGACGATAGATCTCAGTTCCTGTGAGATCTGCCGGCAACAGATCGGGTGTAAACTGAATGCGATGAAACTCGCCGGCAATCAGGTTTGCGAGGGCTTTAACCGAACGGGTCTTGGCAAGCCCCGGAAAACCCTCAAGCAATAGGTGACCACCGCACAGAAGTGCGATGAGTAATCGATCAATCAGTGCTGACTGGCCAACGATTTCCTTCGAGAGTTGCTCCGGCAATTCGCGAAGCTGCGAAATTGATGATGGTTCTTTTTCCGCTTTCCAGACGATGTCCTTGATTCCAGTCCGCATATTGCTCGCTTCAAAACTAAAGAAATTTATGTAATGTGTTTCTTGAAAAAATCCAAAGTTCGCGACCAGGCTAGCATCGCATCTTCAGCATCATGCCGGGCAGTCGTCGGATTAGCAAACCCGTGATCGGCCTCATACCAAAAATTAGTATAGGTTTTACCAGCCGCATCCATGGACTTCTCAAAGACTGACACCATATCCTGATCGATAAATTGGTCAGCAGTTGCAAAGTGCCCCATTACCGGACCTTGCAAGCTACTCACTTCTTCAGCACTTTTTTCGCAGCGACCATAATAGATCACTGTCGCATCAACAGGGGTTGCCAGTGACGCGTTCAACGACCAGCCACCACCAAAACACCAACCGACAGTACCTACCTTCCCATTCGATTTGGGATGGTTTCGCAGCCAGTCGATCCAAGTCACGAGGGTGTCTGTCGCCACATCAGGTTGGATATTCTGCATTAGTTGTCGAGCCTTGTCTGGCGATTCAGCAACTTGCTTTTGATACAAATCAACTGCAAGCGATAAAAAACCAGCTTCGGCAAATTTGGGAACCACACTTCGAATTTGATCATTCAGTCCCCACCATTCGTGAATCAGTAAAACAGCACCGGCAGGTTCTGTCTCCGGTTCCAGAAAGTAGCCGGTCTGTGGTTCATCTGCCGTCCATGTAGCAATAGAAACATTGTCCTGATTTGCAGAACTAACGGAAACTTTTCCAACTGTTGCAACAGCCAGCGGGACTCCGCCGATCACCTTGAGTGCACTTCTTCTATTCGTCATGACTTCCTCCAAAAAAAGTAGTTGGAATATCAGATTAATATTGTGTCAATTCTTCAAAAAACCAAAATTGGTACGTGATCGTGCTATGTATCACACCAATTGACTTTCACCAACCGGCAGGACTACGAACTTAACTGGCTAAAATTCAATCAGTGTGGAAACACTTACCAAAATATGTACGATTTTATACCGATAACATTCGAATTTGAATTCTCACAGCGACAGGGTCATTTGCAAATCAAATTTGTGAATCACTGACGGCTAGTTGCGCTGGCTTCCTCGTAAGAGTTTTTGCAACAGTGCCTCATCCTTCGATCAATAGTTTGAAACTTGCAAGCGAACTCACATTAGAGAAATCAACAGCGTTCAGAAGGAACTACACTCAAGACGACATGATTTCAATCAATAGCGTCTTTCGCATTTCCCGCACGTCATAGCACCACAGTAACCAACAAGGAAAGCAATTTTGTTCGGTAAATCACCTTAACTACAGTACGGTGTTAACTAACCCCAATTTTTAAGGTATATTTCTTTTTGATTTCATGGAGCTTGGTATCTAAGTAATTGATATCATTAATACTACTTTCAGCAATTAACACTACATTAGGAAACTTTCCAGTCTGTGGCAGGCAGAGTAGAATATGGCTTGAAATCGAGAATATTTTATTGACTTGCGCTGTTCACTCATCAAAATTGACATCGTGTAGAATGCAATAAATCAAAGCCAATTTGTACAATGAATTCTGCTGTTTAACGTTGTAGTATTCAACTCAGGAGAAAAGGAATGACGATGATCCTAGCATGGAAATCAGGGAGCATAGCAAATACGTACCGTAAGACGCTCCAAATCCTGGCGTGGGTTGTGGCAGTCAGCGCGATCGTTCTTGTCCTGGCTGTACCTGTAGGTGCTGACGAAACCAGAACCGAGACGGAGGATTTACCTAGCCTGCACTTGATCGCGGCAGTGGAAAACGGTGATACCGAGACGGTACGGGAATTATTGGCAGATGGAAAATACTTGCCCGGTTCTCTAAATGGCCTTCGAGCTTACCGGGCATCACAGCAAGGTCGTACCAAGCACGCTGAGATTGCGAAGCTCATGCAGTCCGCCTTCGATGAATGGTGGGAATCCGGGGCTTTCTACGACTCTTTGATGAGCTCCTTAACGAAAATTCGGGAGTCCGCGTTGGAAACCGGTACCTACAATAGGCCATTGACGGAAACCACCATCAAAGATCTTTGGAAAGGGTTCTTTGAGGGACTTGATGGTGAGCTCAAAGAACTCTATGGTCCTATCATGGCACGTTACGAACCAGCTGAGTTCGACCAGACGCTTATGGCTGAACTCGACGCGTTGGACGACGAATTAGTTGTGAAGTTGCAGCCGTTTACGGGTGAAATGGTTGTTATTGAGGATTATGTTGATTTTTCGAACGACCAAGTTCGTGAAGCTCAGGAATTGTTAACGGAATTGGGTTACAAGCCAGGTCCAGCAGACGGGTTGTGGGGGCTACGCACCGGTGAAGCTTACCAATCTTTTCTGAGTGACAAAGGTCTACCAATTATTGATGTGTTAACAGCGCAGACGCTTCAGGAGTTGCGCAACACAGTTTCTTCTGACCACAGTGACGATAACCCTGTCAAGGAGAATTTAATGACTTTAGATGGGGTCACCTCAGTGAAAGAACAAATAGCGGAGGTTTCTGTCTCCCAATGTGACATGAAAAATGATAAAAACTGCTGGAAAACGGTTGACAATCACGCCGAATGTTTTGTTTTCAACGAGTTATTTTCTCCAGTTGAAATCTTTGAGTGGACAGGAAACTGTGTTGACGGCTTCGTCCATGGCTCTGGCAATGAAGAGTGGAAGATTCCCGACGACCAAATTATTGCAACCGGTACCGGAGTCTATTCTCATGGAAAGAAACATGGATACTGGGAAATGGGTGAACTGTTCAACGAATATGAGGGAGTTTATGTTGACGGAAAGAAACACGGACTTTGGGAGATACGCTCTAAGCTTGGCTTTGTGTCCAAGGGTCCATATGTTCACGGAAAGAAACACGGACACTGGGTATACCGCTATGCGAATGGAGCCGTGTCAAAGGGTCTCTACGTTGATGGAAAGATACACGGACGCTGGGTGGAGCAGTTAACGAATGGCGATGTGTACGAAGGTCCCTATGTTGACCAGAAGCGACATGGGCACTGGGTGTTGCGCAGTTCGAGCGGTGAGGTTAGCGAAGGAACTTTTGTTGAAGGGGAGGCACAAGGGCGATGGGTGGTACGCAATTCAAGTGGCGATGTTGGCGAAGGTTCCTATGTTAATGGGAAACGGCACGGACTATGGGTGGTACGTGATTCTAACGGCAATGAAAGTAAGTTCAATTATGTCAACGGAGTGTTGCAGTGACAGTTCGGTACTCAAACTTTAAACGATAGAGATGCTGTCAATTGGGAACTTTGGGTGAAGTAATCAATTCATGCCGAGATGAATCAAACCACATTCTGACATGATTTAACCTGTCTGTCCGCTACAGTTTCATTTACGATACCATTAAGCAAGGCCAACAAAGGATGCGAATCAGGAACATGGTTTGAGTCGCCAATCTGATATGCGTGGGTTGGTTACCACATGACCAGATTGCGTCTCTGAATTGCCTCGGTCTAACAGCGTGGGTCTTCGCTGGCCATTGGCTGGCGAGCCAACATAGAATGAACGAGGAATATTCGACCAGATCCGCAAATTTGCTGATTCGATGTTTACACTAGGCCTGGCTGTGTCTATCCGATGCAGTTCATGACAGCCGATATCCCAGATGAAGCTGGACAGTTTCCGCGTGACAGCGGTTATCACCGTCTTTGAATCTTTACCGGCCTGGGATGGCGTTTGGTAGGTCTGCACAGGTGTTTTGTGCCTTGCGTTGCAGATGGCGTGTCTCGCGCATCGCATTCTTTTCCAAGCGAAATTGCCTGAATCCTCAATAAAGGTATAACTGATAATGGTGAGTCAATCGGTACCGATATAAATGGTACAGGGTGTTGCTGCCTATGAGAACGATCAGCCAACAATTTCATATATGAAACTCATCACAAGGCTGTCTGATCGAATTTAGTCCTGTGCAGTATTGTGGTAATGTCGCAGCAGATTAGCATGGGATGACTGAAGATGCTCGATTCGGGCGAAGTGTTCGAAACAATATAGATTCACAGCTACCCGTTTCACCGATAAATTCCAACATCAATTATTCATATTGAAAAATGGCAAGAATTAATGGGCGAAGTCAGGACGAAATGCGTCCCGCTCGAATCACTCGAAACTATACCAAGAACGCACTCGGATCAGTGTTGATGGAAGCTGGTGATACGATCGTTTTGTGCACAGCGAGTTCTGATGACCGTGTTCCCTACCATCTTCGAGGTAAAAATCAAGGTTGGATTACAGGTGAATACAGTATGTTGCCCGGTTCAACCCAGATTCGAAGCTCTCGTGAAGCTGCCCGTGGGCGGCAAGGTGGCCGTACACTCGAAATTCAACGACTGATCGGCAGAAGTCTTCGATCCTGTGTCGCGCTCGACCAACTAGGAGAGCGGACCATTACGATTGACTGCGATGTATTGCAGGCGGATGGCGGCACTCGCTGCGCTTCGATCACTGGTGGTTATGTTGCGCTTGTCGACGCTATCAATCAACTAATAAAACGAGGTGATATTACAAACAACCCTGTGCTTCATCAGGTTGCGGCAGTATCAGTTGGAATTGTCAATGATGCAATCTGTCTGGATATCGATTACAGCGAAGATCAATTTGCCCAGACGGATATGAATTTTGTGATGACAGATCATGGAGAGATTGTCGAAGTTCAGGGCACTGCAGAAGGAAAAGTCTTTACATTGGATCAATTGAATGAAATGGCCATTTTTGCCCAGTCTGGCGTTTTACAACTCACCGAACTACAAAAAGAGGCACTCTCGGTGTGAAAAAGAGAATTGTCCTCGCCAGTGACAACCCTGGCAAAATTGATGAAATCAGCCGAATGCTGGCAACCTCATCAATTGAAATCGTTGCCCAATCGGAATTCAATATCGGCTCAGCAGTCGAAGACAAACCAACTTTTATTGAAAATGCGCTGATTAAAGCCCGTCATGCGACTGCGAAATGTGGGCTGCCTGCTATCGCTGATGATTCAGGATTGGAAGTGGACATTCTAGGCGGCGAACCCGGGGTGATTTCTTCTCGGTATTCTGGACCGGATGCAAATGATAAAAAGAACATCGAAAAACTGTTGGGCAAACTGGAGGGAGTCGAGGGAACGGACCGCAGCTGTCGGTTTCGCTGCACCATGGTGTACCTTCGGCATGAATTCGACCCTGCCCCTGTCATTGCTCAAGGTACATTGGATGGTGTGATTCATCACAAGGTACAAGGCACTTTTGGGTTTGGTTATGACCCAGTGGTTTGGTTGCAGGATAGGCAGTGTACACTGGCGGAGTTACCTCCCGATGATAAAAACGAAATCAGTCATCGGGGAAAAGCATTACGGAATCTCGTTGAAAAACTCATGCATTTAGTGGAGACCGATGTCACATAGACTTGTACTTCTACGACACGGACAAAGTCAGTGGAACCTGGAAAACCGATTCACTGGCTGGGTTGATGTCGATCTTTCTCAACTTGGCATCGAGGAAGCGCGATCAGCTGGTAAAGTACTAGCTGAAGGCGGATATCAATTTGATATTGCGCTGACATCTTTACTTAAACGATCCATTCATACTTTATGGATTGTGTTGCACGAGCTTGATCAGGTATGGATTCCAGTTCAAAAACACTGGCATCTCAATGAACGACACTACGGTGCACTTCAGGGTCTGAACAAGAGCGAAATGACGCAGCTGCACGGAGAAGAACAGGTTCTTCGCTGGCGACGCGGATACGCAGTTCGACCGCCCGAGATGGAATTACCAGATCAGGAACACTTACGAGCAGACGCCAAGTATCAGTCACTGGACAAACTTCCAGCAACCGAATCCCTGGCAGACACGTTCAAAAGAGTGGTTCACTATTGGGAGTCATCGGTGCGACCCTTGATTCTCAGCGGCAAGCGGGTTTTTATCGTTGCTCATGGCAATAGCTTGAGAGCCCTCGTCAAGTATCTGGATAATGTATCTGATGAGGACATTACTTCGTTGAACATCCCAACCGGCATTCCGCTCGTTTACAGATTGGATGATGAACTGAAGCCCATTGAACACTTCTATTTGGCAAGTCAAGACACACTCGATAAAGCAGTGTCAGAAGTAAAAAACCAGACTGCTGCCAACGTCTAATTTCGAATTGGCGGCAAGACTGGCAACGCATCTCTTTCATCCCTTCAGTTTCTGAGATCTACGCTTGGGCAGTCACACTGATGTTGTCGTAGTTGGCGCAGGCGCAGCGGGGATTTCTGCCGCCTACACGCTGATTGGTAAGGGTCTGGAAGTCATCGTTGTCGAAGCTACTGAACGTATTGGTGGTCGCTGCTGGACAGATCTGGAAACATTTGGCGTTCCTTATGATGTTGGCGCACACTGGCTGCACTATGGAGATAGGAACTTTTTTCTTGAATATGGCAAGAACAATGGGTTTGATCTCTACCCAGATGCCAGGAACTTCAGCCTCTATAAGCAAAATCAGAGACAACCGAATGGGTTTTCGGCGATTCAAAATTCCCACGACGAATATTGGTCTGCCATTCAACAGGCAATTGACAGCAATCACGATATTTCAGTAGCCGATGCGACAGCTTCGCTGTCCTCCGAAAGGATTTCCGATTTCATTTACGGTCCGTGGATTATTGGAAAGGAAATTCATGAGTTCTCTGTTTTCGAATTTTCTGGACCGCTCGGTGATTCTGACTGGTTTTGTCGGCAAGGGTTTGGAACGATTGTTTCGCATTATGGAGCCAAAGTGCCGGTTTCGCTCAAGACTAAAGTCAATTCGATTGACTGGTCGGGAGATCGTCTGAAAGTCAAAACGAATCGGGGGATCATTGGCACCCGTGCAGTGATTGTCACCGTGTCCACAGGTACCCTATCCGGTGGCGGAATTCAGTTTTCTCCCAATCTACCAATCGCCAAACAGGAAGCGTTCCATGCAGTTTCGATGGGTTGTTATGAACATGTCGTTCTCCAATTCACCGAAGACAGTTGCCTCAGACAGCCCGACAGTTACATCATCCGCATGCCCGATAGCACGAGAGAAGGATTTGGTGCACTGGCTAATATCTGCAACTCGGGCCTGACATTCTGCGATATCGGCGGCAATCTTGCTCGAGAACTCATTCCCCGCGGTGAGGAAGCCTGCATCGATTATGCTCTGGGTGAGTTGGTTGAGATATTTGGCAGTTCAATCAGAAAGAACTTCATCAAAGGCACAGCTTCAGCCTGGCTGGAGCACCCATATACGCTCGGATCTTACGCCAGTGCTGAACCCGGAGCATTTCAAATGAGAACGACTCTTAATGAGCCTGTCGCGGAAAGGATTTTCTTTGCTGGCGAGGCGTGTCATTCTTCAATGTGGGCGACTGTTGCTGGTGCCTACGCCTCTGGACAAGAGGTTGCAACCAAAGTTAGTCACTCACTCCGCTGACCAATTCGCAATTACTCTGTGCAACAAATCCGGAATTGGTAAACTTGCCAAATCAAACAGTTCACCATATTGGTGAAAAGGGTTACCCCACATTCAACCCGCTTCCCGACAGGCTATCAATCCCTGACGTGGATGTGGATACTGCAACTCAATTGAAAAACTCTCAAGCAATTTTCGATTGACAATTTTTCTTGATTCGCGCAGATACGATCTCATTGTCGGGCTGATCGGGTCGCGAGATTCATTCTCACTATCCTTCTCAGCCTTGGGTAAGCCCCAGACATCCGCTACCAGGTCAAAGTAATCGCGATAGCGCAGCGGGTGACCATCCGACACATTAAATGCACCAGTCGCATCTCCAGCCAATCCGGCAGCGCAAATCGCTGCCAAATCGTCTACATGAATTCTGTTTGAAAAACCTCCTGATTGACTCTTCGTCAATACGAATCCCTGCCGAAGCCGTTCGGTCGGAACTCGCCCGGGTCCATAAATTCCCGCCACGCGTAGTATCGCTAGACTTACGCCATGTCTTTCTGCCCAACTACTGCAGTACTTCTCCACAATAAACCGTCGCAATGCCCGGTCTGTCTGCGGATTCAATGGCCATGTTTCGTCAACCCACTCACCATCACAATTGCCATAGACACCGGTGGTACTGATCAACACCACCCGAACAGGAAGACTGTCCAACACTTTCTCAAAAAATTTCTCTATTCTTGCCTCAGGTGCGCTATCAATACCCGGAGGAATAAAGTAACAGACGCGCGCATTCTTTCCAACTTCAACACGGGTGGGGGAATTTGAGTCAAAGTCGATTTGAATGGAATCAACGCCAGACAACGTCAAATTCGAAGCTTTGGACAGTGCAACAATTCGCGAGGCCTGACTGGTCAGCAGTTTCAACAAGCGTTGACCAGTATAGCCGGCACCGGCAACGACGATGGTCTCGGTACCGTTGGAATTGTCGGACATCGATATTGAGTGCGTTCAGTCGCGCCTTAACCGGTCAGAAACCGCGACTGGTGACGGGTAGCGAAACACAATGAGATACGAGGACCCGACAAACGTCAACACAGTTGCAACAAGCAGAAAATCAGCAACCATCGCACTGATTACACCAGAAGCACTCGCAATGAAGACAATCAAAATGGAAAATTCACTCAATTGTCCCAACCGAAATCCACACTCCCATCCCGTCTTTCTTCGCTCCCCAATAAATCCAAAAAAGTAGCGATAGGCAACTGGCTTGATCGCCAGTACCAATAACGCCAATACTAGAGATGGAATAACTACATCAGCAAATGCGCCACTATCAAAATGCGCACCTACGGCGACGAAAAACAGTACGAGAAAGAAATCTCGAATTGCATGCAGACGCTCTGCAATAAAACGAGCAATCGGTGATGCCGCCAAGGCTACACCAGCAACAAACGCACCAATTTCGTGAGACAGCCCAAATAGTGTTGCGATGTAGCCCATACCAAGGCACCAGGCAATGGTCATCAAAAACAGATACTCATGAATTTGATCAAATTTTTGAAGCAGAATTCGAATGACAAATCGTTCGAGCAGAAAGGCCAGCCAAATGTAGAACGGTAAAGTAATTAATGGCCGAAGCACCGTCAATCCGAATTCTGCGTGTTGCCCAAGTTCCTCAATTGCGATCAACGCCATGATCGCGAGCAGGTCCTGCAACAGGAGGACACCGATCATTAACTCGCCGATATGCCGATGATGCAAAACTGTCGTCGGTAGTAGTTTAATTCCAATAATTGTGCTGGAAAGACCCGTCGCGACACCCGTCACAACTGCCTCAACGATTGTGAAACCGAAGAGAAAGGCGACTGCAAAACCCAACCCGAAAAAAATTACAGAGGTTGCCGCAGTAACAACAGTGACAGACTGAAAAATCTTGAGTAATTTTTGCGGGTACAAATCCATACCCAGCAGGAATAGCAGGAAAATGATTCCAATATTGGCTAACTCATCGACAATCGCCAAATCTGGAATCAGCTTGAATCCACCTGGACCGATCAAAGCGCCTAAAAAGATATAGACAACAGGCAATACCTGACGGGCAATCAGTGCGATAGTACCCAAAATCGCGGCACCCCCATAAACAAGGACCAGCGAATGCTCAATGGAAATTGCGTGCGATGCGCTTTCCAGTTCCATGACCTTTCAATTATTCCCGTATGGTTAAGACTCTGTCAGATCTTTTATCAATGAATCAGGATCCAATTCAGGTGATTCATGCTTTCCACTTGATGCTGCAACCGAGGCTGGCGATCTGATTTTGTGATACCAGTTGACCTGTTAGAAGAGCATCAGCAGCCATGCGAAGATCAACGCCAGTCACCGCTACGTCATTACCTGGCCGACTACCATCAAACTGTCCCCGATATACCAGTTTGTTCTCGGAATCGAATAGGAAAAAGTCGGGAGTGCATTGTGCATCGTAGGCGCGGGCAACAGCCTGAGACTCATCATACAGATAGGGAAAACTGTACCCGTAGCGTAAAGCATCTGCCGCCATATTCTCTGGTCCATCAGCCGGATGAGTAGAAACGTCATTGGAACTGATCGCAAAGACGGTAATTCCTTTTTTCTGATACTCCCTAGCGAACTCAGCAAAACCTGACTTTATCTGAACAACGTAGGGACAATGGTTACAAATGAATGCGATGAGAATGCCTTTTGAATCTGAAAAATCTGAAAGCGAGACCGAATGGTCAGGATAGTTTGAATTGGTATTGGGTAAGGTAAACTCTGGAGCGATTGTTCCGAGTTCAATCATTTTCGATTCAACAGCAGGCATTGAATTCTCCTTATTGAGGATTAAATTGAGCGACTACGTAGCTGCTTGCAGAATATGGGATGCATTTCCACAGACTGGGCAGGATGGGTCTTTGTGAATTCGTACTTCCTGCCATTCTGTTCGAGCGGCATCAAACAGTACAAGTCTGCCATACGTTGCGGGACCGAGATTCGCAATGATTTTTAGTACTTCGGTTGCTTGCAGCGATCCGATTGTTCCACATAGGGACCCCAATACTCCGGTCTCACTACAGCGTTCCTGTGGCTCATCTTCCGGGCTGTACAGACAACGAAAGCAAGCACTGTCATCAAGATCTGCCCGATAAACAATCAAGTGCCCTTCCATGCGAATCGCTGCACCCGAAACCAGCGCAGTTCGAGTTTTGACACAAGCCTCATTGATCGCAAATCGTATATCGAAATTATCTGTGGCATCAACCACAACATCCGCACTGGAAACCTGTTCGAATATCTCTTCGCGATTGAGTTTCCTATTGAGCCCCGTTAACCTGATTTCTGGATTTAAGGCCCTCAGAGTTTCAATCGCTGATTCCACTTTCGGCTTTCCGACTGAAACGGTTGTATGGACAATCTGTCGTTGAAGGTTGGAAAGGTCAACCTCATCAAAATCATTGAGCACCAGGTGTCCAACGCCACTTGATGCCAGATACATCGCAACGGGTGATCCAAGACCTCCGAGTCCCACGATGAGTACCGTGGATTCCATAATCTTCTGCTGACCTTCGATGCCAACCGGAGGCATCATAATCTGCCGGTTGTAGCGCAAGAGCGTGGAATCGTCCATACTTTAAAGTTATATCATTTATAAGATTTATCAGACATCGCTAAGAGACCTAACTTTCCATTTGAACGAATTTACACATTTCAGTGAGCAGGGCGATGCCCACATGGTTGACGTCGGTGACAAACAGGAAACCGAACGAAAAGCTATTGCAGACGGGTATATCCGCATGTCAGAGGAAACACTGGTTCAGATTACTTCCAACCAGAACAAGAAAGGCGATGTTCTTGCGGTAGCCCAACTCGCTGGCATTATGGCTGCAAAACGGACCGCGGATCTTGTCCCCCTATGCCATCCGCTGTCTTTGACTCACGTAGCAGTTAATCTGGAATGCCAGCCTAATCGCTCAGTCGTCCACTGCCGTGCGACTGTCAAGACAAAAGACAGAACGGGAGTTGAGATGGAAGCGCTGACTGCTGTTCAAGTGGCACTCTTGACTGTTTACGATATGTGTAAAGCAGTAGACCGGGGCATGGTCATCGAAAAGGTTCAACTGATCGAAAAATCTGGCGGTCGGTCCGGGCACTGGAAACGTGAGTCAGACTGAAATGGTTCAACCCTCTGCTAAAGTTGATGCGTGTGATTTGCCATCAACTCCCTATGAAACTGCGCTAGCGGAAATCCTATCGAACATCGAACCAATCAGTCAAATTGAACGCGTACCGATTCGAGAGGCGCTTCACAGAGTGGCAGCGGAGGACATCACTGCAAGTTTGGATGTTCCAGGCCATCGAAACTCGGCGATGGACGGCTATGGCTGTCAGTTCGCTGACCTTTCTGTCAAAGGAGACCTTTCACGCTTAAAGTTAGTTGGCACATCAGCAGCTGGCAGTCCTTACCTAGGGAATCTCAAATCAGGTGAATGCATCCGCATTTTCACAGGTGGAGTGGTTCCAGATCAACTTGATACTGTACTCATGCAAGAGGACTGCGAGAAGGAAAACGAATACGTGGTTACTCGGCGTGATCATAAAAAAGGTCAATATGTTCGAAACGCGGGTGAAGATATATCGGCAGGTGAAATAGCCGTCCGTGAGGGCCAAGCGATTGGTATGGCCGAGTTAGGCCTTCTGGCTTCGGTTGGCTGCAAGAACATCCTGGTCAAACGAACACCGAAAGTTGCATTCTGTTCAACGGGTGACGAACTTCGTAGTGTAGGCGAGTCACTTCGCGTCGGCGATGTTTACGACAGCAATCGCTATACACTTTTCGCCTTGCTTGATGGCGTCCATGTCCAGTCAATTGATCTGGGTGTGGTGCGCGACAAGCTGGATGACACAGTTGCAGCTCTGGCAAAAGGTGCAGAAGAAGCGGATGTCATTATCACCACGGCGGGCGCATCAGTTGGGGATTCCGATTTTGTCAGACAGGCTCTTGAGACTCTAGGTGAATTAAAACTTTGGAAAGTTGCCATGCGCCCCGGCCGACCGCTGGCATTTGGCAAGATCAAAAATAGTTGGTTTTTTGGTTTGCCTGGCAATCCCGTTTCTGTTGTCGTAACCTTCGACAAATTTGTCAAACCTGCGCTTAAAAAACTCAAGGGAGAAAATCAAGTCAAACCACTGGAAATTTCAGCGCGATGTGCAAACCCGATATTCAAAACTCCCGGAAGGCTTGAATTTCAACGAGGGGTTCTGTTCTACGACAAAAACGGAAAGGCATTTGTAGAGACAACCGGAAACCAGAACTCCAGTGTATTGACGTCGATGAGCAAAGCAAATTGTTATATCGTGCTGCCACTCGAGTGGGGAAATGTCGATGCGGGTGAAATGGTAACGGTACAGCCATTCAACACCGAATTCTGAGATTGTCCGGTGTCTGATGATGCCATTCGCTGGGACGACAGGTATCGCAAGCGAGAAAACACCGAAGTTCCAAAACCAGACCCGTTTCTGATTGATTATTTGGAACTGTTCAAGCCTGATCAGCGGATCGTCGACCTAGCGAGTGGACGGGGTCGGCACTCACTGCTTCTTGCTGCCCAGGGCTGCTATGTGATTCCGATTGACTGCAGTCGAATTGCGCTGCAGCGCAGTGCTAATGAAGCAAAATTCAGAGGTTTGGCAGTTTACCCAATCGTAGCCGATTTGACTGACTTTCGACTGCCGTCACAAAGTCTAGACGCGATCATCTGCTTTAACTACTTGAATCGAGAGTTATCTGACAATATCTGTGATGCGCTGGTGCCTGGTGGGTATTTTCTCATGAAGACATTTAATAAAAACTTTTTGAAAAAGAACCCGAATTTCAACCCGAAATATGTTCTGGCACCGGGTGAATTGACGACAATGTTTGGTTGCTTGGACATGATTTATTTGAGAGACGACTGCGTTGATTCATCTCAGACTTCAAGTGCGATTGTCGCCACCAAAGCATGATTTACCTAAAT